>JAYTPB010000078.1:0-4953 GCA_043747445.1 Sphingomonadales bacterium
ATTGTCGTGCGGCGTGGGTCTGGTCAACAAAGGCATAACCTCCGACATAGCCCAGAAAACGGCCGCTATTCTCAATTTTCGGTTCGCCGCTAAGCCACAACCGAACATCGGGATTTGATCGCAGTTCGACAAGCTGCCCTGCAAATGCGGCGCGCCCGGCAAGTGCAGCGACGAGCGGCAAATCCTCCGCATCATCCTCTACCAAACGAAATATCCGTGTGAACGACTGCTCACGCATCTGGTCGGCGGGGATTTTAGTTAGCTTTGCCAGCGGCAACGGAAGTTCGGAAAGCCGCAGGAATTCATCGCACTCCCAAGCGCCTTCATTTCCAATCTTAGCGTAATACTGCGCCCGTTCGGCGCGCATCGCGGAATTTGCCAAAGGCTCCATACGCTGTCGCCAGCCGTTAATTGTGAGATGGATCATCTCGCCGTCGGGTCGCGCTTGTACCGTAAGATCAATGTCAATATCGCCGTCCGCCGCGATCACTGTGCGCGAAACCTGTACGCCAAGCGATTGTGAAAGTCGCGCAAGCGCGGCAACTTGCGGGATTGCAAGCGCGCCGCCATCTTCGCCACCTGCCCTGCGGTGGAGCAGGAGCAAAGGATGATCAGCAGCCACCAGCCGACCCTGAGCATCAACCGTGCCGTACACCGTCTGCGTCGCGACAGAGTTCGTCACGCGAGTTCCGATCTTTTGAGGGCGCGCATCTGCATAGTTCTGCATTAGCGCGATCATGGTTAAGGTCGTGATAAATTCAACTGCGGAAAAAAGCGATCTGCAATTTGAGCCGCTAGACCGTGACACACGATGACAAAAAGGCCCGCAACGGGAGCCGCAAAAACCAGCGCCAGTAACAATATAAAGCTACTGCTTTCAACGGTCGGACTCCATTTGGGAACAGCCCCACCTGTGGGCGCGCGCAACATAAAAATCGAAGTGCTCCAGCCTGCGAGCAGCAACGGCGCCCAACCGCTAACGTCGCGTGACTGTGCCCAGCCGAGCAGCAGTAACAGCGCGTAAAACACAAACGGTTTGGCACGCTTAAAGAACGCGTTGCTTGCGTTGCTACGCACAGTGACTGAGAACAACGTGTCAGCGACCCTGTCTGCCAATGCGGCAATGCACAGCAGCGCAAATCCCGATGCAAACCAGCCGAGCATTGCAAGCAAAAATGCCGAACCCGCAAGGATCAGCGGCATAACCCCAATCAGATCAACTGGCACCGCCCGTTTGAGCAAATGCGGTACCACCACCCTAGCAATCGGCTGCGCGATCAGATCGGCAAACGGCGATTGATCTTCATTGCCGTAGTCGCGCACCAGCCGGGCCGAAACAGCCTCTGCCTGTGCTGCATCTGTTACCAGCGCAAGGCCATCGGCCTGTTCAAGCCGCCACCGTGCCGCGCCGGATTGCAGCGCGCCACGCATCAACGTCGAACTGATTGACCAGTCGCCAAGCATCGCGGCGGTTTGCCGGATCGACTGACCAGCAAGCAAAGCAAGTCCGCTCCAGCGTTCGATTGCATCAATGCGTTCAAATGCACTGTGCGCAGGGATATCTGGCAGCGTTACGAGCGTTGGCGCCGCGCGCGCGATCAGCGCCTCAATGTGCTTGCGCGATCCAACAAAACCCGGCGCAAATAGCAGAACCTGTTCTTCAGGATGAATTCGATCAGCCGCGTCACGCGGTTCGCGCGCTACATCAACGTCAATCCCATCGTCGCGAAGCCGATCAAATAACGAAACCATTGCCGCTGGCAATTGTTCAACAAGGACAACGATGTGCCCGCCGCCGCAAACGCGCGCCAACCGCACTTGATATTCAAGCAAAGCCTGGCCAGCAAACGGTAGCATCGCCTCAAGCGTGCCGCTCGCATCGTCTTCACTCTCGCCTGCAATGATGAGAACCGCCAATGGCAATGTTAAACGCCCCGCCCTTATTTCGGCTGGCTGATACGATGTAAGCGTTGATTAGGGAAGCCGTTGCAGCAAAAAGCAACAGTAGCTAGCCAGCAAGCGCACTAATCGCGCTTTTGACCTTGCGCAGCGCCACTGGATCGCCCGGTGCTGATTCAAGTGCGAAGTTGGCGGCCTTCATCAGACCAGTTGCGCCAAAACTGGCCGCCAACCCTTTCAACCGATATGCTGATATCTCCCAATTAGCATCGCAGCGTGATCGGTTGAGCAAGTCGGCGTGATGGCAAATGGCTTCAAGAAACGCTGTCCGTAAATCTTGGGCTAAGCGGTCATCATCGCCTACTGCTGCTGCTACCGAAGCTTCAAGTGCCCCAAAATCATATGCCATTGTGTGATATTAGCAACAGTGTCTTAACGACTGATTGCAACAAAATTTTTGCATTTTGAAAAACCATGTTAAGCATGTTGTTATGACTGAGGTAAATTCTGTCGTCGGGCTTTGGCGCGACCGTGAGAGCGACACCACGCGGAATGAAAATTCTGCCGAGATTGTCGATATTGATGCGTATGAAGTGGATGAGGAGACATCTGATTCGTCAATGCAATGGGGTGAGAAGCTGAGCATAGCTGCTGCTTCGCTACTTGGGCTTGGCTGGATTGGTGCTGTTGGCTTTGATCGCTTTATCACGCTTGGTGGTACGCCGCTCACGCTGTCTTTTGTCATTGAGGCAATCGTCGCGGTCTCCGCCCCGCTGGCGCTGATCCTTGTTGGTTGGATTGTTTTACAGCGCTCAAGCCGCCGCGAACAACGCCGCTTTTCAAATACAGTTGAAGCGTTGCGGCGCGAAGAACAGCGGCTTGGCACCGCGCTTGGCTCAGTGTCCGCGAGGCTCAACGCCAATCGTGCAGCAATGAGTGAGCAGAACGACGCGCTTTCGCGCATCGGTGAGGGCACTTCCGAGCGGCTTAAGGCGACCACCGAAGTAATCCAGGGTGAGATCGAAACCATCGCGCGCAATATGCAGATGCTCAAAAGCTCAGCAGCAGCAGCGCGCGGCGATCTTGCAATCTTGCTTGCCAATTTGCCCAAAGCGCAGATTCAAACGCGGCAGATGGTCGCGGCGCTCCAAACCGCAGGCCTTACTGCGCACGAACAAGCAGGGTCGCTTGATGCGCAGCTTGCGGTACTCACGGCGCGTGGGCGTGAAGCAGACGAGATTGCGGGAAATGCCGCGCAAAAGCTTGCAGCGCACCTTTCACGTATGGAAGGCGTGAGCGAAGTTGCCGGTGCAAGGCTTGAACAGGCCGCCGGTCAGATGACTGGCGCGGTTGATCAAGCGCTTGAGCGTGCCGCCGAAGCTTTACAAACAGCGCGTCAGGGGATGGAAGCGCAGGGCGCAGCGATGATTGCGATGGTCGAACAGAATCAGGCGGCGATGGCCAAGACCGGGGCTGAATCAACCGATGCGATTGCCGAACGCGTTAACCGGATAGCCGCACAAGTCGATCAAGTTGCGCGGACATTTGCGGCACAGGATGAAGCAAGCGAGCGGCTTATTATACGATTGAATAATGATCTGTCCGCTGTTGAGGCCAAATTTAGCGAATTTGATACGCGCGGGATTGAACGCACTGAGCGACTTGGTTCAGCCATCGGCGCGCTGCGCAATCATGCCGATGATTTGACTTCTGCACTGGCGAACGGCGGCGATACCGCGAATTCTCTGGTTGACCGAGTGGCATCACTGATGACCGCGCTTGATGCCGCATCAAACGAAATCGATCAGACACTGCCTGCGGCTTATGCGCGGCTTGAAGAAAAAGCCCGCCAAAGCATGGCGGCTGTCAGCGCGGCGACGCCGATTGTCGCAGAGATAACCGCAACCGCAATCACAGCACTCGATAAGCTCGGCGAAGCAAATGCGCTTGTCGCGCGGCAACGTCATGACCTTGAATCGATGGCGATGCTCAGTTCCGAGCAACTGGCAAAGAGCAAAGACACCGCCGATGCACTCGCCGCGAGCATAGCAACCGCGACTGCGGATGCCGAACGTCTTGCAACGCAGGCAGGGCCGCAGCTTGTTGAATCGCTGCTCAGTGTTCGCGAGACCGCAGCGCAAGCGACCGCGCATGTTCGCAGCGCATTCGCCGACATCATCCCACAATCAGCAAAATCGCTCGGCGACATGAGCAAGGACGCGCTGTCAACTGCGCTTACTGAACAGGTCGAGGCACAGATGGCGGCAATTGCCGAGACAACCGGCAATGCGGTGGCTGCGGCACAGAAGGCGACTGACCGTCTGATGCGCCAGATGCTGACGATATCGGAGATGAGCACAGCGCTTGAAACGCGGATTGCAGATGCTAAGGAAGAAGTTGAAACTGCCGATCATGCCAATTTTGCGCGGCGTGTGGCCTTGCTCGTTGAATCGCTCAATTCAACCGCGATTGATGTGACAAAAATCCTGTCAAATGAAGTCACTGACACAGCGTGGGCAAGCTATCTGCGCGGGGATCGCGGCATTTTCACTCGTCGCGCGGTTAAGCTGCTCGATACCAGTGAAGCCAAGGAAATCGCGCGCCATTATGATGCAGAGCCTGAATTCCGTGAGCAGGTGAACCGCTACATCCATGACTTTGAGGCGATGCTGCGCAATGTCTTGGCGACGCGCGATGGCACACCGCTTAGCGTGACGCTGCTATCATCAGACACCGGCAAGCTATACGTAGCGCTCGCTCAAGCGATTGAACGGCTTAGAAGCTGATCCAACCGTTGACATAGTTGAGATAGTAAATCCCAAACAGGATCAACGCGAGGATCGTCGTTCGCAGCAAAATGCGTTTGGGATTGAAATTGGCAGGCGCGCCGTCGGCTTGGCCCGGTATCAGCGCCTCACCAGTTTCATGCGCGTTGCGCACGCCGAAGGGCATCACCAGAAATGCCGACATCACCCAAAAGAGCAGAAAAATCGCAAGCGCAGACGTCCATTTCATTAGACGTTACCCAACCCGAAGCAGCATGATATCGACGAC
>JAYTPB010000079.1:0-3572 GCA_043747445.1 Sphingomonadales bacterium
TTTCACAAGATGCACGGCCTCGGCAATGATTTTGTCGTGATTGATGCGCGTGAAACGCCCGTGGACATGCCCCCTGCCCGCGCGCACGCGATTGGTGATCGCAAGACTGGGATTGGGTTTGATCAACTCATTTTGCTTGAGCCTTCCTTAGTGGCTGACGTTAAAATGCGCATATTCAACGCTGATGGTGGTGAGGTTGAGGCGTGCGGCAATGCCACGCGCTGCATCGCCCTGCTAATGGAGCGGCCCGCCAGTATCGAAACGATGGGTGGCATCCTCCATACCGAACCCGGCGATGCACGCGCGACGGTGACGCTGCCACCGCCCGCGTTTGACTGGGAGTTTATACCGCTCGCCATGCCAATGGATACGCGTGACATGCCAGTTGGTTGGGAGAGTTTGGAGAGGCCGATGGCCGTCAATGTCGGTAATCCGCATGTGATCTTCTTTGTGAATGATGCCGACGCGATTGACCTTGAAACACTAGGCCCGGTGATTGAGCATGACCCGCTCTTTCCTGAGCGGGTGAATGTCAATGTGGCGAGTGTCACCGGGGCGCAGCATTTGAAGCTGCGCGTTTGGGAACGTGGCGTTGGCCTGACGCGGGCTTGCGGCACCGGGGCGTGTGCGACTGCGGTTGCGGCAATTCGCTCAGGCCGCGCAACTGCGCCCGTAACGGTAAGCCTACCAGGCGGCGATCTTGTGATCGACTGGGCCGACGGTGAACCCATCCGCATGAACGGCCCAGCGACTTATGTCTTCAGCGGCGAAGCTGATTGGGATGATTTCGGTTGAGCGTTGAAGTCATCAATTTCGGTTGCCGCCTCAACATTGCCGAGGGCGAGGCGATCCGCGCGGCGGCGGCGGGCGCGGACGATCTGATTGTGATCAATAGCTGCGCGGTGACTGCTGAAGCAACGCGGCAGGCGCGCCAAGCGGTAAGGCGTGCGGCCAAGCGTCGTCCCGATGCGCGAATTATCGTGACGGGCTGTGCAGCCGAAATTGATCCAGCGATGTTTGCTGGAATGGCCGAGTTGGTTGGTAATCGGATTAAGGGCTTGTCCGATAGCTATTCTCCGTTCGTGTCGAGCGAAGTCGAGACACCTGCGCGCTTTGCACGTCCCTCGACTTCGCTCGGGACGGACGGAAAGGGAAGGCCCGCCATCTCCGGCGCAGACCACGCCCGCGCTTTTATCGAGGTGCAGAATGGCTGCGATCATCGCTGCACATTTTGCATCATACCCTACGGTCGCGGCGAAAGCCGTTCGATCCCGGCAGGGCTAGTGATTGATGCGGTCAAGCAAGCGGTTGATCGCGGGCAGCAGGAAGTGATCCTGACCGGGGTTGATCTCACCAGCTATGGCCCTGATCTTCCCGGCAGCCCGACACTTGGGATGCTCGTTGAGCGTATCCTGAAGCATGTGCCAGAATTAAAGCGGCTGCGGCTGTCCTCAATGGACTCAGTTGAGATTGATGACCGGCTGTTCGATCTGATCACCGGCGAACCCCGCGTGATGCCGCATGTCCATCTTTCACTCCAGTCAGGTGATGACATGATCCTCAAGCGGATGAAGCGGCGGCATTCGCGCTCCCAAGCGGTGGAATTGGTTGAGCGGCTTAAATCCAGACGCCCTGCGCTCAGCATTGGCGCGGATATCATTGCTGGCTTCCCAACCGAAACCAACGCGATGTTTGCAAATAGCCTTTTACTGCTTGACGACTGTGACATCGTAATAGGGCATATCTTCCCCTATTCGCCGCGCGCTGGAACCCCCGCCGCGCGGATGCCACAGCTTGAGCGCGCCACGATCAAAGCACGCGCCGAAACGCTCCGCACGCGAGCGAATGAACGAAAGGCTGGCTGGCTACAATCAATGATTGGCACCACCCAGCAGACACTGATCGAACTTGACCAGCAGAATGGCCATGCCGAAAATTTTGCAAATGTGCGTCTTGAAACGCCCCTTCCGCTCGGCAATATGCGCGGCTCAATGATTGACGTTCGTATCACCGCCAGCGATGGCAACACCCTGACTGGCATAGCTTTATGAGCGAAACAGTTTTTGAAAGTATTTCGCTATGAGCGAAACACCGTGGCACAAGAAACTGATCGGCGGTTTCAAACGCACGTCTGAACGGTTGAGCGAAAACTTGACTGGGCTTGTTACAAAGTCAAAGCTCGATAGCGAGACGCTCGACGGGATTGAGGAGGCGCTGATCACGTCTGATCTTGGCCCTGCAACCGCTGCCGCAGTGCGCGCGCGGCTTGGCGATAGCCGCTATGATCGCGGAATTGACGAGGCCGGCGTCCGCATGGTCGTTGCCGAAGAAATTGCGAAGGTGCTCGCCCCCGTTGCCTCACCAATTGAGATCAACGCCTTTCCGCGCCCGCAGGTGATCCTTGTGATTGGCGTCAATGGCTCAGGCAAGACGACGACGATTGCAAAGCTTGCGCACCTCTTCATTGAGCAGGATTACGGTGTGATGCTCGCGGCGGGCGATACGTTTCGCGCGGCGGCGATTGGCCAGCTCAAAATTTGGGCTGACCGGCTTGGGGTTCCAATTATCAGCGGCCCTGAAGGCGGCGATGCAGCGGGCATTGTGTTTGACGCGGTTAAGCAAGCGACCGCCACCGGGATTGACGTATTAATCGTTGATACAGCGGGCCGGCTGCAAAACAGGCGTGAGCTGATGGATGAGCTTGCCAAGATTAAGCGCGTGCTTGGACGGATCAACCCCGCATCGCCACATAATGTGGTGCTCGTGCTTGATGCTGGCGTAGGGCAAAATGCCCTGTCACAAATTGAAACTTTCAAGGAGGTAGCTGGAGTGACTGGCCTAGTGATGACAAAGCTTGATGGCACCGCACGCGGCGGCGTTCTGGTAGCAGCGGCTGAGAAGTTCAAGCTGCCAATCCATGCGGTTGGCGTGGGCGAAACACTTGATGATCTGCGCCCGTTTGATGCGCAGGAAATGGCGCAAGTGATTGCCGGAGCCAATTCATGAGTGAGGCCAAAACCACAAAGCCGCACGCCAGCTGGCTGCCCATGGCGCTTGATTATGTGCCGTTGATCCTCTTTTTCGTCGTCTATAAATTTGCCGGGATCATCACAGGTACTGCTGTTTTCATGGTCGCGATTGTCGTGGCGATTGCGATTTCGAAATGGAAGGTTGGTCACGTTACGCCGATGATGTGGCTATCGGCGATCCTTGTTGTCGGCTTTGGAGGACTCACCATCTATTTCAATGATCAGAAATTTATCCAGATCAAGCCGACGATCATTTATTTGATGCTCGGCGGGCTTTTGCTCGCCGGACTAGCGCGCGGCAAATCCTTACTGAAATTTGTCATCGGCCCCGCCTTTACCGGGCTTGATGATCGCGGATGGATTATGCTCAGCCGCAATTGGGCGCTGTTCTTCATGGCGCTTGCCGGGATGAATGAGGTTTTGCGAGCACTCGCAAGCTTTGATACGTGGCTTACGGTCAAGGTTTGGGGTGTGCCGATACTCTCAATGCTGTTCGTAATGGCGAATATGCCGATGCTGTTGAAGCACGGCCTTGGCGGTGAG
>JAYTPB010000080.1:0-10602 GCA_043747445.1 Sphingomonadales bacterium
GACATGGTTCAGTCGGCTGGCGCTGCCGGCACTGCAGCAACCTTGTTTCTAGGCCTCGCTCTGACATTCGTCGCAAGGGCTGAAAGCTGACGCCCGTTCGGCCAACCAAATAATCGCACCCTTTTTCGGGAAAAGCTGTAAATCAGTCGAGACAATCAGCCCGTCAGTAGCCACGAACTTTCCTGCCATTCGGGTGATCGCACCGTCGATATATCAATACCCAGATATCGGACGGTATTCTTGATATTTGAGTGGCCCAGCTATATTTGGATAGCTCTTAGGTTGCCCGTCGCCTTGTAGATTAACGAGGCCTTCGTTCGGCGCATTGAGTGCGTCCCGTATTCATGCACATTAAGACTGACTGCTCCGACCCAGTCGTCAACCAATCGTGCATGTTGGCCTGCTTAGCTTCGACTGCTTCAATCACGGTGATGACACAATTCTATACCGCCAGGGCCACAAAATTGAGATCATATTCGGACGTTTAAAGGACTGGCGACGCATTCACGCCCGTTACGACCGATATGCCCACACCTTCATGTCCGCCATCTGCATCGCCGCAACCGTCATCTTCTGAACCAATCAATAAATCCTGAGCCTACGATGGCGCATGTTGATCTCAAAAATTCTGGAGCGATCATCTGATTATGCTTTCCCCCAACTTCGATTTCACCGCATGCCGTCCGCTTGAGATGATCATGAAAAATCTGCAAATCGGGATGCTTCAACATCGGCGGCAGCAATAATTCAAATCCGGGATGTCGCCACAGATGACTCGCCAGATGAAGCAAACTGCCAACGAATAGAGGCCACAACACATTGCTTAATATAACCTTAGCTTCAGCGTGGTTCCAAAATGCGGCGACAATAGATAGCAAAAACGCCATACCTGCCAGAGCGAAAAAGATGTTTGCGAGAACTTGAATATGTTCGAAAATTGGCACAAGTTTGGCTTCTGAGTTTTGCAAACGGATTAACAAATCTTGCTGCCGGACGAGCGTGTCATTCGGGCTGATCTCATACGCAAGGCTATCAAACACCGACCATTCATGATCACGCATGGACAAGTTTCCCGTCACGCCGATGATTGTTTTTTAGCACTTTCTGACGGGAATTATATCTCATCACGATCAACGCGTGCGGTGTGCAGTGCGTATGCTAAACGATCAGTGCGCAAATAGCGAAGTTGTGTTTGACTTGAAGTCAATTTTTGACGGCGAGAAAAAATAGGATAGGGCTTATACCGACCCCAATTTTGAAATCAGGCTCCGACAGCACAAAGTGGAGAATATAACTTATTGTTTTACAAGGAATTTCTGGTGGACACACTTGGGCTCGAACCAAGGACCCGCTGATTAAGAGTCAGCTGCTCTACCAACTGAGCTATGCGTCCATCGTCAACCGGCGATACTGCTTATTCAGTAACTTGATTCGACGTGAAAGTCGGCTAGCACGTGATTTTGCGTCTGGCAAATTGTTAGCTTGCTAGGCAGCCAGTTTATCGCAAACCCCGTGCCGTTTTGCTGCTGCGATCAATCGACATCAGGATGCCCGCGCAAATCATGACTGTCATCATCGCTGTGCCGCCGTGCGAGACGAGGGGGAGGGGGATGCCAACAACCGGCGCAAGCCCCATCACCATCAAAAGATTGATCGTTACATAAAAGAAGATCGTCATCGTCAGCCCCGCCGCTGTCAAGCGGCCAAAGCGGGTTGTCGCACGCTCAGAAACATTCATCCCCCACCGCGCGAGCAGAACAAAGGCCGCAATAATGATCAACCCGCCGAGCAAGCCCCATTCCTCCGCCATCGTTGCGAAGATGAAATCAGTATGGCCTTCAGGGAGGTAGTCGAGATGGCTTTGCGTGCCATTGAGAAAGCCTTTGCCGAAAATGCCGCCCGATCCGATTGCAATCTTCGATTGAGTTATGTGATAACCTGCCCCGAGCGGGTCGCTTTCGGGATCAAGGAAAATCAGCACGCGCTTTTGTTGATAGTCATGAAGTTGTGAATAGACGATTGGTAGCGCAGCGGCGACCAAGCCCCCACCGATGAGGAAAAGCCGCAGCGGAAGCCCTGCGAGAAACATGATTGTCATGCCCCCGGAAGCGATCATGATGCCTGTGCCAAGATCAGGCTGAATAATGACGAGCAATGCGGGAATCCCGATCATCATAGCGGCGGGCCAGATTGCATTCCAGCGCCGGATTTCGCCAGCGGGCAGCAAATCATAAAAGCGGGCAAGCGCAAGGATGATTGCGCATTTCATCAGTTCTGAGGGTTGCAGGCGGATAAAGCCAAGATCAAGCCAGCGCTGGCTGCCGCCGCTGATCCCGCCAATCAGCTCAACCCCGACAAGCAGGATGAGAATCAC
This sequence comes from Sphingomonadales bacterium, assembly GCA_043747445.1. Lineage (GTDB taxonomy): Bacteria > Pseudomonadota > Alphaproteobacteria > Sphingomonadales > Sphingomonadaceae > Aquisediminimonas. Next base: position 2,375 of record JAYTPB010000080.1, read on the forward strand.
CCCGTAAACCGGGAACGCAACGTCTTTCCAAAAGCGTTCAGAGAAGCGCGAGAGGAAAATCGCCATGCCGAGAAAGACGGTAAAGCGGAGTACGTGCGATCCCGCCCACGGGCTGGCGCTGCCGCCCGCCGCTGAATAAAGAATGACGGCACCAAACCCGCCGATCAGGGTGAGGATCGAAAGGAACCGCCACGGCAGTTGGGCAATTGGCGCGGGGATTAAAGAGTTGCTGCTCACTCTGTGGCCCCTGTTGCATTGGCTGCGTTGACGGTCGGCACTGGCGCGGTAAGGTTTGCCGCTGGCTCGGGCGCTGGTTGCCCCTTTGCGGCATTAACCGGAGCGGGTGCGGGCGTTTGCGCCTGTGCTGCGTTGGCGGAAACATCCTCAACAGGCGGTGGTGGCGGCGGTGCTAAACCATTGGCCTGCGCCCATACCAAAGACTTGCGATCCATCCGCTGCTTGATCGTGCCGCCCCAACCGCTTTCAAGCGCCTCAAGCGTCGCCATCGCCTTTTGCTGATCATAAAGATAGGTGAGGACATCACGCGCAACGGGTGCCGCCGCGCGCGCGCCGCCAAGGCCGTGTTCGATGACGACTGCGGCGGCATAACGCGGGGCCTCGACAGGCGCAAAGCATACGAACAGCCCGTGATCGCGGTATTTCCATTCGCCGCTTTGCCCGCGCTGTGATCCGGCAATCTTACGCACCTGCGCGGTTCCGGTTTTCCCTGCCATTGCGACCCCGTCGAGCGGTAGGCGGCTCCGCGCTCCCGTCCCTCCGCCGTTGACAACCAAGTTCATGCCCTGATGCACCACCGCCAAATGTTCAGCCGGGAAGGGCAGGGCGGCGGCTCGCGGTTGCTGACCGATGATCAGGCTTGGTTGGAGATTGCGCCCCGAAGCGATCCGCGCAGACATTACCGCCAATTGCAGCGGGCTCACGATGATATAGCCTTGGCCGATGGTGGCGTTGAGCGAATCAGAGCGCGACCATTCCTTATTATACTTGCGCATTTTCCAAGCGCTATCGGGAACGGTGCCATAACGCTGAGACGCGACGGGCAGGTCAAACTCTTGGCCTAGCCCGGTCATTTTGGCAACAGGCGCGATGCTGTCATAACCAAGCCGATTGGCCATTGCGTAAAAATAAGTGTTACAGCTTTTCATGATCGCGGTCGTCATATTGACTGAGCCGTGGCGACCAAGGCATTTGAAGGTGCGATTACCCAGCCGATATCCGCCGCCGCAAAAAACGGTTTCTTCTGGATCGACACCCGCACGCAACACTGCAAGTGCCGCCATTGGTTTGACCGTTGATCCCGGCGGATATAGCCCTTGAAGTGATTTGTTGAGCATTGGAATATGATCATCGGCTTGGAGCATTTTCCATTCATTATTGCCGATGCCGTCGGAAAAGCTGTTGGGATCATATGAGGGCATCGATGCCATCGTTAGGATGCCCCCGGTTAGGCAATCAATCACCACCACCGATCCGGATTCGTTGCCAAGCCTGCGCGCGGCATATTCCTGCAAGCCTGCGTCAACGGTCAGCCGGATGGTTTTACCAGGCACATCAGCACGCGTCGCGAGATCGCGAACGAGCTTGCCGCGCGCGGTGACCTCGGTTCGTTTTGCGCCGGGTTCACCGCGAAGCTTTAGCTCCATGACCTTTTCAAGCCCATCCTTGCCGATTTTGAAACCGGGCAGGATCAGCAGCGGGTCTTTGGATTTTTCGTAATCTTTGGCCGATGCCGCGCCGACATAACCAAGCAAATGGCCAACCGCTGCTCCGGTTGGGTAATATCGGTTGAACGATTGCCCCGGCGCCACACCGGGAAGCTCTGGCGCGCGGATGCTGACCGTCGCGAATTGATCCCAACTCAGATTCTGGGCGACTTGAACGGGCTGATATCCAGCATTTTTGCTGATTTCCGTGCTGATCCGCTGTATTTCATCGTCGGGTAGGGCGAGCAGTTTTTGAAGCTCACCAAGCACACGCGGCTTGTCGCGAATTCGGTCAGGAATAATATCGATCCGAAACGCGGTGCGGTTCAGCGCAAGTGGCTTGCCGCTCCGATCAACGATCCAGCCACGACGCGGCGGCATGAGGGTGAGGTTCACGCGGTTGCTCTCGGCGAGCAGTGAGTAGCGCTCATTCTGCGCGATTGAGATATACGCCATGCGCCCCGCGAGCACCGCGCCAATCGCAACTTGTGCGCCACCCAGCACTAACGCACGCCGGGTGAAGGTGAAATTCTGCTGTGCTTCGGTTACGATACGCTTTGTCGTGTTCATCGCAGCAGCCGCCACGCATCAATCATCGCACAGCCGCGTGCGAGCAATGGGAAGAGCGCGATTGATACGATGATCTGGGGAAGCATGATGATTGCTGAGGTGTTGCCGCCGGTCAAATTGGCGATAACCAGCCCGCCAAGCAGTGTTGCGGTGACAATAACCGCCGCCAAGCCCCAATCTTGCCAAAAATCACGCCACACCATCCGTCGGTCGATCACCTCAAGCCCGAGCAATACAACTGTCCACAGCAGCATCGATGATCCGAGCGGCTGGCCGCTGAATATGTCGTCCCAAAGGCCAAGTGGCAAGCCAATCCATGCGGGCCAGATCGTTCGGTGACGTAAGCGCCACGCGATCAGCATTATCAGCCCAAACGGGGGGACAAGCGGTGTTGATGCGATCATCGGCAACAACGGGGCCATCGATCCGATCAAGACGGTTATGATCGGTGTGCCCGTCAGGCGGAGCGATGACGGCGGGCGATCAATTCGGGTGCGCGGAGGGCGTGGCACTATTCTGCCGTTTCCGATGGTTCAATGGAGGGCAGAGGCGCGATATAAACCGGCTCGACAATCGCAAAATCCAACGATGCCGGGTTCGCAAGCGGCCTGCCAAAGGTGGCATCGCGCGTTCGTCTTACAGCAATCGCAACGGGGATGCCGGGGGTGTAAATCCCGCCCGTGCCTGAGGTTACGAAAACATCGCCAACCTTGAATGGGTTGGTTCCGGCAGCAAGCGTGCGCAACTCAATTCTGCCATCACCAAGGCCGATGGCAAGTGCTGGCGCGCCGTCACTCACACGCTTGACGGGAACTATGATTTCGCTGTCGATAATCAGCAAAACGCGTGATGCGAACTGGCCGCGTTGCACAATCCTGCCCACCAAACCGTCGGCTGCGCGCACTGGCTGTCCCACTTCAACACCGTTGACTGCACCTGCGGCGAGCGTTGCATAGCGCCTGCTGCTGGTTGCTGATGAACTCACGATCCGTGCAGTAACCGGACGCGTTTTTTGCTGTTCTACGATAGCAAGCAAGCGTTTGAGTCGCCGATTTTCGAGCGCATTGGCCTCACCCTCAATCAGTTTGGCCCGCGCGAGTTTCAACTCTTGCGACATCACTCGATTTTTAGAGGCTGCATCAAAATAGGCGGCTGTCCCACCACCAAGATCTTTGACGGTGTTGACTGCAGCGCGCAGCGTTGACGATATCGGCGACGTTATATCGGTGGCAATGCTTTGAAGTGCGGCATGACCCGCCGGATCAACGCGCGCAGTCACGACCAAGAGCAGCGCAAAAAGCGCGCCGACGATCGCAAAAACATAGCCCGCAAACAGGCTAAACTGCACCCGTCTTGAAAATCCGGGGCGCCTTGGCGATGGCGGCGCCATATTGGCAGCCTTTCAGCTAAGCGGTCAGCAGCACGCCCCGGAAGATTGGATCTTCCAGCGCGCGGCCGGTGCCAAGCGCAACGCAGGTCAGCGGATCGTCAGCAACGGTTACGGGCAGCCCAGTTTCATCGCGCAAAACCTCATCAATGCCAGTCAGCAGCGCGCCGCCGCCGGTTAGGACAATGCCTTGATCAACAATGTCAGCCGCAAGTTCGGGCGCGGTATTCTCAAGCGCGATGCGGACGCCTTCAACGATAGTACCGACAGGTTCGGCAAGCGCTTCAGCAATCTGACCCTGATTAATCGTGATTTCCTTCGGCACGCCGTTCACGAGATCGCGGCCCTTGATGTGAATTGTCTTGCCCACGCCGTCGAGCGGCGGCTTGGCAACGCCGACTTCTTTCTTGATCCGCTCAGCGGTGCTTTCACCGATTAGGAGATTGTGGTTGCGGCGGACATAGGACACGATCGCCTCGTCCATCTTATCGCCGCCGACCCGGACAGACATTGTGTAGGCAAGCCCGCGCAGTGATAGAACAGCAACCTCGGTTGTCCCGCCGCCAATATCAACCACCATCGAACCAACAGGTTCAGTTACAGGCATATCAGCGCCAATTGCTGCGGCCATCGGCTCAAGGATCAGATGCACTTGGCTCGCACCAGCGTTAGATGCGGCGTCGCGGATCGCGCGGCGCTCAACCGAAGTGGAACCTGACGGCACGCAAATCACAATTTCGGGCCAGCTTGGGAAGCGACGTTGACCATGGACCTTATGAATGAAGTGCTTGATCATAATTTCGGCGACTTCGATATCGGCGATCACACCGTCACGCAGCGGACGAATCGCCTCAACCGAGCCAGAGGTTTTGCCCATCATCAGCTTTGCATCAACGCCGACGGCCTTGACGCGTCTGACGCCATTTATCGTTTCAATCGCCACCACCGAAGGCTCATTGAGTACAATCCCTCGGCCACGGACATAAACAATGGTGTTTGCAGTGCCTAAGTCGATTGCCATGTCCTGCGACATAAATCTGAAAAACCGAGGAAAAATCATCAAAAGTCCGTTTCTGGATACGCAAAAGCTGTCTTGACCGCTTGATAGCAGCCCGGTGCGATTAAATCGCCCCGATTCGTTAATCTGCTCTCTCGCGGAAGCCGAGCGATTGGTCTAGGGCGTCATCTATGTCAATACGTCGGCTGCCTTCAACGCTTGTCAATCGTATCGCTGCGGGTGAAGTGGTCGAAAGACCAGCCGCAGCGCTCAAAGAACTTGTCGAAAACGCGATTGACGCGGGTGCCACGCGGATTGAGATTACGCTGCTTGCAGGCGGGATCGAACTGATCGACGTTGCGGACGATGGGTGCGGCATGTCTCCGCCTGAAATGGCGCTCGCGCTGGAGCGTCATGCCACGTCAAAATTGCCCGGTGACGCGATAGAAGCGGTAACAACGCTTGGCTTTCGCGGTGAGGCTTTGCCTTCAATTGCTAGCGTGGCGCGGTTGACGATCGAAAGCCGGGTGCGCGGCGGCGATGGCTGGCGCTTAACCGTCGATAATGGTGAGACTGTGGATGAGGGGCCGTCCGCAGTGCCGCCCGGAACTCGCGTTCAAGTCGCGGAGTTATTTGCCAAAGTGCCCGCGCGGCGCAAATTCCTCCGTTCGGAGCGCGCCGAATATGCGGCCTGCGTTGATGTTGTGAAGCGGCTGGCGATGGCGCGGGCAGACGTCAGTTTCTCTATGGAACATGGTGGCAGGCGCACGCTGATGGTTGCAGGCGGCGAAAGCGGGCCTGACCGCGTGGCGGCGCTGACTGATCGGGCGTTGGCCGAGGCCAGCGTCGGGCTTGATTTTGAACGAGAGGGGTTTCGGCTCACTGGCGTTGCCGGCTTGCCGACGTTCAATCGCGGCGTGGCTGATCATCAATATCTTTTCGTGAATGGTCGGCCAGTCAAAGACCGCCTTCTGACAGGTGCTGTGCGCGGTGCCTACGCCGATATGCTCGCGCGTGATCGTCACGCGGTTGTGGCGCTGTTCCTTGATGTCCCGCTCAGTGAAGTTGATATCAATGTGCATCCCGCAAAAACCGAAGTGCGTTTCCGCGATCCAGCGTTAGTGCGCGGGCTGATTGTGAGCGGACTGCGCCGGGCGCTTGATGAGGCAGGGCAGGAACGCGCGCCGCTTCCCTCTGTCGCGGCGCTTGGCCGTTGGCAAAGCGAGCCGTCGCAATCGGCTTGGCCAGCACCTGTGACGTCTTTGCAGGGGCGCGTCTGGGACAATCGCAGCCATTTTGCAGCCCCGCCGCCGCTTGCCCGCGCTGAAGCATCCGACGCCCCTATTCCAGAACAATCTGCGCACCCGCTTGGCGTCGCGCGCGGACAGATCGCGCAAACCTATATTGTGGCGGAAGCTGAAGATGGGTTGATCCTTGTCGATCAACACGCCGCGCACGAACGACTGGTGCTTGAACGCATGCGCCGCGCGGTTGAGAGCGGTGGGGTCGCAAGCCAAGCACTGCTCATCCCCGAAGTCGTCGAACTTGACGAAAGCGCGTGTGACCGGCTTGAGGCGCGGATCATTGACTTAGCCGCATTTGGACTTGAGCTTGAACGCTTCGGCGCTGGCGCTGTACTGGTGCGCGCATCGCCAGCGGTGCTTGGTGCGGGGGATATTCAGGGGCTGGTCACCGACCTCGCCGATGAGCTTGCCGCGCACGGTGAAGCATTGTCGCTCAAAGAACGGATCGATGCGGTGGCGGGCACAATGGCGTGTCACAGTTCAGTGCGGGCAGGCAGGGTGCTTTCAGTCGCCGAAATGAACGCGCTGCTCCGCGAAATGGAGGTCACCCCGCACTCGGGCCAGTGCAACCACGGTCGACCCACTTGGGTGAAGCTCGCGCACGGTGATATTGAGAAACTGTTCGGGAGGAAGTGATGGGGGTTGTTGTCGCTGTTGCTGCGCGAGAAACACACCGCATTACCAAAGATGCGCAAGATGCCATCCACCTTATCGCTGGCCAAGGCGTACAAGGCGATGCCCATAGCGGTTCAACGGTCAAGCACCGCAGTCGTGTTGCCAAAGATCCAACCCAGCCAAATTTACGACAAGTGCATCTTATCCACGCTGAACTGTTCGATATGCTGGCGGACAAGGGCTTTGAGATTGGCCCAGCGATGATGGGCGAGAATATCACCACACGCGGGATTGACTTGCTTGGGTTGTCTGCGGAGACGCGGCTTCAGATTGGAAATGAAGCGGTGATTGAGATTACGGGCCTACGCAATCCCTGCCATCAGCTTAATTGCCTTATTCCGGGCCTGATGCAGGCAGTGCTTGACTACGCTGATGACGGTAGCCTCATCCGTCTTGCGGGAGTAATGGGCATTGTCATCACAGGAGGGATGGTGATGGCTGGAGACCCAATTACTATGGCTTTTAGTCCAAATCCACACATCATGTTGCAACCAGTATGAACCAGACGAAATTCCCATTATTGCGCCGCATCACGTCACTCCCCGAATTCAACATCTATATCTTTGCCTTCCTACTCAATTTCGTGTGGGAAATGTTGCAGATGCCGTTGTTTGCTCTGCCGCCCGCCAATACGCCCTATTGGCCAGTGATCACAATGTGCGCGGCGGCAACGGTGGCTGACGGCTTCATCATGCTGATCGCCTTTTGGACGGCATCAGCTTTCGCGCGGTCACGTTACTGGTTTGTCGCGGGCGAGCGCAGCCATGTGCTGATTTTTCTGATTACGGGTCTTGCCATCACGAGCGCGATTGAGTTGATTGCGACTGAGATGGGGGTGTGGGCCTATTCGCCGCTAATGCCGGTGCTGTTCGGCGTTGGCATGTCACCGTTTCTGCAATGGGTGATTCCGCCGCTGATCACGCTGTGGTTTACCCGGCGTCAGTTGGGTGTGTGATGCTTGACCGCTGCATCGACCAGCATATCTTCACGCTCTGCCATCGCCTCCCACGGGAAGACAAACCAGCGCGGTTCTTCATTTCGGTCAATCGTGCGCGCGCGATAGTCAACGGTTTCGATTGAGCGGATATTATCGATCAGCACCGCCACGCGCAGATGCGCCGCGACACCGCCTGTTTTGAGAAATTCCTCACGGAGATAGCGCAGTGTTTTGCCCGAATCGTTGATATCGTCCACGATTAACAGGCGAATACCGGCCTTGGTCTTGTCAGCAAGCTTTGCGAGTAGCTGATCACCAAAAGTTGGCACCTTGCTCGAATGATCAACCGAAAGCAGCGCAATCCCGGTCGCGTGGCTCAGGAATACCGCAGGCACAAGCCCGCCACGCCCAATACCAACGATGAAATCGGGCTGCCAATCGCCACTGCGGAGAAGCGCCGCGAGCGCGCGAACATCATGAATGAATTGGATCTGATCAATATAGAGCAGGGCAGGGCTGCTCATGCCGCCGCCGCAATATAGGCGTCAACCTCGGCGAGATGACGCGCGATATCCTCCACGCCGAGAAATGATCCAGTAAAACTATTGCGCGCGAGCGTCACGATTTGATCGCG
>JAYTPB010000081.1:0-4995 GCA_043747445.1 Sphingomonadales bacterium
TGCTGCACCGCACAATTCCCTATTGCGCGTCACAACCGCAACGTTATCATAACACTCATGTCAGCAAACCAAACCCTGCTCGAAGCGATTGCGCGTAAGAAGTGCGTGGTCGTTACTTATAACCGCGTTGAGATGAAGCTCGCGCCGTATATTCTCTATAAACGCAATGATTCGCTGTATATTGACGCGGTAGCGCTTGAAAAAGCAGGACAGCCGCCGCGCGAGATTAAGCTCGGGGCATTTAATCTTGCAGGATTGAATGATGTCACCCTCGCGGATCAGCATTTTGAGTCTGCGCCGCTGTTTGATCCCGCTGCGCCGAAGTATCAGGGTGCCACTTTGTTTGCGATTGCGGAGTAGCCACTGCGCTGTGAATGTCGATTCGCCTTGCACCAAAATCTGCACATTGGATGCTACGCGTGGCCTTTGCACCGGCTGCGGACGCACAATTGATGAAATCACGATCTGGGGCGGGGCAAGCCGTTCGCAGCGTGAGGGCATACTCGCGCTTTTGCCCGCGCGTCTTGCTGCGCTCAAAGCATCCCCGTTCACCGGATAACAACGCTTTGCGGTTAAGCGCGTCACTGATCTAACGGCAGTGAGAGGCAGAGCGATGACACATTTAGTTCAGCAAGAATCGGCACTTCAAAACACATGGGCAGATGCGGCGGCAGAGCAGGATTATGTCCGCACGATTACCGCGATGATCCATAGCGGTCAGCTTGATGGGGCGGCCGCCAAGTTGCTTGGCGATCTTGCTGCGATTGTTTCGCCGCTGGCTGATTTGTGTGAAGCGCTCACCCCAGACACAATAACGCTCAGTGGCTGGGATGATATCAGCACCGCGATTGCGCAGTTTGAGGGCGACCCGGTGACGGCGGTGCATCTCATCATGTCCAACCCGACTGATTTGGTGTTTGAGGCAAAAACCGATGCCTATGATCCGTTGATTGAAGTCGCTTTTTACACCGATGCGAACCTTGCGTTTTCAAAGCTTTCACCTGAGCAACTGCTTGCCGAAAGCCTCGCGCCGAACCCAAACTGGTACGGTCAGTCCGAAGATATTGAGGTTTATGCCGAAATTACGGGCCTTGCCGATTTGAACACCGCGCTTTTGCGTCACAAAACCCAGTATTTCCTGCGCTCGCAAGACGACGGCGCGGCAGCCGAAGGGCCGCCGCTTGGCTATGTTGAATTCACGCTTGCCTCGCTTTTTCGCGCAATACGCTTTCATCAGGCGGTCAAGGCCGCGCTTGATAATTATGGCTTGGCTGGAAATGTGCCAGTGATTGCGGGCATGGATAATATGCGGGCCTCAATTGGCTCGGTTTATTATCCGGCGCATTTGCAAGAGGTGGCAATTGCTGAGGTTGCGACGCTTTCAATCACAGTCAAGCCGCGTCATGATGAACTGCCGCCGCGTGAACCGAGTGGGAGCAGCCTGCGCCGTCGCATTATGTTTGATACTCCCGAAGAGATTATCGCTCCGCCCGCAAAGCAAGGGTTTTTCAAGCGGTTGTTCGCACGGGCGTAAACGCGCGCGGATGCGATGAGGGCTATTACGTAAGGCGTATCTAACCTATGTTATCGGGATGACATTTCACACCGCGCGTAATTGCCTCATTCTGGCCTTTGGCCTTTTGCTGTCCGCCTGCGCGACGAATTATGGAAAAATACCCCATGCGCGCTACGTGTCTGATCCGCGCTGTGTCACTGATCCAGCGTCAGGGGGCGCGGCGTTAAGCGGCGCAGCGCTGTTTCTCGTCACATCAAGACTGCCTGATTGTCGCGCTGATTTACTCACGCTCACCAATTTTCGCTCTCAACAAATCCGCTACGGTCGCTTTGATCAGCCGCGCCCCGGCGTCGGCAAAAGCCAGCCGAAAATGATTGTGCCGCTCAGCTTTCAGGGTGAAGAAAAATGGTGGGCCGATCTTGAGGCTGAAATGGCAAAAGGCGATGGCCGTGTGCTGGTTTACGTGCACGGCTACCGTGAGACATTTGTATCGAATTCGCGTGACAGTTTTCAGATGAAGCGGCTAACCGAATTTGCCGGGCCGGTTATTCAATATAGCTGGCCGTCGCAGGGGGCGTTGCTTGGTTATCTGGTTGATGAAACCAATCTCTATTGGGATGAACGGAATTTCCGCCGCTTCCTCACTAAGCTCGCGTCGCGTCCTTGGACAAAGGAGATAGTCCTGGTCTCGCATTCGATGGGCGCGCGGCTCGTGATCCCGGCGCTTGAATTCGTTGATCGCAATTCGGCCAATGCGGATTCGAGCAATATCTCAAATATCATTCTCGCGTCCCCCGATGTTGATCGGCAGGATTTTGAACGCGATATTGCCGAAGAAATATTGTCAGCAAGACGGGTGGCCAACAACCGCCGGATCACAGTCTATGTTTCGCGCAAGGATCGTGCGCTTGGGCTTTCGCGGCAGCTTCATGGCTATCCGCGTCTAGGCTCCCCGTTCTGCTATGACCCGTTTGAGGCAGAGGCACTTAAGGCGCAGAATTTGCCGATTCGCTGTTACCCCTCAACCAGCCGTGCTGACACCGCGTCAACGCAAAGTGGCCTCACGATTGTCGATACAAGCGATGTGGGCGGCAAAAAGACGGGCCATTCGGATTTTCTCAAGACTGCGCCCGCCTGCCTTGATTTCAAAGCCGTTGTCGGCGGCGAACGCGGGCGAACCTCGGGCCGTTTGCCGACGCGGCTACCGCATGTGTTCGTGCTGCCAAAGCGGCAGAAAGTGTCGCAAAAGGATGAATTGGCGTGGTGTAAGCGGGAAGGGTGAGATGCCCACTCGCGCCACTGCCATCATCTGCGCCGTCCGAAACCACGGTGAAACGGGAACAATTGTTCGCGCGCTGACGACGGAGCATGGCCTGATCGCTGGCTATGTGCGCGGCGGTCGGTCGCGGGTGATGCGGCCGGTGCTAATCCCGTCGAATGTTGTTGACGCGACGTGGAAGTTTCGCGGCGGGGCGCAGCTCGCCAGCCTCAGCGTTGAACTGATCCAAAGTCGTGCGCCGCTGATGGCTGAACCGCTCGCCGCTAGCGCACTTGATTGGGTGACGGCACTTGCTGCCGCAACCCTGCCTGAAGGGCATCCCTATCCCCAACTTTATCTCGCTCTTGACGGCGTGCTTGCCGCGATTGAGGCGGCTCCGGGTGCGCGCGGCTGGAGTACTGCGCTCGCCCGCTATGAGCAATTATTGTTGATCACGCTTGGCTACGGTGAGGGGATGGCGGCCACTGAAATGCCGTCGGGGTGGGATCAAACACTGCCGTTGCTGGCGGCCAATGGCAGCCGGATCGAGCGTCATTTGCTTGGTGGGCGACGACTTGATGTGATGGCCGCGCGCGGGCGATTGATTGATCGTCTCAAAAGGGCGGTTGCATGACATCTTAGTGCGCGGCAAGGAGTTCCCCGTCATTGCGAGCGAAGCGCGGCAATCCAGTTGCAACGGTGGGACTGGATTGCCGCGCTTCGCTCGCAATGACGATCCACTTTTTAACAACGGACTGAATCATGCTGATTGCCCTGCTGCCCGGAGATGGGATTGGCCCTGAAGTTGTTACGCAAGCGAAGCGCGTGCTTGATGCGCTAGAGCTTGATGGGCTGACCTACGAAAGCGCGCTCGTCGGCGGTTCGGCGTATAAGGCGGAGGGTCATCCGCTGCCACCCGCCACGCTTGATCTGGCCCGCCGCAGCGATGCGATACTGTTTGGCGCGGTTGGTGATCCAGACTGCGATGCCCTCGCGCGGCATTTGCGTCCTGAACAGGCGATCCTTGGGCTGCGTAAGGAACTGTCACTGTTCGCCAATTTGCGCCCTGCCAAGCTATTTCCCGAACTTGCCGATGCCTCGGCACTCCGGCCAGAGGTGGCCGCGCAAATCGATATGGTGATCGTGCGCGAACTCAACGGCGACGTCTATTTCGGCGAAAAGGGGATGCGGACAACCGCGACTGGCAAACGCGAAGGCTATGACATCATGTCCTATAATGAGGATGAGGTGCGGCGGATTGCGCGTGTCGGCTTTGAAACAGCGCGCGCGCGGGCTGGCAAGCTTTGTTCAGTGGATAAGGCCAATGTGCTCGAAACGTCGCAACTTTGGCGCGATGTCGTGATCGAAACCCATGCCGAATATCCTGATATCGCGCTCAGCCACATGTATGTTGATAATTGCGCGATGCAGCTTGTCCGCAATCCGGGGCAGTTTGATGTGATCGTCACGGGCAATTTGTTTGGCGATATCCTGTCAGATCAGGCGAGCATGTGTGCGGGGTCAATCGGGATGCTGCCAAGCGCTTCGCTCGATAGCGCTGGCAAGGGGCTTTATGAACCAATCCACGGCTCAGCGCCCGATATCGCGGGGCAGGGCAAGGCCAATCCGCTGGCGACGATCCTGTCAGCCGCGATGATGCTGCGCTATTCGCTTGGTCAGTCGGTAGCTGCCGACCGGATTGAGGCGGCGGTTGCTAAAGCCCTTGCGGGCGGAGCACGTTCGCCCGATCTTGGTGGTACAATGACGACGGCGCAAATGGGCGATGCTGTGCTGGCAGCGTTAGGATAATGCCGCGACGACATCGGTCTGTGAAAAATCGCTGCCTTTGAACAGCAATGCCTCGCCGCTGTCTTTCGCCAACGCATAGGCAAAGCAATCGCCGAAATTAAGCTGCGCCGGGTGGCCGCTGCCCTTGCCATATTGGCGGTAAGCGGCGCGCGCGATCCGCGATTGGGCGGCGGTGAAGGGGACGATATCGATCTCCATTTGCGTAATCAGAATATCAAGCTGTGCGGCTACCTCGCTGCTTGCGTTGCGATCGACAACAATGCTTGCCTCCAGATAGTTAGATGACGACATTTTTCGCGGGCCTACGCAATCAATAATGGCTTTGCCAAGTTCGCGGTAATCCTCTTCAACTTGCAAAATTGCTATGATTACCGATGTATCGATAATCATTTGGGCAGACCGTCTTCGTCAT
>JAYTPB010000082.1:0-5716 GCA_043747445.1 Sphingomonadales bacterium
CGCCACGCACAGCGCGCGCAAAGAGGCGGGGCGGGTATTTGGTCTATGTACGCCCGAATGTTTCCGCCCGCAGTCCTTCACGATTCTTGATGCGACGGCCTTCGTCAAAATTGGCGGTGCGCTGACCGCGCGGATCGGCGTGTTCAACATTTTTGACAAGAAATATATCGAATATGCCGACGTGCGCGGCCTCGCCAATACATCGCTGATTACCGACGCCTTCACTCAGCCGGGGCGCAATGCCAGCGCGTCGTTGAGCGTGCGATTTTAGGATTTATAATAAGGGAGACTATGATGATCAAACCAACGCTTACATTACTGCTTGCCGCCTCGCTTGCGGTCTTTGCAGCACCTGCTTACGCCGACGGGCCGATTGCAGCGCAATCTTCAGAGGTTGAAACCGCCAAACTCAATGCTGATCGCGCGAGCATCCTCGCGATGGCGGGCGCTTTCAAGGTCAAGTTTGATTTTCAGGAGCAGACGGCGTGGCAAAGCGACTACACGCCAATCGCTGCAAAGGTTTCAGGCGGGCATGAGGTCGTCCGCGTGATTGAGGATACAGGTCGCAAGATCAGTCTTCAGCACATCCTTGTGATTGACATGGGTGAGGGCAAGTCCGGGCTCGTCAAGCATTGGCGGCAGGATTGGGTGTATGAGCCCGAAAATGTGCTGGTTTATGACGGGCCAGATCAGTGGAAGGTTGACGCGGTGCCGCAGACGATGCGGAAAGGTCGTTGGTCACAAACCGTCTGGCAAACCGATGATAGCCCGCGCTACGGCGGTTGGGGCGAATGGGTGGAAGAAGGCGGCGTCCAGCGCTGGCGCAGTAACTGGACATGGCGTCCGCTGGCGCGGCGCGATGCGGTGCGCAAGCCAGTCTATGACCGCTATAAGGCGATCAACCGCCATTCGCCGACGCCCACAGGCTGGATTCACTGGCAGGATAATATGAAAATGGGAATGAAGGGCGATAAGCTGATCCCCATCGTTCAGGAAATGACGCTCAACACCTACACGCGCTTCGATGGTTTCAAGGCTGAACGCGCTGACGCTTACTGGGCCAAAACCAAGGAGTATTGGGCCGCCGTCCGTGCGGGATGGGACGGGGCGATCAAACGCGGCAGGGGCAAAGTCCGCGTTACTGAGGTCGCTGAAACAGGATCTGAAGGCGGGGTACGCCTGATGGGCTATGCCGATGAGATTGATGAGGGCAAAATGACAACGGCTGAAGCAATCAAGAAAGCCCAAGACGTGATTGCTGAGGTTACCAAGAGATAAGGTGTACCGAGGTCAACTGCGCCTAAAAGTGTTTGATCACCGCCAGAAACGCGTCGCCATAATCCTCAAGCTTGCGCGCGCCGATGCCGCTGACCAGCGCCATATCGCGTAAAGATTTTGGCCTGATCTGCGCCATATCGCGCAGCGTTGCGTCATGGAAAATGACATAGGGCGGGACACCTGCACTGGCTGCCAGCTCGCGGCGTTTGGCGCGCAGTGCCTCAAACAGTGGATCGCCAGTGGGATTGGGCACGCCCGGACTACGCGCTTTGCGTTCACGTTTGGGGGCAAGGACGAGTGCCAGCGACTGATCGCCTTTGAGGATTGCCTTGGCCTCAGGCCCAAACATCAATCCGCCATGCTCATTATTGCGCAGTGCGTCTTTGAGTAGCAGCGACCGTGCGACGGGCTTGATCAGTGTCGCCTCTGCGCCGCTGATAATCCCAAAGACCGAGAGCCGATCATGACCAAGCTTGGTCGCGCGTTCATCAGCGTTGCCAGTCAGGATATTTTCGAGATGGCCAACGCCGAAACTTTGGCCGGTGCGGTAAACGGCTGAGAGGAATTTACGCGCGATCTCGCTTACGTCGATGGCTTTGGGCGGGGCGACGCAATTATCACAATTGCCGCAATTTTCAGGCGGGGTTTCGCCGAAATGCCGCAGCAGAACCGCACGCCGACATCCTCCCGTTTCAACCAGCGCGCCAAGCGAGGCGAGCCGCGCGCGTTCACCGGGAAGGCGTGCTGGCTCAACGTCGCTCAGCCATTGCCGCGCGCGTGAGAAATCCTCCGCGCCCCAAAACATATGCGCTGCCGCCGGATCACCGTCGCGGCCCGCGCGGCCCGTTTCCTGATAGTAGGATTCAATCGATTTGGGCAGGCCAGCATGGGCGACAAAGCGCACATCAGGCTTGTCGATCCCCATCCCGAACGCAATCGTGGCGACCATCACCATATCCTCGCTCGCGACGAAATCAGCTTGATTTCGCCTACGAATATCGGGATCAAGCCCAGCATGGTAGGCGCGCACGGGCCGTCTGGTTTTAAGCAGTTGTTCGGCGAGCTTATCAACCCCGGCACGCGACTGGACATAGACAATCCCTGCCCCCGGCGTCGTCGCAACGATATCGGCGACTTGTGCCGTCGTCCCAGCCTTTGGCGTGATCGCATAACGGATATTGGGCCGATCAAAGCCTGCCACGATCATCCCGCCGACGGGAATGCCGAGCTGCGCCAAGATATCGCCGCGTGTATGCGCGTCGGCAGTCGCCGTCAGCGCCAGACGCGGCACTTCGGGAAAATCATCCATGAGTGGACGCAGGAGACGGTAATCAGGGCGGAAATCATGCCCCCATTCGGAAACGCAGTGCGCCTCATCAATCGCGAAGAGCGCTATCTTTGCCTCACGCAGCAGCCCGCGAAATTCATGCCCCGATGCGCGTTCGGGCGCCACATAAAGCAGATCAAGGGTACCGCTGCGGAAGCGTTCAATGGTTTCGGCGCGGTTATCATCAACCGAAGTCAGCGTTGCCGCTCTGATCCCAACCGCACTCGCCGCGCGCATTTGATCGTGCATCAGCGCGATCAGCGGCGAAATAACGATCGTCGTCCCCTCAAATATCGTCGCCGGAAGTTGATAGCAGAGCGATTTGCCCGCGCCCGTCGGCATCACCGCAAGCGTGCGTTCGCCCGCCAGCACGCGGTCAACCACTTGGCGCTGTACCCCGCGAAATTCGGAAAAGCCGAAGACCTCTTTCAGACGCTCAGCAACAGTCACTGTGCGGCGACCATCTCATCATCGCTTTCGGCCTGCTGCCGCATCCACATTTCGGCGTAGAGACCGTTCTGGCGGAGCAGTTCGGCGTGGGTGCCAGCCTCAGCAACGCGCCCTGCATCAAGCACGATGATCGCGTCGGCATCAACGATGGTGGAAAGCCTGTGCGCGATGATAATCGTTGTCCGCCGCTCCGAAACCCGGTCAAGCGTGGCCTGAATATCGGCCTCAGTACGGCTATCGAGCGCGCTGGTTGCCTCATCAAGGATCAGGATTGGCGGGTTTTTGAGCAAAGTACGTGCAATGGCGACGCGCTGTTTTTCACCGCCTGACAGTTTCAAGCCCCGCTCGCCGACCTTGGCCTCATATTGATCGGGCAAGCTCGCGATGAAGCCGTGGATCGCGGCCCCGCGCGCGGCCTCTTCAATCTCGTCCTGCGTCGATCCTTCGCGGCCGTAACCGATGTTATAGCCAATACTGTTATTGAACAGCACCGTATCCTGCGGGACGATGCCGATGTTTGCGCGCAGCGAGCTTTGCGTCACGTCACGGATATCCTGCCCATCAAGCGTGATCCGCCCGCCTGTGACGTCATAGAAACGGTAGAGCAGCCGCGCGATGGTCGATTTGCCAGCCCCTGATGGCCCGACTACGGCAAGCGTGCCGCCGGGGGGAATACTGAAGCTGATCCCGTTCAATATCTGCCGCTCAGGATCATAACCAAAGGTCACGCCCTCAAACGCCAGAGCGCCGCCGCTGATTACAAGCGGTGGCGCGCCGGGTTTATCGACAATTTCGGGGGCCGCATCGATCAGCTCAAACATTGCCGCCATATCGATAATCCCCTGGCGGATTGTGCGGTACACCATCCCGAGCATATCAAGTGGGCGGAAAAGCTGGGCGAGGAGCGTATTCACAAACACCACGTCACCCGTTGTAAACCAGCCCTTTGACCAGCCCCAAACGGTATAGCCCATCGCGCCCGCCATCATCAGATTGGTGATCAGCGATTGACCCACGTTGAGCAGTGCGAGCGAATTTTCCGATTTTACCGCTGCCTCGGCCCACGCCTTGGCGACCTTCCCGTAAGCCTTTGTCTCACGCGCCTCGGCGTTGAAATATTTGACCGTTTCATAGTTGAGCAAGCTATCAACCGAGCGCGCCACGGTTTGCGTGTCAAGATCGTTCATCTCTTCACGCAGTTTGGCGCGCCAATCGGTCACGCGCTGGGTGAAGAATATGTAGGTGACAACCATCACCATTGTTGCTGCAACCAGCCCGAAGCCGAACTTCGTCCAGAAAATCAGCGATACGCCGATCAGCTCAATCACTGTCGGCGCAATGTTGAACAGCAGGAAATAGAGCATGATATCAATGCTCTTGGTGCCGCGCTCAATCACCTTGGTAACCGCGCCCGTCCGCCGGTTCATGTGAAACCGCATTGAGAGATTGTGGAGGTGCGCAAAGACATTTTCAGCGAGGCGCCGCGTCGCATCTTGGCCCACGCGTTCAAACACCGTGTTACGCAGATTATCAAACAGCACCCCGGCAAAGCGCGCGCCAGCATAGGCCGCCACCAAGGCAATCGCTATGGTGACGCCGCTTTCCTGCCCCGGCGTCATCCGGTCAATCGCTTGGCCGTAGAGCCAGCCCATGCTGAACATCACGAGCTTTGAAGCGAGCACCAGCAACAGCGCGATAACAATGCGAACGCGCAGCGCAGGCTGATCCTTGGGCCACAAATAGGGCAGGAACCGGCGCATCACGGCAAAATCGAGATTGGTGGCGTCAGAGGTTTGCGTCGCGAGGGGTGGCATGTCGCTCATTTAGGACAATTCGGCGCACTGTCCATGACAGAGAGATGCTATTTTTATTGCAAATTGATGAAATTATGCACAGCGTGGGGCATACCAGACCCAATAGAGTCCCGCCAAGATGTATCAGAGTTTTGCCCCATCCGATTTTACCGCTCCGCCTTTATCGCTGCTGCTAGGAGAAGCACGCGTGGTTAGCGATTGGGCACGCGGGGCGCGGCACAATCGCGAAATCGCCAAAGCGCATCAGGGTGACGGGCATCCGGTGATGATTCTACCCGGCTTCATGGTTGCTGAGGTGCGGATGGAGCTTCTCCGCCATACGCTTGATTGTGCTGGCTACCGCGCCTTTGGCTGGGGGCTTGGCCGCAATCTGGGGGTGACGGCGGATATGCTTGATCGGCTGGACGCTCAGCTTGATAGGATTGAACGCGATGCGGATGGCCCGGTGACATTATTGGGATGGAGTTTGGGCGGACTGATCGCGCGCGAATATGCCAAGCGCGCGCCGCACCGGGTTGCGCGGGTGATCACAATGGGCAGCCCATTTTCGGGCGATCCACGTGCCAATAATGCGTGGCGCGTATATGAATGGGTGACCAAACACGCGGTGGACGCGCCGCCGATTGAAACGCGTCTTGGCGAAAAACCGCCCGTGCCCACTTATGCATTATGGTCACGTCGTGACGGGATTGTCTCGCCCGCCAGTGCCTGCGGTCGTCCCGGCGAATCGGACGAAGCCATTGAGGTTGATTGCGGGCACCTTGCCTTTGCGTGCGCGCCCGAGGTGGTTGAGGCGGTGCTCAACATCCTCAAGCGCGCAGATTAAACCTCGACCTTAAAACCGCTG
>JAYTPB010000083.1:0-5112 GCA_043747445.1 Sphingomonadales bacterium
TGGATCATAAGATCACGCGGCCGAAACATAGTGCGAAATTTCGCGATAAAACCATCATCTGCTGACACCGACCCGAAAATCATGAACTGTCCCAACCGCCCGTTAGTTTAGCAGGTCGTATGGATTGGACCGCTTTTTTATGAATTTGGGCTGTGAAGTGTCAGGACTGTTCATGCAACAGTCAGGAGCGCTGCGCGGGTTGAACCGTCCGCTCCGCACGGCGAGTTGTTGAATTTGAAGCAAATTTGTGACAATTTTAAGTGTGACCCACCGCACAAATGTCACAGATCATGCCAATTGCGTGATTCGCTCGCTTTTCCGGGGATTGCCAACGTTGTCAGACGATTAAGTTTGTACCACTGCCAGCACGTCGGCGGCGTGCCCTGGAACTTTGACCTTGCGCCACACCCGAACAATCTTGCCCTGTGCGTCGATCAAAAAGGTTGACCGTTCGATCCCCATATATTTTTTGCCGTACATTGATTTTTCAACCCAAACGCCAAACGCCTCGCAAACGTCACCGCTTTCATCTGAACCAAGCGACACCTTCAAATCATATTTGGCGATGAATTTGGCGTGGCTTTTTTCAGAATCTTTTGAAATGCCGACGATGGCAGCGCCCGCATTGGCGAACTCGGAACACAAGGCGCTGAACTCCTGCGCTTCCTTGGTGCAGCCGCTGGTATCATCCTTGGGATAGAAATAAAGAACCAGCGTCTTGCCGCGATAGTCGCTGGCTTTGCTCGGCTTGCCGTCGGGCGTGGTAAATACAGCATCAGGGGCAAGCGCACCAACATCAACCACGGCTCATTCTCCTTCAAATTCGGCGCAAACACGTCGCCATTCACTCGTGACGTCATGCCGTTTTGCAACAAGTTCAGCAAGCAATTCCGTCCAATCAGCACAGCCGCAAGCCCGCGCCAGCAGCCGCTGCGTAGCCTCTGTCGGCACCGCGAGATCGGGGGCGACAAGCCTGACAGTGACAAGAAAACGCGTGAATAGCCGATATGCTTCAGTGATTGCTGGCGGCAAATCAAGCGCGGCCAAAGCCTCGCCAAGCTGCGGATAAAATCCCCGTTGCCAGCCCAACTGACGCACATGAAGCGCAAATTCAAGATCAACCAATCCGCCCTCAATCATCTTTATATCAAGCGCTGATTTTGCAGGCTTGTGCGCCATCATATCGCCGCGCATTTTTCGCGCGTCGGCGATGAGCGTGCCTTTGTCGCGCGGGCGCAACAGCACTTCGGCAATAATCTCCGCCGTTTGCGCACGCGCTTCTGCTGATCCGTAAAGCGTCCGCGCACGGGTGAGCGCCATATGCTCCCACGTCCACGCCTCTTCGGCTTGATATCGTGCGAAGGCATCAAGCGAAACGCACAGCGGCCCTTTTGCCCCTGATGGCCGCAGCCGCGTGTCGACCTCATAAAGCGCGCCCGATGCTGTGGCTACTGATAGACTCGCGACAACCCGCTGCGCCAACCGATTGAAATAATGCACCGTTCCCAACGGCTTAGCACCGTTCGATTCACCCTGAAAATCACCCGTGAACAGAAAAATCAGATCAAGATCAGAAGCGTGGGTTAGCTCTGCGCCACCCATCCGGCCAAGTGCAAGGATGACGAACTCACACCCCTCAACAGCGCCGTGTAGCCGCGCAAACTCCGCAATAGTTGTGTCTGCTGCCACGCGAATTGCAGCCTCAGCGACGCGCGCATAGCCCGCCGCAACCTCAAGCGGATCAGCGGCCCCCGCAACAATCTGACTACCCAGCGCAAACCGCAATTCACCAACGCCTTGTCGAATTCGGTCAAGCTGCGCCTCAAGCCCTCCGCGCATATCTTCAAGACTAAGTTGCGCGACAATCTGATCGACGCTGCCAACCGGGCCAAGCGCGCTTGAACTGATCAACCCATCAAGCAGATCGGGGCGACGCGAAAGATCATCGGCAAGGGTGGGCGCGTGGCACAATATGTCTGTGAGCAGCGCGAGCAGAGGCGCGCGCGCCTCAAGTAAACGGAAGAGATTGATCGCGCTCGGCAATCGTTCAAGCATCCGGTCAAGCCGATTGACCGCCGCGAGCGGATCAGCCGCAACACCGATCGCTTTTACTAGCGCTGGCAGCACCGCCTCAAGCGCATCCTGTGCCGCCGCACTGCGCACCGCCCGGTAAGTGCCGCCGCGCCACCCGCCTATGCGTTGCGCAACCGTCGCAGCGTCGGTTAGTCCCTCTGCCGCAAGATAGTCTTCGAGTAGGGCCGCATTGCGCGGCAGGGCAGCGCGCGCATCACCGTCAAGCCCGTCATAAATTCGGCCAACTTGATCGACATGGGGGGCAAGCAGATTGAGCAGCGCCTGTCCGTCCGACATCCCGCTCAATCGCGCAACGCCGTCCAACGCATCATTTCCAAGCGGCAGACTATGCGTCTGTTGATCATCGACCATTTGCAGACGGTGTTCAATCGTCCGGTAAAGGCGGTAGGCGTTGCTCAGAGTCGCGGCTTCATCCGCGCGAATCCAGCCCGCCGCGCTGAGCGCCGCCAGCGCCTCAACCGTTGCCGGAACGCGCAGTGCTGGATCACGACCACCATGGATCATTTGATGGATTTGCGCAAAAAATTCACATTCGCGGATGCCGCCACGCCCCCTCTTCAGATCATAGCCGGGGCCGAAGGCTTGGCCGCGTGCATAATGATCTCTGATCCGGCGTGACATGCCACGGATTTCGCTCACTGCGCCAAAATCAAGCCCACGCCGCCAAACAAACGGCCGGATCGTATCGAGAAATTCTTGGCCAAGCAGTTTATCACCGGCACATGCTCGCGCCCGAATGAAGGCCGCACGTTCCCACGTCAGCGCGCTCGATTCGTAATAAGAAATCGCCGCATCAATCGGCAAAACAATCGGGGTTACATCAGGATTTGGCCGCAAACGCAGATCAACGCGAAAGACATACCCATCGCCGTCGCGCGTCTGCATGATTTCGACCAGTTTGCGACCGATCCGCACAGCGGTTTCAACGGGCTCATCACGCGCGCGGCACGGCATCGTCGCTGGATCAAAAATCAGGATTGGATCAATATCCGAACTATAATTGAGCTCGTGACTGCCATGCTTTCCAAGCGCGATAGCTGCAAAACCCTTTGACTCTGCGCCGGGAACCACAGATTCAATCGCGGCGGTAATCGCCTGATCAAGCGCGCGGTCAGCAAAGTTTGAAAGGTGCGCCGTTACCGTTTCAAGACTCAGCACGCCTGCAAGATCGCCAATCGCAACGCTAAGCGCCATTTGCCCCTTTGCGATGCGCAACGCCTGCGAAACCGGGCGCTCCAAATCAATTTGTGGCGCACAGTAAGTGAGCACGCCCGTCCCGAGCGCATCGACCACCTCAGGGAAGCGTCGCATCAACAAACGGAGATGCGAAGAATAACGCTCAGCGCGGTCAAGCGCTTCAACGAGCACGGGGACGCTCAAGCGGTTTCAACCACCTTCTTGCGGCGCTTTTCGGTGAACCAGATTGCGATGAGTGCCAGTTCGTAAAGCAGGCACAGCGGCACTGCGAGCAGAAGCTGCGAGACAATATCGGGTGGCGTCAGCACCGCCGCAATCGCAAACGCGCCGACAATTGCATAGCGGCGCCCGCTGCTCAATTGCTGGCGCGTGACAATGCCCGCAGCCTCCAGCAGCATCAGCAAAACCGGCAAAAGAAACGCAATTCCGAAACCGAAAATAAATTTGGTGACGAAATTGAGATAATTGCCGACGCCGGGCAGCGCCTCCTGCGTGACCCCACCGACATCACCCGAAAAACCCAGCAAAAAGGTCAAGGCTACTGGCATCGCGACATAATAAGCCATCGCAGCGCCGCCACCGAACAGCACTGGCGTCATTAGCAGGAACGGGAGAAACGCCCTCTTTTCCTTGGCATAAAGCCCCGGCGCGACAAATTTCCAAAGCTGCGTGGCAAACACTGGGAACGCAACCATCGTCGCTGAAAAAAAGGCGACCTTAATCTCAACGAAAAAGGCCTCGAAAATATCGGTATAAATAATCTTGCCCTGCCCCGCCGCGAGCAATGGCTGCACCAACACGGCAAAGATTGGGCGCGCAAAATAGAGGCACACTGCAAAGGCAACCGCAAGCGCCGCAAGCGCCCAGAGCAGCCGCTTTCGCAGCTCAATCAAATGATCAAGCAGTGGCGCTTTTGATTGATCGAGGTCGTTCATGCGTCACCCTTGGGCGCAACATAGGGTTCGGGTGGCGCGTCACTGACTTTTTCAGGTGGATATTCGGCCATGATCTTGGCGTTTTCGTCGGCCCATTTCTTTTCCATCTCGGCCAGCTCAGATTCGCGCACCATTTCATCAAAGCCGCTGCGAAATTGTCGCGCAACGCCGCGCGCTTTACCAACCCAACCGCCAACGACCCGCATCACTTTAGGCAAGTCTTTGGGGCCGATAACGATCAACGCCACGGCAGCAACGAGCAAAAGCTCGGTAGGGGCAACATCAAACATTCAGTTCAAATCAAACCTGTTTATCGGCTTGTTTTTCCGCTTCAACGACTGTGACAGGCGCAGCAGCGGTTTCAATCCGCTGCGCAGGCTTGGCCGCAGCAGCAGCCTCATCCTCCTCGGACATGCCCTTTTTGAAGCTCTTAATGCCCTTGGCGACATCGCCCATCATATCTGAAAAGCGGCCCTTGCCGAACAGCAATAGGACAAGCACGCCAACGACGAGCCAATGCCAAATGCTTAAACCACCCATGATCAATCTCCTGCGATGAAAGCTCTATCTAGTCGCTCTCGATGACAGTTTCCAGTTGATCTGCATCGCCTGACTGCATTTCGAGTGATTCAAATGCGAGATCAACCGGATCAAGCAGCCCCGCCGCCTTCAAATCCTCAATTCCGGGGAGATCGCGGCGATGCTCAAGCCCAAAATGAGCCAAGAAACCCGGCGTAGTCGCATAGGTCAGTGGCCGTCCCGGCACTTCGCGGCGGCCAGCGGGTCGCACCCAGCCTGCCTCCATCAGCACATCAAGCGTCCCTTTTGAGATTTGCACCCCGCGAATCGATTCGATTTCAGCGCGGCTGACGGGTTCATGATAAGC
>JAYTPB010000084.1:0-27083 GCA_043747445.1 Sphingomonadales bacterium
CGCGCGATTTCGCGGATGCGCGCCTCAATGTTTTTGAGGTTTTTGGGCATGAACCAGCTCTGCGTCAGCAGCCGGTATTTCATATGATCGGGCGCATCCATTTGCACGAGCGAGCGGATCAAATGACCATCGCCCTTGGGAGACGCTTCGGTGGCCAGCGCCACGCCAGCCTTATCGGTCAGCGTGGTTTGGCGAATGCCATTGGCAAAGCGCCCATTGTTGCGGCTGACCTCAAGGATATCAGCGTGGCGCGTGACCGCCCAAAAGGGATCAAACGTCGGATTCTCCGCAACTGCAAGCGGCATATTTGCGCGCGCCCAAGTGAAATGGCGGTGCAGCGCATCCCATTCACCGTAGGCTTTGGCCTCAACCAATGCGGCAGCAATTTCGGGTGGCAGGGTCGGGTTTGGCATTTATGCTCTCCATCTTTTTAAGCGAGATGCGACCAAACCCATTTCAGATCAATAGCGGCGTTAACGCCATATCTTAGTCGTGAGCCGTTGACCCGGACACACCGTCATGCTGGCTCCCGGCGGGTCGCTGTTTCAGCATCCAACCCTCCACAAACTCCGTCTTCCCTCGTTGAGAGATAGCCCCTGAAACAAGTTCAGGGTGTCGGTGTATTCGATCCAAATGGCTAACGCCCCCGAAACAAGCCACCGAGCAGGCCGCGCACCAACTGCCCAGCGATACCGCCGCCGCGTCCGCCGACAAGTGCACGGCCAACCGATGATGCCGCCGATGTTGCAGCACGAGCGACCATTTTTTCAGCAAGTCCCGGCTTGGCATCTTCACGCGCCTGACGCGCAGCTTCCTTTGCCGCTGCTGCGTCAAGTCGTGCCTGCTCTTTGGCAGCCACGGCATCAAGTTTAGCCTGTTCTTTGGCCTGCTGCGCCGCAAGCTTTGCCTCATCCTCCTGCGCATCAGCTTCAGCCGCAGCGGCGGCAGCCTCGCTCCCCTTCGCCTGCAAAATCTCTTCGGCAGAGTGGCGGTCAATCAGCGTGTCATACTTATCACCAATCGCATCGGTCGAAATCATCACTGCGCGCTCCTGCGGCGTAACGGGGCCAACGCGTGACGCTGGTGCCTTGATCAACGTGCGCTCAACTGGCGTCGGCGAACCATCGGCTTGGAGCAGCGAAACCAGCGCTTCACCAACGCGAAGCTCGGTAATCGCGGTTTCTACATTCACCCCAGGGTTGGCGCGAAACGTCTGCGCGGCCGATTTTACCGCTTGCTGATCACGCGGGGTAAAGGCGCGCAGCGCGTGCTGGACGCGGTTGCTAAGCTGTGCCGCAACCGTATCGGGGATATCAATCGGGTTTTGCGTGATGAAATAAACGCCCACCCCTTTTGAGCGGATCAGCCGGACGACTTGCTCAATCTTTTCAAGCAGCGCCTTGGGCGCATCGTTGAACAGCAAATGCGCCTCATCAAAGAAGAAGCACATTTTGGGCTTTTCGGGATCACCAATCTCGGGCAGCGTTTCAAACAGTTCGGACAGCATCCACAGCAAAAAGGTCGAATACAGCTTGGGGCTTTGCATCAGTTTATCGGCAGCAAGAATGTTAATAATCCCGCGCCCGCCATCATCACAGACCATGAAATCATCGAGATCAAGCGCAGGCTCACCAAAGAAATGATCGCCGCCTTGGCTGCGCAATTGGAGGAGCGAGCGCTGGATCGTGCCAACGCTTTGCTTACTGATATTGCCGTAAGTGGTGGTCAATTCGTCGGCGCGTTCAGCACAATTAACAAGCATCGCCTGCAAATCATCAAGGTCAAGCAGCAGTAGCCCGTCCTTATCGGCCACATGGAAGGCGATGGTGAGTACGCCCTCCTGAACCTCATTCAAATCCATTAACCGCGCGAGGAGCAGCGGCCCCATTTCGGAAACTGTGGTGCGGATCGGATGGCCTTGTTCGCCGAACAAATCCCAAAACTGGACTGGGTTATCGCGGTAAGTCCAATCGTCTTGGCCGATTTCTTTGGCGCGCGCGGTAAAAATTTCGTGCGTTTTGGTTTGGGGAGAGCCCGCCATCGCCATGCCCGAAAGATCGCCCTTCACATCAGCGACAAAACTCGGCACGCCAATCGCCGAGAAACCCTCAACAATGCCTTGCAACGTTACCGTTTTGCCAGTTCCGGTTGCGCCCGCGATCAGCCCGTGGCGATTGGCGCGTTTGAGGTTGAGTATCTGCCGCGTGCTACCGCCAACCCCAATAAACAAACCGTCGTCCGCCATCAAAACCTCCCAAATACAAAAATGCCGTTGCCGCTTTGTCTAGCGGCAACGGCAGAAATGACAACGGGGGTTTAAGGATCAGCCTTGGCGTAGTTTCACCGCAACATAACGTGCGGGGCCGTTACCACGTTGGAGGAATAACAAGACGTTAGTGCGGCCTGCCGCTTTTGCAGCAGAGGCGGCGGCGGCAATATCGGCTGGCGTGGTTGCCGGTTTGTAATTCACTGAGAGAATGATGTCACCGCGTTGCAAACCCTTTGCCGCAGCATCGCTTGATGGATCAACGCCACCAACCACAAGCCCCTTTACTGGAACACGCAGGCCAAGCTGCTGCGAAATTTGCGCAGTCAGTGGCTGCACTGACAGGCCAAGTGACTCACGCGTCGCGTTGGCGTTCGATGCGTCATCATTTGGTTTGAAACTATCCCCTTCAGGCGCGATGATGCTGGCAAGCTGCTCCTCAGATGGCCGCTCACCAAGAACAACGGTTGTCGACTGGCGTTTGCCATCACGGATGAATTCCAACGGGACGCGTGTACCAACCGGCAGATTGCCGACAAGGAATGACAGCGTGGTGTCAGGCGTCACCGCCTTGCCATTCACCTTGACGATGATATCGCCCTGCTTGATCCCAGCCTTTGCCGCAGCTTCGCCGGGTTCGACGCGGCTGATCAGTTCACCGTTATTCTTGGGGAGGCCAAGCGAGTCCGCGATGCCCTCATCAAGCGGCTGAATGCCAACGCCGAGATAGCCGCGCTTCACCTTTGCGCCGCCTTTGAGCGTTTGAATGATCGGGAAGGCTTCTTCGGCTGGAATCGCAAAACCAATCCCGACATTGCCACCGGTTGGTGAGAAAATGAGGGTGTTAATGCCGATGACGTTGCCATTCATATCAAACATCGGCCCGCCTGAATTGCCGCGATTGATTGAGGCGTCGGTCTGAATATAGCGATCATTCGCGCCGCCTTGGCCAGTAACGCGGTGAAGTGCCGATACGATGCCCGCTGTCACCGTGCCGCCAAGGCCGAACGGATTGCCAATGGCGACAATCCAATCGCCGACGCGGGTGCGCGTTGAGTCGCCGAATTTGACGAACGGCAGATTATTGGCTTCGATCTTGAGCACTGCGAGATCCGAGGTTGGATCACGACCAACCAGCTTTGCCTTATATTCAGTGCGATCGGGCATGATTACCGTAATCGCGCTGACCTCAGCATTTGATCCGGGCTCACCCGAAACCACATGATTGTTGGTGACGATATAGCCGTCAGCCGAAATAATGAAGCCTGAGCCAAGCGACTGACCCTCGCGCGTGACCGGGCGACCGCCGTTTGGAGCCGCATTGTCACCGCCGAATAAGTCACCAAACGGGGTTCCAGAAAATGGGTTTCTGCCCGTGTTGAGTGTAACCCGCTGCGTTGTTGAAATATTGACCACAGCTGGCTGCAAGCGCGCGGCAAGGTCGGCAAAGCTCATCGGCGCGCCGGGCCTTGGCGCACTGGCAAGCGCAATTGCGCCGGGTTCATTCTGCGCGATTTGCGCGGTTCCGGGGGATTGCAACGCAAATGTTGCGGCTGTGCCTCCCAAAAGGAGCGCTGCGGTAATGGCATAAGCGTAACGCACGGACATAATCTCCATATCTGTGGCCATCACTGGCCGATGATTTCATTCATCTATGTGAAAGCGTTTGGCTTAACACATATTGAACGCCCCCTTATTTTCCGCCCCTAAATTGCCGAAGATACTCATTATTTGGTGAAAGGATCACATTGGTCGATCCGTTGGTCTTGGTTGTGAAGGTCTGCCGGTACGATTGCATCGCCCGATAGAAATCATAAAATTGCGGATCTTTGCCAAAGGCTGCGGCATAGGTTTGCGCCGCCTTTGCGTCCGCCTCGGCACGAATGATCTGAGCCTGACGCAGACCGTCAGCCTCAATCGTCAGCGCCTCTTGCGTCCGCGCAGTGCGCATCCGCTCATACGCACTTTCAAGCGGAGTGCCGTCGGGCAGATCAGCGCGCTTGATTCGAACGTCGATGATTTCAGCCCCGTATTGGCGGGCAATCGTCGCAAGCCCTGCCTGAACATTGTCCATTACTTGGCCGCGTTCGGGGCTAAGCAAAGTCGCAAAGGTGCGCTTGCCAAGCTCATTACGCAGTGCCGAGCCAAGAATAGGGCGTAGCGCATCGGACACATTCTCAACCGAACGTGCCGTGGTGTACATCTTGAGCGGATCAACGATGCGGTAGCGCGCATAGGCATCAACATTAAGGCGAAGCTGATCAGTCGACAGCACCTGCTGAGGCTCCATGTCCACATCAAGGATACGCTTATCGATCCAGACGATATTTTCGACGAAGGGAATGCGTGCAACAAGGCCAGCACCAGTCGCGCCGAACGCTTCCTTAGGGCTGTACGCGTTGATAATCCGGTCAGCTTTCCCGAGACGAAGGACGATCCCCTGCCGCGTTTCGGGCACCACCGATACCGTACTGGCGAGCAGGAAAAGTAGCACGATTGCCGCGATCAACAGCTTGATTGGATTGCTTGCACTGATCATTTTACTGGTTCCTCAACTGTCGCGCGACCACGACCCTGACCAAGCGGCAGGTACGGCATCACGCCGTTGGGCTCGACAATTGTTTTGTCAGTGTTCGACAACACCGCCTCCATTGTTTCGTAATACATGCGCCTGCGGGTCACATCAGGTGCAAGCCGGTATTGCTCATACACCTTATCAAACGATGCCGCGTCACCCTGCGCACGCGCAAGTATCTGCTGCGCGTACGTGTTGGCATTGTTGATGTTACCCTGCTTGGCCTGCTGCGCCGCCGTCACCGATTTGAACGCATCATTGACGACTGCTGGTGGATCAGCTTGCTTAATCGCAACGCCGCGAATGCGCACGCCTGCCTTATAATCATCAAGCAATTGCTGCATCCGCAGGGCAACCCTTTGCTCAATCTCGCTCCGGCGCGGGCCGAACGCATCAGCGAGCGTTACCGTGCCCATCACTTCGCGCATGGCGCTTTCGGCGACTTCTTTGATCGTTTCTTCAGGCATCGCCATCTGAAATAGGAAGAATTCGGAGAAGCGCACACCCCACCGTACCGAGTAAGCGAGATCAACAATATTCTGATCACCCGTCAGGATTAAGTTTTCACCCGATCCATCAGGAATGTTGATCGTCTTAATTTCCTGAACATCAACCTTTTGCACCGAATCAATCGGCGACGGCATTGTCATGCCAATCCCTGGCTGAAGCTTGCCCGCATATTTGCCAAAGCGCGTGATAACGCCCTCTTGCTGGGGGCCAATGCGGTGGAAGCTTGAGAGCAACACCCAAATCAAGACAAAGGCGATAATGCCGTAGCGGATGAGTGGCCCCGATTTGCCGCCGGGAAAATTACCGCCAAATTGATCGCGCAAGCGCTGCGAGAGTTCATCAACGGCAGAATTTCCGCGCGGGCCGCGCGGCTTCCCGCCGGGGGGAAGGTTCCACGGATTGCGCGGGCCTCCTCCGCCTGAGCCACCGCCAGAACCGCCACCTGAGCCACCGCCCGAGCCGCCGCCATTGCCTTTGCCGCCCCATGGGCCGCCCTCGTTAAACAGCACGCCAACGCGCGCAATCCATCCAGTATTTTCTCTCATAACTGCGATATAGGGACATTGTTTTGCGAAAAACAGTGGCAGCCTTAGAATCTCTGCGTAAAGCGGACGAATGACTGAAATTACTGTACTTACGAACGCGCTTGAACGCATTGATGATCCACTTGGCAAAGGCGGGCTAATCAGCGCCAAACGGATTAGCGCACCCCGCCTGTCCGAAGGCCGCGTTAGCCTGATCCTCAATGTTACGGGGCTTTCCTCGGCGCAGCGTGATGCGCTTGAGGTTGCCGTCCGCGCGGCCATCAAACCGCTGCCCGGTGTTACTGATATCCGCATCGCGATGACGGCTGAAAAAGTTGGTCGCCGCTTGATCGCGGTTGGCAGTGGAAAAGGTGGAGTTGGCAAATCAACGCTTTCGGCCAATCTCGCGGTTGCGCTCGCGCGGCTTGGCCATAAGGTTGGACTGATTGATGCCGATATCTACGGCCCCTCTCAACCACGCCTGATGGACAGCGAAGGCGCGCGTCCTACTGCCAAGGACAAGCAGCTAGAGCCAGTTGCCACCCGTTTTGGCGTCCCGATGCTTTCAATGGGGCATCTCGTAAAACCGGGGCAGGCGGTGGCGTGGCGCGGGCCGATGGCGGGCAATGCGCTTGGTCAGTTGATTGACGCCGATTGGGGCGATTGCGAAATCATCATCGTCGATCTGCCGCCCGGCACTGGCGACGTGCAAATATCGATGATGAGCAAGCAAAAGCCCGCAGGGGCTATCATCGTCTCAACCCCGCAAGATTTAGCGCTGATTGATGCGGCGCGCGCGATTGATCTGTTCAATCAATCGACCGTACCGATCATCGGCATGATCGAGAATATGGCGGGCTATGCCTGCCCCAAATGCGGCGATGTTTCTGAACCGTTCGGCCACGGCGGCGCTGAGGCTGCGGCAAGCGAAATGGGGCTGGCGTTTCTTGGCCGGATTCCGCTTGATATTGCCATCCGCCAAGCCTCTGATGATGGCAATCCGCCCGCCGCAGGCGATGGCCCGGTTGCCGCAAGCTTCACCGCGATTGCGCGGCGGGTGAGCAATTGGCTTAATAACCAAGGCGCGAATTAGAGCGCAATCTAAGCCAGCAATTGCCGTGCTTGCCCCGCGATCTGGGCGAGCATCGCGGTTGAGGGGAGCGCAGCGTGGTGCGCGCGGTTCGTCATATCGCGGAAGCGCGTGACCGCCGGGCCTTTGATATCAAGCCAGTGCTGCACCGCTTTTTCAGGATTTTTATCGGCAATTTTGGCAAGGAAATCGAGCCGCATCGTCTGAAAATCGCGCGCGAGGCCCGCCGCGAGCAATCGCTCCCAAGGATCGCTTGGGGTCAGTTGCATCGCCGCCCCTTGCGCCCAGTCAAGCCCAAGCTCGGCGCCGATCAGCGTGAAGGCACGGGCAAGCGCAAGTTCATCAACCTTGATCCGCTTGGCAAGCGTGACGACGCCAATTGCGCCGTCAAGTTTCGCAATCCCAACCACTGCGCCGATAATCGCCTTGGGAATGCCGACCTCGGCGAGCCGCACCGCAAAACCTTCGTTGTGGCGGCGGGTTTCACCGAGCAGCAACGCATCAACCTCGGCACTCACGCGCTTCATTCCTGGAGCCAGCGCTGCCACCACTTCGCCGGGCTTCATCCCCGTCCAGCCGTTGCGCAGGAGATCAGCCATTTGGACACGCAGTTCAATCGCAAGCTGATCAAACAGCATCAGCCGCGCGGATTCCTCAACATCGGCATTTTCAATACTCTTCCAGATGGCGGGCACATTATGCAACGCTTCCGCCGCGACAAATGCCAGCGCGACCTCACCAAGCGTCACGCCCTCTTCTTCGGCGAGTTCAAGCGGGTGAATGAGCCCCATTCGGTTGACCATCCGGTTTGCAAGTTTGGTCGCAATAATCTGGCTACGAAGCTGATGCGTCGCAATCGCCTGCGCATGATTTTTCTGCATCGCGGGCGGAAAGGCCGCACTCAAACCCGCCGCAAGGATCGCATCGTCGCTGGTATCTACAGTTTCAATCTCAGCTTGCAGCCAGAGCTTGGCCGTAGCCAGCAACACCGCGAGTTCAGGCCGGGTCAGCCCCTGCCCGCTTTGTGCGCGGCGGAGAAGTTCGTCATTGCTCGCAAGCCCTTCAACCGCGCGGTCAAGCCGCCCTTCGGCTTCAAAAATCTCGATCAGCCGCGTGAGCAAGGGCAGTGCAGCCGCCCCGCCGCGTTCAGCAATTGAAAGCGCGAGCGTTTGAAGGCGGTTATCCTCAAGCACCAGCGCACCAACATCGTTGGTCATGCTCGCGAGCAGCTTATCACGATTGGGCATGGTAAGCGCGCCGCGCGCAACCTCTGCACCAAGCGCGATCTTGATGTTGACCTCATTATCCGAACAATCGACGCCTGCCGAATTGTCAATAAAGTCAGTATTCACCCGGCCACCACGCAGCGCGAAATCAATCCGCGCGGCCTGCGTCACACCCAGGTTCGCGCCTTCTCCGATGACCTTGGCGCGCAGTTCATCAGCATTGATCCGGTGCGCATCATTGGCGCGGTCTCCGACTTCACCGTTGCTCTCGCTCTTGGCCTTCACATAAGTGCCAATGCCGCCAAACCAGATCAGGTCAGCCGGACTTTTGAGGATTGCCGCGATCAGTGCTGACGGCTCCATCTCAGCATCAGTCACATCAAGGATCGCGCGTACTTGCTTTGACAGTGGAATTGATTTGGCACTGCGCGGAAAAACGCCGCCACCCTTTGAAATCAATGCCTTGTCATAATCTTCCCAGCTTGAACGCGGCAGCTTGAACATCCGCGCGCGTTCTTTCCAGCTTTTGGCTGGATCAGCATCGGGATCAAAGAAAATGTGGCGGTGATCAAACGCGGCCACGACCTTGAGTGACTTCGAAAGCAGCATCCCATTGCCAAACACATCGCCTGACATATCGCCGCAGCCGACGACTCGCACTGGGTCTTTCTGAACATCAATCCCGCTTTCGGCGAAGTGGCGCTGCACCGAAACCCACGCACCCTTCGCGGTGATCCCCATTGCCTTATGATCATAGCCCACCGATCCGCCGCTCGCGAAGGCATCGCCAAGCCAGAAACCGCGTTCAAGCGCGATGGCGTTGGCAACATCAGAGAAAGTGGCAGTACCCTTATCAGCGGCCACCACGAAATAGGGATCTTCACCGTCATGAATGACAACACTCTCAGGATGGACAACTTTGCCCTCAACGATGTTATCGGTGACCGAGAGCAACGTGCGGATGAAAATACGGTAACATTCAGTACCCTCGGCAAGCCAAGCCTCACGATTGGATGGGCTTGGCAATGCCTTGGGATAAAAGCCGCCCTTTGCGCCCGTGGGCACGATCACCGCATTTTTGACGCGCTGCGCCTTCATTAGCCCGAGGATTTCAGTGCGGAAGTCATCACGTCGATCCGACCAGCGCAAACCGCCACGCGCGATTGGCCCGGCGCGCAAGTGGATGCCCTCAACACGCGGGCTATAAACAAAAATTTCGCGCCACGGCTTTGGTGCGGGAAGCCCCGGAACAAGCGCACTGTCGATCTTAAACGCCAGCGCCTCACGCGCGGCGGGCGCAAACGCATTCGTGCGCAGCGTTGCTTTCACCACCGCACGGTAAAGCCGGAGGATACGGTCGTCATCAATCCCTTTGACGCCCGCCAAACCACGCGCGATGGCTTGATCGGCATCATCAGCGGCCTTCACGCTCGCTTTTTTCTGCGCCGGATTATGGCGCGCGTTGAACAGCCCAATAATCGCGTGGGCCACAGTTGGCGCACCGCGCAACGCATCAACAACAGTAACAAGCCCGTAAGCCAGCCCGGTTTGGCGCAGGTAACGGAAGAACGCGCGAAATAGCGTCACTTCGCCGCGATCAAAGCCAAGTTCGACAACCAACTGGTTAAAACGGTCATCCTCGGCCACGCCTTCGAGCACACGCGCGATGGCGCGCTGAATAGTGCCGGGTGCAGCGACGATTGTTGCAGCATTGCTGCCGACCGGCGCTTCAAGCACAAATTTCTGAATATGGCCAAGTGTTCCACCACCAACGGGCGTTGAAAGCTCCTCAATCACGCGGAAGCCGAAATTTTCGAGCGCTGGCACGGCGTCAGACAGTGCTACTGCGCCTAGACTATAAAGCTTCATTCGCAGTTGTGCGGGCGCATCATCAACATTGCGGTAAAAACGGACATTGCGACTTGTCTCACTCGCCAACGCGTGTAGCCCGACAATATCGAGCGCTGCCTCATCCGCACCAGCGCCCGTGCGATATCCCATTGGGAAAGCGCCGGCATAGCGCAGCGCCAGCCGTGCCGCCTGACCCCGGTCACCAATAGCGGCCAGACTTGCCTCAACCGCCGGTTGCCAACCGCGCACCATCGCCTCAATCCGTTGATTGAGCGGAGCGGTTGCCGGAATGATGCCGCCCTCGCGCACATCAAGTGTGTAACGCAGCAGCGCGACTTCGCCGTCGCCTAGTTCGATTGACCAGCTTAACAGCCGTGCCGAAGCTGCGCCCGCCAGCATATCGCCAATTGCCACGCGGCGCGCAGTCGTCAATTCATCACGCGGCAGCCAGACAAAGCCAAACAAATGGCGGTCAAGCGGGGCACCAACCAGTTCAAGCTTTGGCCGGGGCCGATCCGCGATCGACATGGCGGTCAGCGTCAGTGTTTCAAGATCATCCGCACTAATGCTCACCAAAATGTCGCGCGGCAGCGTCGCCAACGCGTGGCCAAGCGCCTTGCCCGCGTGACCCGATGGATCGAATTTATATTTGGCCTGAAGTGCGGCCAAGCGATCCCGCAGAAACGGCACATCTTGCGGCGGCGTGCCAAGCGCGGCACTTGTCCACAAACCCGCGTGGATCGAAAGCCCAGTGACCTTGCCTCCATCGCGGAGCGGCGCAATGATCAGGTCAAGCGGCACCCGGCGGTGGACGGGGGAAAGCAAGTTGGATTTTACGACCAGCATTGCGCTGTTATCGGCCTCAAACCATTCGATCGCACGTGCTCTTGCGGGTTGCGACAACAGACTTTCAGCGCGCGTCCGGGCAATCCCGATGGCGTGGCCAACGCCGCCCCCTCCATCAAATTCAACATGGCCAAGCAATGTAAAGCGATTGCCCGCAAACCAATTGAGCAACGCCGCGTCGGTTGGATCAGCCATTGCCGCTGCTTCTGCCTTCATCTTGCTCGTCAGCGTTTCCCAGTCATTCACAGAATGGCGGACATCAATCATGTTTGCGTTGATCATCTCGCGGATTTCCGCGCGTGTTTTTGCGTCAGCGCGCTCAGTCTCAATATAAATGACTGACTCAGGCTTGCTGCCTTTTGCACCTGATTGCGCAATGTCAGTGAGCAGCCCTCCCCCGTCACGGACAACCGCCATGATCGGGTGAAGCAGCCGATCAATCACAATTCCGTGCGACGCCACTACCGCCGCGACCGAATCCACCAGAAACGGCATGTCAGCATTAATGACCGCAAGCCGCATCTGTCGCTGACCACTTTCATTGACGAGCGTATCCACAGCGATGCTGGTTTTGCCCGATTTACGCTGTTGCAACGCAGTCAGCACGAACTCCGCCGCAGCACTCCGTGCCTTGGGGCCAAAATCGTGCAACTCTCCGGGCAGGCTGTCACTTGCCAGCGCCTTGGCGATCCGGGTGATGTGTGCCGTGTTATTGGGTGTTTTGGTCACCGTCATGTCTATGCTCTACCTGCAAATTTGCGCCGCATATTCATACGGCATCGTTGTTGCGTCTTATAATGCGCGCTGTAATATTATTGCTCAACCCCCCATCGGCAGATCAGGCTTGCCATAGACCGTGCAACCGTTGCTTTTTTGCAACGCACAATAATCAAGCTGTGGATATCTACCAATTGCGACTCGCCTGTCACAAAGCCGCAATATATGGACGAGAAAGGGAATGCGATTGGCCAGTAGACGCTGATTCGCCTGTTAAGGGGTTTTTACCATGAGAAATTATCTATACGCCGGCGCAGCGGTTGCCGCGCTCATCGCGCCAGTCGCAGCCTACGCCCAGGAAACAACGTCAACGATTCGCGGCGTCGTGTCATCGGGAGGAACCCCCGTCGCGGGTGCTATTGTCACGATTACGCATGAACCATCGGGCACAGTTTCTTCAGTCACAACCGGAAATGACGGCGGTTTTAATGCTTCGGGTCTTCGTATTGGCGGGCCATTCACCGTCAAAGTTGAGGCCAGTGGCTACGGCGACAGCAGCGTGAGCGATATTAGCCTGACCGCTGGTCAGCCGCTCCGCCTGCCGTTTGAACTTGCCAGCCAAGCAGCTGATATTGTTGTGACTGCCTCAAGCTCAGCTGCCAAGGTTGTTTCAACCGGGCCGATCACCTCATTTGACCGCGAAGATATTAACGGCGTTGCTTCGGTATCACGTGACATTCGTGACATTACCCGTCGCGATCCCTTTGTCACAATTGACCAGTCAAATCGCCGCGCGATTGAAATCGCCGGGCAAAACGGTCGTCTCAATCGCTTCTCGGTTGACGGTGTTCGCTTCTCGGACAACTTCGGCCTTAACAATGGTGGCCTTCCAACTGCGCGTGGCCCGGTATCGCTTGATGCAATTGAACAGCTTTCGGTTAAGATTGCTCCAGTCGATGTTGCCGAAGGCGATTTCCAAGGCGGCGCGATCAATGTCGTGCTGCGTTCGGGTGGCAACAAGGTAAAAGGTTCAGCATTTTACACTTATTCTGATGATAGCATCACGGGTGATCGCAGCAAAGCGACTCGCGTAAATCTTAATTTCAAAAGCAAGAATTATGGTGGTTTTTATTCAGGCCCGCTGATCAAGGACAAGCTGTTCTTTGCATTCTCATACGAACGTCTTGATGAAGTTCAGCCGCCCCAATTCGGCCTAGCTGGTGCGCCAAGCCCGATTCCGAATTTAACACAGGCGCAGGTTGATAACGTCAGCGCGATTGCGCAATCGCGTTTTTCCTATGACACGCTTGGCGTTTATCGGAGCGTCAAAGAAACTGACGAAAAATATTCGGCTAAATTCGATTTTAACTTGTCGGATACTCAGCGGTTGTCTGCCACCTACATTTACAACAAGGGTACGGTTGGTAACGAACAAAACGGTTCTGTTTCAACTACATCGCCGGGGCTTGGCCTTCTTTCAAACGCATATTTGCTGACGGAAAAAGTAAACTCGGGCGTTATCGCACTTAATTCGGATTGGTCGGATAATTTTTCGAGCGAAATTCGGCTTAATTACCGCAAGACCGATCGCGGACAAGACCCATTTGGCGGCCGCACCATCGGCCAGTTTACCGTCTGCACCGATCTTGTGAATCCAGCCGATATTGCCACGACAACAACGATCCGCGAAGACAATCCTAACCAGTGCCGCCAAGGCAATGCCGCAAACCCCGGCAGTGCACGCGTTGTTTTCGGGGCGGATGTTTCGCGGCAGGCAAACTCACTCAGCACAGAGAATTACGGTGGTGATCTCACGCTGCGTTACACAGCGGGCGATCACTCAATCAAGGCGCTGATTGGGTATAACCGTTTCAGCGTGAACAACCTGTTCCTGCAGAACGCGCTTGGCACCTTCTTCTTTGACTCAATCGCTGATTTCCAGGCCGGTCGCGCAGGATCATTGGTTCTTGCAGGTTCAGTTTCGGGCAATCTCGACGATGTCACCGCGATTTATAATTATTCGTCCTACCTGTTTGCACTGCAAGATAGCTGGGACGTCACTGACAAGCTCAACTTCACTTTCGGCGTGCGGAGTGAGCTGTATGACTCAGACTCAACGCCTGCCCTTAATAATAACTTTGTGCGCCGTTATGGTTTTGCGAATACTAAAACCTTCAAGGGTTTAACATCGATCCAGCCGCGCCTCGGCTTTACATATGAAGCGACTGACCGCCTCAAAATTCGCGGTGGTGCTGGCTTATTCGGCGGCGGCACGCCCGACGTTCTGCTTTCAAACAGCTTCTCAAACACCGGCGTTTTTGCAAACCAAGTGACCTTCCAAAGAAACATCAATCAGACGACCGGGTTGGTGACATGTAGCGTCACCCCAGCAACGCTTTGCGATCAGGCGCTCAACAATGTGAACGGTCGAACATTTGACCCCGCCGTAACGTCGTTTATTCGTACAAATACAGGCGCACTCGCACTCGCCAACGTCAACACGCTTGCCCAAGATTATAAGCTCGCGTCGCAGTGGAAGGCGAGCCTCTCAGCCGATTATGAGGCTGATTTTGGTTCGCTTGGCGATGGTTGGAATTTTGGGGCTGACTTCCTGTTCTCGGCAGCAAACAATGTCACTGATTATACCGATTTGCGTACCGTCCAAATTGGCACCGCACCTGATGGTCGCCCACGTTACGGCCCACTTGGCGGCGTTGCGACGGCAAACCAAGATTTGCTTCTGACCAATGCCAAAAAGGGTCGCGGTATTATCCTCGTAGGTCGCGCATCG
This sequence comes from Sphingomonadales bacterium, assembly GCA_043747445.1. Classification (GTDB taxonomy): domain Bacteria; phylum Pseudomonadota; class Alphaproteobacteria; order Sphingomonadales; family Sphingomonadaceae; genus Aquisediminimonas. Next base: position 14,397 of record JAYTPB010000084.1, read on the forward strand.
AAATCATGGGATTTCGGACTTTCGGCGAACATCAGCTACACCTTCCAAGATATCCGCGATGTGAACCCATCTGGATCATCGACGGCCAACTCAAACTATAATCAGCAGGCTGTACTTGATCCCAATCGCGGTGTGCTTGGCACGTCGGTTTATCAAATTCGCAACGCAATCAAGTTCGGTATTGATTATGACAAGGCCTTTTTCGGCGATTACAAGACACGTTTCAGCCTGTTCGGCGAAAAGCGATCGGGCCGTCCCTACAGCCTGACCTTCGCTGATAATGCGAGCACTCTATCAACGGGTCGTGGGAACGTGTTTGGCGTCCTTGGTCAGAACAACCGCTTCCTGCTTTATGTTCCAAACGTGTCAAGCATCACGGCTGATGCGTTAGTGTCATATGACAGTCCGACGACATTTGCCGCGTTCCAAACTTTTGTTCAGGATAACAAGCTGAAGCAAGGTGCGATCATCAAGAAGAATAGCGAGCGTTCACCGTCATTCTTCAAGATCGATTTGCACGTTGATCAGGAAATCCCAACCTTCATTGGTAAAAGCCGGATCAAGCTGTTCGCCGATATGGAAAACGTCCTGAACTTTATTGATAAGGATTTGGGTTCGCTCCGTCAGGTCGCGTTCCCGCAATTGGCACCAGTTGTGAACGTATCTTGTGCAACCCCGCTGGTAGCAGGGAATTGCGCGCGTTATCTTTACTCAAACTTCCAAAACCCGCAGATTATCAACCAGACGCGGATTTCACTCTGGACTTTGCGCGTCGGGGCAAAGTTTGAATTCTAATCACACGTAACGCTGTTAAAAAAACCGCCGTCCTTCGCACCGAAGGGCGGCGGTTTTTTGTTAATCCACCGCGCGTTTGTAAATGCTGTTCATCGGCCGGGCGAACAGCGTCATCACCATCGGCTCAAAAAATTCGAGCGGCGCGCTATCATAATTCGGGTCAAACGCGGGGCAATCATATTTGTCGATGAATTCGGCGCACGCCGCTGCATGCGGATGGGCCGTAAAATTATCGCGCATATTGCGATCAAGGCCGATGTGGTGGAAAAAATTATAGCCTTGGAAAATCCCGTGATGCTGCGTGATCCAGTGCAGTTCATCGCTGACGAAGGGCTTAAGAATTGCAGCGGCAATATCGGGATGGTTGAACGCGCCGAGCGTATCGCCAATATCATGGAGCAGCGCCATCACGACATACTCTTCACTGCGCCCATCGCGGTGCGCGCGCGTCGCCGTCTGGCGACAGTGGGTGAGGCGATCAACCGCAAAGCCACCAAAATCCCCGTCGAGCAATTTCAAATGCTCAAGCACGCGCTTGCCGCCTTGCGGGGCAAAATCCTTGGCGTTGTCCATGATGATGGCCCAATCTTCTTGCGTGCTCTGCGCCATGTCATGAAACTCAGCGCGCGGCGCATTCATATCAGTCATTCTTCGTCTCCTGCTGCTACCCAAAGTCTAGCCTGCAAATGCTATGGCTTCAATCCACCGCAAATTTGCGCTACGAAAGGTTATGGCATTGCTCGGGCTTCGCTCCCAACCCTTCTTTGATGATAAGAACCGCGCGTTTTGGACGCTACAATCGGTCGGCTGGACATTTTACCTGCTGCTGCGAATCGCCAGTGGCATCGGCAACGGGATGAGCATTTCGTTCGTTATCCCAGTGCTGGTGTCTGCCGCCGCCGGCTATTCGATTACGCTTGTCCTTGGCGCGTTGTTCCGTTGGCTGATCAGCAGACGGCCGATTGTTACGTGGAGTGGCTCAGTCGCCGTGATCGTAATCGCGGTGGCGGGATATTCAGCGATTGATGCATGGATGTATAATATGGTGAACCGCGAGGGCGCGGCATTTGACGGGTCACTCTTTTTGGCTTCACTCACGATCAATGCACTCCTACTCGGGGCATGGTCGGCGCTTTATTACGGGATCAATTTCTACTTGATCGTTGAGCAGCAGGCCGATCAGATGATCGCGCTTGAAAGTCAGGCAACATCGGCCCAGCTTGCGATGCTGCGCTATCAGCTTAATCCACATTTTCTGTTCAACACGCTCAATTCCATCTCGACGCTGGTGCTGCTTAAACAAACTGAGCGGGCCAATGCGATGCTGTCCCGGCTATCCTCATTCCTGCGCTACACGCTAGTCTATGAACCCACCGCGCAGGTAACGCTGGCGCAGGAGGTTGAAACGCTCAAGCTCTATCTCGAAATTGAAAAAATGCGATTCGAGGATCGGCTGCGGCCCAATTTCACGATTGATCCAGCGGTCGTGAAAGCACGGCTACCATCGCTGCTGCTGCAACCGCTCGTCGAAAATGCAATCAAATATGCGGTGACGCCGCGCGAAGAGGGCGCAGATATCGACGTTCAGGCTCGGCTCATCGGCGGGCGTGTTCATATCGTCGTTTCGGATACAGGGGGAGGGTTGATCGAAGGCGCATTGCGTCCGAATGACTCGACGGGTGTTGGCCTTGCCAATATTCGCGAGCGACTGGTGCAGGCTTATGGTGAGGATCAAAGCATTGAAATCAATGATCAGACAAGCAGTGGCTTTTCAGTGACTATCGACATTCCCTACCGTGAACAGGAGGCCGCATGAGCATTAGAACCATTCTCGTCGACGATGAAAAACTCGCCATTCAAGGTTTGCAGCTTCGCCTTGAAGAGCATCCCGATGTTGAGATTGTCGAAACCTGCCTCAATGGCCGCGAAGCGATCCGCGCGATCAAGACGCACAAGCCCGACCTCGTGTTTCTCGATATCCAGATGCCCGGATTTGACGGGTTTTCGGTTGTATCGGGCCTGATTGAGGTTGAGCCACCGCTGTTCGTATTCGTGACCGCGTACAGCGATCATGCAATCCGCGCATTTGAAGCCCAAGCAACCGACTATCTGATGAAACCTGTCGAGCCCGAGCGACTTGCCGATACGCTTGACCGCGTCCGTCAACGCCTCACTGAACGCAAAGGCAGCGAAGAGGCCGAACGCCTCAAAGAAGCACTCGCCGAACATGCCCCCGAGGCACATGAAGAATTTGTCGATAGCAGCGATACGCCAATGGCCAACCGCTTTGAAAAACTGATCAATATCAAGGATCAAGGCCAGATTTTCCGCGTTGAGGTTGACAGTATCGAACGGATCGACGCGGCGGGCGATTATATGTGCATCTATACCGGCGGCGAGACGCTGGTGCTGCGCGAAACGATGAAGGACCTCGAAAAGCGCCTCGACCCCCGCAAATTCCAGCGCGTCCACCGCTCAACCATCGTCAACCTCGATCTCGTCAAGCAGGTGAAGCCACACACCAACGGCGAATGTTTTCTCGTGCTCAATTCCGGCGCGCAGGTGAAGGTGTCGCGGAGTTACCGCGATGTCGTGGCGCGGTTTGTGCATTAGGGGGTTGGGTAGGGTCTTGGCGTTGATAACGAAGCGAATTAGGGATGGCCGCTGACGTGATACCCACGTCGTCGCTCTCGTTTCTGTCATTCCAGACTGATCGGCGGCTTTCTAGAACTCGAAGGGGTGGTCAAGCCGCAGCGTGCGGAAGGGCTTCCAAACGCGACAACCAATCAGCAAAGTTGGCGCATTCCGCACGGATTGCCGCAAGCCCAATCTGCGACGCAGCAACGTTTCCATAAAGTGGCTTTTGATAACCGGGCATCAATGCCTCCACACGTTTGGAGGGCGCAGTATCGGGCGAGTCATTAATCTCTTCGGGCGTAGAAAATGCGTTGCGAATTGCAAACAACTTAGGCGCGAGTCCGGACATTCCCACGCCATCGGCAAATGCTTGGCAGTCGCTAAAGAGCAGCGCCTCGAACTCGTACATCATGACGAAGGGGATGAAGCGGCATAGTTCCGGCGTTGTGCCAAGGCGCGCAGCTATATCTTGAAGTATGGCGGCTTCAACACGCTTGCCCTTTTCCGAAGATGTCAGATTCTCAGGAGCATCTCTACCAGGCCAAGCATTAGCTCCCGTTTTCGGAAGAGCGTAATAGTCTACCATCACCGTCGAAAACAGGTTCTGATCCTCTTTGAGGTGTCTCAAAATATCTTCACTTGCAGATGCCCAGTTTCGAATGCCGCCTCTTTGCGCCCGCGCCCGCGCATTACCGAGTAGCTTTGGAGACACTGCGTGAAACCCAACACCAAATAAGTGCGGCCGCAATATCTCAGTGACGAACGTCTCTTCGGTTTCCCCTTCGACATGTACGAAAAGCCTCGCCATTTACGTGGCGTCTCCCGGACGACCGCCAAATTCGGCTTTCTCCCAAAGCTGGCCGAGGCTGTATTCTTCCAGCCACTCATTCCATTTGTTAGCATCAAGCCGAGTCAAAACGGTGCCGCCATTGACCCGGTCAGCGACCAGAACGTCCTCCGGATTGAAGTGATCGAGCAGCAAAGCCGACTGCGTAGAAAGAATGATCTGTGTTTGCGATGACGCCGATTTGACCATGGATGCGAGCTTAGCAATCGCATAGGGGTGGAGGCCCAGTTCCGGTTCGTCGACGATGATTACCGAAGGCCGAAGTGCAAACGGTTGCAGAAACAGCGTCGCCAATGCGATGAAGCGCAATGTACCATCGGAAAACGCCGAAACATCAAAATAATCGTTTGATCCCTTGTGCCTCCACTCGATCCGTATCTGATCACTTTCAAGGCTGCGCGGTTCCAGGACAAAGTCATCAAAGAACGGTGCAACTGCCTGTATCGAACTCCGGATCAATGCATATGATGGCTGATGCTTCTCCCTAAGAAGATAAAGGAATGAAGCCAGATTTGATCCATCTTGACGCAATGCTCGGTTATCATCAATCGGCGCGCTCTTTTTCATTGGAGAAAAACGCCCGACGTCATGAAAATGGTACAGCCGCCAGCGATCTAAGTGGCCACGAACATAGCTTGCAACCTTCTGTGACTGCTTGCCACTGATACCAGCCTCTAACCCAATCGCTTCCAATCCTGTATTATATGGGCTGGGATAATGCTTGTTCCAAAACGAACATAATTCCTGAAATGGAACTAATGAATCGTCGTCTGTCGGGATTAAATCTATCTCGTATTGGTTGACTTCGTCGCCAAAGGAAATTTCGAAACGCAATGTAGCAGTTGTCTTGGCACCAAAGTGCAAAATACGATTAGCACCGCCTGAGGCTTTTACAAACGTCTGGAGATTGCTTTCGCGAAGTGTGTTGAGGAACGAGAAGGCACTCACAAAATTCGACTTCCCCGAGCCATTTGCGCCAATGATTAGATTGACCGGAGTAAGACGAACCCGCTTCATGCTCGCTATGCTCTTAAAGCCCTCTATCGTTATCCAATCTAGAGCGGGCATCACGAATCCTGTGTCAGCAACAAACTTCTGAATATGAGCGGATAGCAGATTGCTCGACGGGCGCAAACCGGGCCTCACGCTTGAACGACAACCTCGCCACTTGCGCCAATCGCACCCCGCCCATCCACGCGCCCAAAAAACCTTTCCTACACAACGCCTTTCTGCTTCACTCCACCAATGAAATCCGCCTTCACCCCGCCCGCAGCTTTCTTCATTCCGCCCCTTTCATAAAGATCAGAAAAACATACCGATTCACTGTCAACTTCGTGAGAAAACCAACGGAAATTAAAACCCTACTAAACCCCGAATATAATGCCTGCTTGATCCCGGCGCGCCAATACCCCACATAGGTCTTGCTATGATGATCAATATTGAAACGACGCCGAATCCGTCAACGCTCAAATTCCTGCCCGGCCGCACGGTGATGGAGGTTGGCACGCGTGACTTTGCTAGTCCGGAAGAGGCGGTAGCCTCTCCGCTTGCCGAGGCGCTGTTTACATTGGGCGATGTTGAGGGCGTTTTCTTTGGCCATAGCTTCGTCTCGGTCACCGCCGGGCCGGGAACAAACTGGGCTGATCTCAAATCAGACGTTGTCTCAGTCTTGCTTGATCATTTCAGCGCGAACATGCCGCTCTTTACCGCCGGAACTGCGGCGGGCATTAACGTGCTCCCCGAAATCGATCATGATGATCCGGCGGATGCTGACATTATCATCCAGATCAAAGAGCTGATCGAAACGCGCGTGCGGCCTGCGGTTGCCAATGACGGCGGCGACATCGTTTATCAGGGCTTCAACAAAGGCACCGTCTTCCTCAAGATGCAGGGTGCGTGTTCAGGATGCCCCTCATCAACCGCAACGCTCAAAAACGGTATTGAGTCGCTTCTCAAACATTATGTTCCCGAAGTGACCGACGTTCGCGCGATCTAACTGATTTTATGAAAGGTTTATGATGACGACTCCGCTTTCCCCCGAAGCGCTGGATCAGATTTTTGGCGCAGCGCACACATGCTATAGCTACACCGATGCACCGGTTTCCACTGATCAGCTTCATGCGATTTGGGATCAGGTCAAATACGCCCCCACGTCGTTCAACTGCCTGCCCGCACGGTTGATTTGGTGCGTGAGCGCGGACGCCAAAGAAAAGCTTGCCGCCACCGCGATGGAAGCCAATGCCAAGCGCATTCGCGCAGCCCCTGTGACGGTGATCATCGGTATGGACACAGAGTTTTATACAAATTTGCCTGAACTCTTCCCACCCGCTGATGTGCAGGGCTTATTTTCTGGCAACGCTGAGCTAGCGCAGACGACGGCGTTTCGGAATTCTACGTTGCAAGGCGGTTACCTGATCCTTGCCGCACGCGCGCTTGGGCTCGGCGTTGGGCCGATGTCAGGATTTAATAATGCCGCTGTTGATGAGGCATTTTTTGCCGGAACAACGGTGAAATCAAATTTTATCGCGACACTCGGCGTTGCTGATCCGGCGGGCATATTGCCGCGTTTGCCGCGCCCCGCTTTTGACCGTTTCAACAGCATCGCTTGATATCAAGCGCCGATGCTTACGCTTGCGATTGAAACAGCGGGAAATGCCTGTTCGATCGCGCTGCTGGATAATGACGTTGTTATCGCCGAACGCCACGAAAATGTCGGGCGTGGCCATGCTGAGCGGCTAATCCCGTGGATTGCCGAACTGCCCGGTGGCGGGCGGGCAGACCGGATCATCGTCGGCTGTGGCCCCGGCAGCTTTACCGGCGTTAGGATTGGTCTCGCCGCCGCGCGTGCGCTTGGGCTGGGCTGGGGTGTGCCTGTAACTGGTGTGCCTTCGCTTGCGCTGCTTGCGGCACAGTGCCCTGCTGATGAATTTGTCGTCGCGGCAGAAGGCGGGCACGGTGAATTGCTGGTGCAGCACTACCGTCAGAACCCGTTTCGCGCAGAGAGTGGCTTCGCTTCGCTTGATCCTGAGAGTGCCGGCAAAGCGATGCGCGCCGAAATGGTGGTTGGTGAAGGTGCCGCGCGGCTGATCGCGGCGCGGGGCTATGGTATATATTTTCCCGCTGAGGCGCGGGCAGCAAATGTCAGGATGCTGCCGCCCGAGGCGATGACCCTCACGCCGACTCCGCTTTACGGCAGAGCGCCCGATGCAAAGCCGATGGCGGGGTGATATGAACGCTAACGCGCCCTATGAGATCAAACGCGCTGACGTGAACGATCTGGCCGCTGTCATGACAATCATGAGCGAGTCGTTTGATCCAAAATACGGCGAAGCTTGGTCAGCAGCCCAGTGCGAGTCGATGTTAAGCCTGCCAGGAAGCTGGTTGCTACTGGCCAGTGTTGGCGAACATCCTGCGGCATTTTCCCTAACTCGCTCATTTGCAGGTGAAGCAGAGCTTTTGTTGATTGCAACCCGACCTTTTTTTCAAGGACGTGATATTGGTAAGGCCTTGATCAAGCACATGCTTGCCGAATGCGCGGCAATGCAGATAAACGTCATTCATCTTGAAGTGCGTGCCGATAATCCGGCACTTTCTTTCTATAAGAACGCTGGATTTGAACAGGTAGGGGTCAGGTTAAATTATTATCGCGGCGCATTGGGCCGCCAAACCGACGCTATCACTTTGAGTAAGCAGATCGGATAAGAAATTTTTATATTGAAATTTAATCTTGACAGGATTAGCGAACTCTTACCGTCGCAAATAACCAATAAATAGCAAAAGATGATTGGTATAAAACCGACGTCTTAACCAGCAAGGGCAGCAAGAAATGACCGATGCAAACGATCTACAAGAAACCTTTATTACCCTAACCGCAGATATCGTGGCAGCACATGTCAGCAATAACAGTGTGGCCGTATCTGATATCCCACACCTTATCCAGAATGTGCATGGTGCGCTCGTAAGCCTCGGTGGCCCAGCGCCAGTGCCCGAAGTCAAGCTTGAACCAGCGGTATCGATCCGCGCTTCGATCAAGCCTGATTACATCGTCTGTCTTGATGATGGCAAAAAGCTTAAGATGCTCAAGCGCCACTTAATGACACATTACGGCATGACGCCTGATGATTACCGGGCTAAGTGGGGCTTGCCTGCCGATTATCCGATGGTTGCGCCTAACTACGCCGAACAGCGCCGTTCGCTCGCGGTCAAGATTGGTCTTGGCACAAAGCGCGGCAAGCGTAAGTAAGCTTCGCGTTACGAAACTTTGGCTAAGCATAAGCAGGCGATTGATTTGCCTGCCTATGCGGCTAAAAGGGTTGTCATGACCTTTATATTCCAGCCAAACCGATGACCCGCTCCATTGATATCGAGGCACTCTGTGCCGAAAAGGGCCTGCGGATCACTGAGCAGCGTCGCGTGATTGCGCGTGTGCTCTCCGAGGCTGACGATCATCCCGACGTGGAAACGCTTCATACGCGTTCTTCGGCAATCGATCCGGGGATTTCGATCGCCACCGTCTACCGCACGGTGCGCCTGTTTGAAGAGGCTGGCATTCTTGATCGCCACGATTTCGGCGATGGTCGCGCACGTTATGAAGCAGCCCCTGAAGCGCATCATGACCATCTGATTGATGTCGAAACCGGCAAGGTGATTGAGTTTGTCGACCCTGAGCTTGAAGCCCTTCAGAAACAAATTGCCGAAAAACTGGGCTTCCGTTTGGTCGATCACCGGATGGAACTTTATGGCGTCTCACTCGATCGCAAAGCCTGATCGCGTCCATCCGCGCGCGGCGGCGCGGGTGCTGCTTATCGCGCTTGCGTTTCTTGCCATTCTCCCGCTTCACGGGGCTTGGCGGCTGTTTGGTCTCCGCTCGCCGTGGCCGCGCCATTTCACTAAAGCGGCGCGCAAAATTACCGGTGTTACGGTTGAAATCATCGGGAAGCCTCGCCGCAGCGATGTACTCTTTGTTGCAAACCATATTAGTTGGATCGATATTTTGCTGCTCGCTGGTGAAACCGGCAGCGCCTTTGTCGCAAGAGCCGATATGGCACCTTGGCCAGTGCTTGGTTGGATGGCGACGCTTAATAATTCTGTCTATGTCGCGCGTGATCAACGCCTTGATGCCGGCGCGCAAGCGGTCGCGATGAAGGCCGCGCTCCAAACGCGTCAGCCGCTCACGCTTTTCCCTGAGGGTACCACCGCTGACGGCCGCGTGCTGCTGCCATTCCGATCCTCTTTGCTGGCAGCCGTCGCCCCGCCGCCCGAAGGGATCGCGATCCAGCCCGTTGCAATTGATTATGGCCACGAAGCAGCCGAAATTGCCTGGACAGACGATGAAAGCGTCGGCGTAAACGCACTGCGCCTGATGGCGCGCAGCAAGCCAATCGTGGTCACGTTGCACTTTATGGAGCCGATTGATATTTCGCTGCTCGGTGATCGCAAAGCAATTACCACCCATGCCCGCGATGCGATTGCCGCGCGGCTTGGGCTTGAGTAAGACGGGGTGATGACTCGCCAACCCCCCAAAACATATCACGTCAAATCCTTTGGTTGCCAGATGAACGTCTATGACGGCGAACGTATGGGCGAACTGCTTGGGGGCGAGGGCATGACGCAAGCGGTCGAGGCCGAGGCTGATCTCGTTATTCTCAATACCTGTCACATCCGCGAGAAAGCCGTTGATAGAGTCTATTCCGATATTGGCCGGTTAAAGCGTGAGGATGGCACACGGCCAATGATTGCGGTTGCAGGCTGCATTGCGCAGGCCGAGGGCGCTGAAATCCCGCGCCGTGCGCCAAGCGTTGATATTGTTGTTGGCCCGCAGGCTTACCACCAATTGCCGGGGATGATTGCTACAGTCACGAAAGGCAAGCGCGCGGTTGATCTTGATCTACCCGGCCTTACGAAGTTTTCAGCGCTCCCTCCGCGCCGCAAAGTTGGGGCGACTGCGTTCCTGACAGTACAAGAGGGATGCGATAAATTCTGCACTTACTGCGTGGTGCCATACACGCGCGGCGCGGAAATCTCGCGCGGATTTGATGCCATCATGGATGAGGCGCGTGTTTTGATCGACGGCGGCGCAAAAGAAATCACTTTGCTCGGCCAGAATGTCAACGCGTGGATGGACGGTAGCAAGGGGCTTGATCATCTGATCCGCGCGCTTGACCGTTTGCCGGGGCTGCTGCGCATTCGCTACATGACAAGCCATCCCGGCGACATGACCGAACGCCTGATCGCGGCGCACGGCGATGTCGAAACACTCATGCCCTTCCTTCATTTGCCAGTGCAATCGGGCAGCGACCGCATCCTCAAGGCAATGAACCGCAGCCATAACGCGGCGCATTATCTCAGCATAATCGAACGCGTGCGCAAGGTGCGCGCAGATATTGCGGTTTCAGGCGATTTTATCGTTGGCTTCCCCGGTGAAAGCGAAGCCGATTTTGCCGCAACGCTCTCACTGGTTGAACAAGTTGGTCATGCCTCGGCCTATAGCTTCAAATATTCGCCGCGCCCCGGCACGCCTGCGGCAACAATGGCCGATCAGATTGCACCAGAGATTATGGACGAACGGCTCCAGCGGTTGCAGGCGATGATCAATACGCAACAAGCCGGGTTCAACGCCGCGAGCGTTGGAAGGCGCACTGAAATTCTCCTAGAGCGCAAAGGCAAGCTGGCAGGGCAGTTGATTGGCAAGTCGCCTTGGCTACAATCAGTACATCTGATTTCCCCTGATGCAAATATCGGTGATATGGTTAGTGTTGAACTAGTGTCAGCAGGGCCAAACAGTCTTGAAGGCGCAGTCATTCAAAAGGAGCGTTATGCCGCGTAAACCCGTACCCGCCCGCGTTGGTGAACCCGCACGACTTGAGGTGATTTTCGATAAACCACAATTGCTTGGGCGCTTATTTGGCGAATTTGATCAAAACCTTGTAGCGATTGAAAACCGCTTTGGCGTCTATGTCGCGGCGCGCGGCAATAAGCTCCAGATTGAAGGTGAGGCTGAGGCAATTGGCCGCGCGCGTGACGTGCTTACCGGGCTCTACAACCGCTTGGTTCAAGGGCAGGATATCGACTCAGGCGCGGTGTCCGCGCTTATCAGCATGGCGTTTGAGCCAACGCTTGAGGGCATTATCAAGCATGAACATGCAGCGCCGCCGATCATGATCCGCACGCGCAAGAAAACCATCGTGCCGCGCTCAGCAATGCAAATCCGCTATATGGAGGCGCTCGCCAGCCATGACATTATTTTCGCGCTTGGGCCCGCCGGGACAGGCAAAACCTATCTTGCAGTCGCACAAGCCGTGGCACAGCTCATCACGGGCAGCGTTGACCGGCTGATCCTGTCACGCCCTGCGGTTGAGGCGGGCGAACGGCTTGGCTTCCTTCCCGGCGATATGAAGGAAAAGGTCGATCCCTATCTGCGCCCGCTTTACGACGCGCTATATGATTGCCTGCCCGCCGAACAAGTGGAACGGCGGATTGCGAGCGGCGAGATTGAAATTGCACCCATTGCCTTCATGCGCGGGCGCACGCTGGCTGACGCATTCGTGATCCTTGATGAGGCGCAGAATACCACGCCTGCACAGATGAAGATGTTCCTCACCCGCTTTGGCCAGAACAGCCGAATGGTCGTCTGCGGCGATCCCAAACAAACCGATTTGCCTGATCATACCAAGTCAGGATTGGCTGATGCGGTCTCAAAGCTTGAAGGGATTGAGGGGATGGCAATGGTGCGCTTCGGTGTCGGCGATGTCGTTCGTCACCCTATCGTCGGGCGAATCGTAGAGGCGTATGAAGGTGGCGACGCGGGGTAACGCGCCGCCATCACCATATTATTTTGCGGCTGTCCAAACAAAGCCTTGGCAGAAGAAGGCTATGCAGCCCTTCACGGTCATGGTGCCATTCGGGTTCATATAAACTTTGGATTTATAAGTTTTTCCCTTCTTGGGATCATAGATATTGCCTTCCCACTGCTTCCCCCCGTCCTTGAGCGCGAGCAGAATTGGCAAGCCAAGCAAAGGGCGATTGCGCATGGCCGGGTTAGGGTTGTTGCGGTCAAACGGCGGGCCTTGAACCGGCGTCATGAATTTACTGATCTTGCCGCACATATTGGTGCCGCAAGGTGCGATTTCGATGATGCTGTCTTTTTCGGCGGTCATCCATTTGCCGCTAATCGGGGCGGCAGCTATTACGGGTGTCGTCGCGAGCAAGGCCCCCGCGCTCAACAGGAGGATCGAAATTTTGGTCATATACGCCCTTTCTTGGAATCTGGTTCCGGTTGTGCCATCATATACGGTATGAAAATAGCTATCGCTTCATTAACCTGCGCTTTCGCCGCAATTTTTCCTGCTTATGCCGGAACCCTCCGCGTCGAACCCGGCGCAAATGCGCAGGAGCGGCTGCAAACCGCA
>JAYTPB010000085.1:0-6408 GCA_043747445.1 Sphingomonadales bacterium
GAGGATCGGCCATCCACGTTGCACCGCCACTGCGCACATTTTTCGTGAGGGGTGGACGGCGATGGCCTCATCAGCCCAGTCAAAGGTCGGCAGATCAGAGACATGATCCGAATAGAAACGGACGTGAACGGTGCTGCGATCAAGACCGCTATTTTCAAACCAATTTTCAACCATCCGCAGCTTGGCTGCGCCGTAACAATTTTCACCGGGAATCTCAGGCGTGAGTCTGTCGCCGTCCCAGACTGATCCTGTCGCGATAACATAGGTTACGCCGAGTGCCGCTGCGATTGGTTCAACATAAAAACGGTGTGAGGCGGTGGCGATCACCACGCGTTCGCCCGCCGCACTCGCGGCTGCAATCACGCGTTTTGCCTCGGCGTAACTGTTGCCCTCAACCGTCACTTTGGCGAAAGAGGCAGTGACGCGTGCGAGTTTGGTGGCATCAACGCGGGGGCCAAGCATGTGCTTGTGCATCGCCTGCTTGAGCGCCTTACGGTCAAGCCATTTGCGTGCGTAGCCCGCGAAATAGGGAATCAGCACTGGAATCAGTAACAGCCGCCACGGCGCTAGGCGCAGCGCAGCGTAAATCAGAAACGGTGTGTAGGTTGGCAGGCGCGTGATCGTGCGATCAAGATCGAACAAATGGAGCGTCGTTTTGTTAACCATAGCGTGCGCCATTCCCGCTTTTCCACCAAAACGCAAGCACCGCAGCTACACCATATTTCAGCCCCATTTTTCGCGCAGTGGCCCAACCTATGATTAAAAGAGCCATTATTTTGAGCGCTGGGCAGGGGTCGCGACTGCTGCCACTGACTGAAAGCCTACCCAAATGCCTGATCGCCTTTTCGGGCAAAACATTGCTTGAGTGGCAGGTGAATGCGTTGGTTGCAGGCGGGGTCGAACGAATTGACGTTGTCACTGGTTTTATGACTGAAAAGGTTGAGGCGGAGCTTGCCCGGCTCGCACGGCCCGGCGTTACGCTCACAGCGCTGTTCAATCCGTTCTATAAGGTGGCGGACAATCTCGGCTCGTGCTGGATTGCGCGCGGCGCGATGGATGAGGATTTTCTGATCCTCAACGGCGATACGCTGATTTCGGATGCGATAGTCGCGCGTGTGCAGGCGCAGAGTGACTGGCCGGTACGTGTCACCGTCGATATCAAGCCCGCCTATGATAGCGACGATATGAAGGTCGAGCGTCAGGGTGAGCGGCTAATCGCGATTGGCAAGACGCTCTCGGCGGAACAAAGCAATGCGGAATCAATTGGGTTTCTGGCGTTTCGTGGGCAGGGAGCCGCACTCTTCCGTGATACCGTCGAAGCGTTTATGCGCACCCCGGCAGGCGTTGAAAATTGGTATCTCAAAGTGATCGATGCGCTCGCCCCGACTGGCAAGATCGGCACCTGCGCGATTGACGGGCTTGATTGGGCCGAGGTTGATTTCCTCAACGATGTGCAAACGGCGGAAGAATTAACGCGGCGCTGGGCCTAACTAAAACATCCCTATTACTCCCACTTAAGCGAATTTTGTTTATGCCGCTCTTTCAAATACAACCTCTCCGCGCCTCCGCGCCTCCGCGCGAAATAATCCCAGCTAGCCACGCGTGACGAGGCTGGATTGATTCGCGCGGAGGCGCGGAGAAGATCTTTCTATTCAATAACTTCGACTCTTACGAGCTAAGGGCGGACTAACTAAACAGCGGTTTCAGCCATCCGGTCAGCGTCGCAATCTGCGCACCGTCAAGCGCAACCGCTTGGGCCAACTCGGGCAGCTTGGGCCAGCCATGATCTTCAAACGTCACCCCATCATGCGTCCGCGCACCGGAATAGCGCGGGATAACGTGATAATGAACATGGGGATCAACCATCATCAGCATTAGATAGTTGAGCTTTTCATGGGCAACCGCAGCGCTCAGCGCGGTTTCAATCGCGCGGCTGACAAGCGCGAGTTCGGCAAACGCCGCATCGGGTAAATCGGCAAAGCTGGTCACATCTGATTTCGCCGCGAGAATCAACGCGCCAAGCGTTGGTTGCGCTGGCCGGAGCAAAATTACCCAATGATCAAATTCTTCAATCAGCGTTTCGGGATAGCCGAATTTGCGGATCGTTTCGTTCACGAGGATGTTCAGGCGGCTTCTTGCAGCCATGACGTGATGCGGTTGCCGCTGGCCTTCACATAGTAAGCCTGCACCGTGCGCACCGCGTGAACGACAAGTGAAATGATCGTCCACCACGCAACCGCGATCATCCCGAGATCAGGGCGACCCGCAAGCAACGACGCGACGAGCAACACCATATTGGGGTTGCGCCGCGCGGTAATCAAACGAAACCACGAGTCAAATGGCCGCCACACATGGATGTGCTGGCCAAAGCCCTTGATGAAAATGCCCTCAATCGCGCGCTGTGCGGCGTAACCGCCAAGCACCGAAATCATCACAAATTCATACTGACCTTGGCTCAGCGGCAGGCCAACCACGCCAAGCCCGACGATCCACGCCACCCACCAGAACGGCGGGTGAACCAGATCAAGCCCGTGATCGAATATATTGCCCCAGAATGACGAAGTGATCGTGCAGCGCGCGAGTTTTCCGTCAACCGTGTCAAGCACCATGAAGACAAAACCAGCGGCAACCCCGCTCCAGAACCAGCCCGTCGCGAACAGGAAAATCGCCGAAATACAGCCCACCGCGCCAATCGCCGTCACCATATTGGGCGTCATGCCCAGCCGCGCCGCAATCCGCGTGAGCCACAGCGCGAGTTCGGGCCAGAGATATTTGGTGAGGATATCGGTCACGCCCTTATACGCGCCGTAATAGCTCTGCCGCTCAATCGTCGCGACAGTCGCGGTCGTGAGTTCGGAGAGGAACGGCGTTTCAAGCTTACGCAGGCTGTGATTATAAATCTGCGGATTTGCGGTATATTCAATCGCTTGCACCGCGCCCAGATCAACGCGCCCACTTTCAAGCCGCGACGCCATCCGCCGATCAGTCAAATGCGCGAGCACCGGAATGCCGTTCATCGTGACGACGGTATCAGGCTGATTCGTGATGTGCGCCAGCCACTGCGGATCAAAAGCATAAGCGAGATTGACCCAGATGCAGCCATCGGCATTGATGGTATCGGCAACCTTCTGCGCCTTGATCAGCCGCAAAACGCGCTCCTCATTCGACATGCCCCACAGCATCACAACATTGTGACCATGGAACATCACTGGCGCGTTAAGCCCGCGCCAGACGGAGTGCATCAATATGCCCGATTCGTAATTCATCTTTCGCAATAAGAACAAGATTGGGGCGAAATCATGTCATCGGCGGCAAAGCGCGGTTTTTGGAGGGTTACCCCCGCACCGCCTTGGCAATTGCATCGAGTACGCCGTTGACGAAGCCCTTTTCGCGCTTGGCGTAAAAGGCGTCCGCGACATCGACATATTCGTTGATGATCACGCCTGCGGGCAAGTCCTTGCGCGCGAGGAGTTCGTAGGTACCGGCGCGCAATATCTGGCGCATCGGGCGGTCGAGACGGTCGATTGACCAGCCTTCGGACAGTTTGGCCGAAATGTTTGCGTCAATCTCGTCACGGCGCGCGTCAACGCCCTTTACGACATCGTTGAAGAAATCGACCTCAGCGTTCGCGTAGGTCACGTCCTCGATTGTCGCGCCGAGGCGGTGCTCGTGGAATTCGTGGAGGAGCTGCGCCATCGGCGTGCCCTCCATCTCAAGCTGATAGAGCGCCTGGACAGCGGCGAGCCTGGCGGCGGAGCGGGGTTTGCTGCGGCTCATGTCAGGCGCGCCGCTACGCTGGCGGCGTGGGCGGGCAGGCCTTCAGCGGTGGCGAGCGCCACGGCAGCAGGGCCAATCGCGGCGATGCTTGTTGGCGAGCAACCGAGGAAGCTGGTGCGTTTCATAAAGTCGAGTACCGATAATCCAGAGGAAAAACGCGCACGCCGCCCGGTGGGGAGGACGTGATTTGGCCCCGCGACATAATCACCCACAGCTTCGGGCGTATAGCGCCCGAGGAAGATTGATCCGGCATGGCGGACAGCTTTGAACAATATTTCAGGGTCCTCAACGCACAGTTCGAGATGTTCTGGGGCAAGCTGATCAATCAATTGCGGTGTTTCAGACAGGTTTTGCACAAGGATAACCGCGCCGTTGGTGTCCCAACTCGTCCGCGCGGTCGTTTCAGTTGCAAGTTTGGTAAGTTGTGCTTCCACTGCCTCCACCACTGCCTCTGCGAAGGCACCGTCATCGGTCAAGAGGATTGATTGGCTCGTCGGGTCATGCTCGGCCTGGCTGAGGAGGTCAGCCGCGATCCACTCCGGGTTGCTCAGCGCGTCGGCGACCACGACGATTTCAGACGGCCCCGCCACCATATCGATCCCGACAACACCGTAAAGCTGGCGCTTTGCCTCGGCCACCCACGCATTGCCGGGGCCAGTGATGACATCGACAGGGGCGATGGTGTCAGTCCCGTAGGCAAGTGCGGCCACCGCCTGCGCGCCGCCGATCCGCCATACCTCGTCAACGCCTGCAAGGGCCGCCGCCGCCAGCACCAGCGGGTTGATCACCCCGCCCGGCGTCGGCGTCACCATCACCAGCCGCTGTACGCCAGCGACCTTTGCCGGGATTGCGTTCATCAGCACCGAGGACGGGTAAGCCGCCCGCCCGCCCGGCACATAGACCCCCGCCGCATCAACCGCGCGCCACCGCGCGCCAAGCCGAACGCCTGCGTCATCCACGCTGTCGCTATTTAAGGGGCGTTGTTTTTCATGGTACGCGCGGATGCGGGTTGCGGCGAGTTCAAGCGCGGCACGAAGCTCTGGATTAAGCGCATTGAGTGCTGCTTGACACTCGTCGAGGCTGATCCGCCAATCAAGGCCGTGGCCGTCAAAACGTTGCGTATATTCGACCACCGCCGCATCGCCGCGCGCTTTTACGTCGGCCACAATTGCGGCGACATCGCGCGACACATCGCTGTCGGCCTCACGTCTTGCATTCACCAGTGCTGCAAAGCGTTCGCCGAAATCAGCATCGCGGGTGTCGAGCCTGATCATAGCACTGCCCCCCGAAACTGATCGACGAGCGGCGGAATGTCGCTGCGCGTTTTGAAGGCGGCGCGGTTGACGATCAGCCGCGCAGAGACTTGCGCGATCACCTCAACCTCAACCAGGCCATTTTCCTTAAGCGTCTGGCCAGAGGATACCAGATCAACAATCCGGCTCGAAAGGCCAAGCATCGGGGCAAGCTCCATCGCGCCGTTGAGTTTAACGCACTCGGCCTGCACGCCCTTTGTGGCAAAATATTTGCGCGTTAGCCCTGGATATTTCGTGGCGACGCGGACATGACTCCAGCTTTTGGGATCATCATCGGCGGCAAGTGCGGCGGGTTCGGCAAGCGAGATACGGCAATGGCCGATATTCAAATCAACCGGCGCGTAAAGTTCGGAATAGGCAAATTCATCAATCACGTCGGAGCCAACAATGCCAAGTTGCGCTGCGCCGTGGGCAACAAAGGTCGCCACATCAAACGCGCGGACGCGGATGATTTCGATACCAGCGTGGTTGGTCGCAAATTTGAGCGCGCGGCTATTCTTATCTGAAAATGCTGCTTCTGGCGTAATCCCGACGCGCGCGAGCAGCGGAATCGCCTCTTCGAGGATACGGCCCTTTGGCAGGGCAATGATAATCGGGCTAGGCATGGTGCGCAGGCTTTACTTGTGCAGTGCAATAAGGGCAAGCTGGTCAAATGACTACAGTGCGCGCCGAAATCGCCGATGGCATTGCCCAGCAAGCCGAACATGCCGCGCGCAATGGCGCACCGGGAACGGGCGCTGTCTGTTACGCAATGATTGCGCTTGGGCAGGGTGAGAGTGCGTGCGGGGCGCGGATTGCGGATTGGCCGGGGAATGTGATTAAGGATGCGATGCCGCTGCGGCTGGCGGGCGGGCTGCATGATTTGTTCCGGCGCGGTGTTGAGACTGGACTGGGCGCGGTTTATCGCGGAGAGATTACTGATCAGGCGGCGATTGACGCACTGGTTGGTGAGATGGTTGCGCGCCACGACGCAGAGCTTCTGCCGTGGTTCGACGGCCCCCCGCAAACGAATGAGGCGGGGCGCTCAGCCAATTTTATCGCCGCGCTGCATTGGCTGGCAAGCCGCATCGTGCCGCAGTTTGAGATTATGGAAATCGGATCAAGCGCTGGCATGAACTTGCTGATTGATCGTTACCGCTATGATCTTGGCGGAGTTGTGAGCGGCCCAGAGGGTGCCCCCATCACAATCCAACCAGAGTGGCGCGGGCCGCACCCGCCGGCGGGTGCGTTTACCATAACGTCGCTACGCGGGTGCGACCTGACCCCGATTGATGTGCGCAGTGACGCAGCGGCTGACCGCCTTCGCGCCTATATCTGG
>JAYTPB010000086.1:0-10464 GCA_043747445.1 Sphingomonadales bacterium
AATCCTGTTTGTGAACGGAACGGATAACATGGCGGCGCGCGGGCTGGCCAAGGGGATGGAAGCAAAGCCGGGCACAAAGTACGAATATAGCTCAATCACATCGCTGCTGCTCGCCGAGCTAATCACACGGACGCTGACTGACAGTAAGGACGCAAAAACCCGCGCGGCGGCCTATACCGCGTTCGCAAACGAGCGGCTGTTTGCGCCTGCGGGCATCACCAGCGCGGTATTTGATTTTGACGGTGCAGGCACGCAAATCGGCGGGTCGATCATTTACATGACGCTTGAGGATTGGGGGCGGTTTGGCCAAGTGATGATGGGCCGCGCCGGGGTGATTGCGCCTGACTGGCTGGCGTTTTTGCGAAGCCCAAGCGCAACTGACGGCGGCTACGGCGGGCATATCTGGCTCAATCGCCCGCGCCCCAAGGGCTCTGATCCAGCACTTTTTCCGGGCACTGGGCCTGATAGTCTGTACGCGGCGATTGGCCATCTCGGCCAGTTTGTCATCGTTTCGCCCGAGCAGGATCTGGTGCTCGTCCGGCTCGGCAAGACGAATGATGATGTGATGGAGCCAGTCAGACTGGCGCTGGGGCGGGCGGTTGAGGGTCTGCAATAGCATATTATTCTTCCGTCACTCCCGCGAAGGCGGGAGCCCATAATCTCAGGTCTTGGGAGTATATGGATTCCCGCCTTCAGCCTTTGGCTGAAGTTTATCCTGAGCGCCTGCAAGGCAGTCGAAGGGCGGGAATGTCGGGGTTTTTATTGTCCGCCTCCCTCACCCCAAACTTTGAAAGCAAGGAACGGGACGCGCAGGCTTGGCTGTTACGTTATTGCAGATAGACTTCGACCAGATGAGCGCGAAGGATTAGGAGTGTGATATGATCGACAGCGCCATTGATAGGGACTGGGCTTTTGCCGCGTTTGATGCGCGTGATCGCAGCCTTGATGGGCGGTTTGTCGGCGCGGTCAAGACGACGGGGATTTACTGCAAGGCAAGCTGCCCAGCGCGGCGGCCTTTGCGTGAAAATGTCGAATTTTTTGCTGATGCGGCGGCGGCGCGGGCGGCGGGATACCGCGCGTGTAAGCGCTGCCTGCCCGATGATGTTGGGCGTGACAGCGAAGGCGTGGCGCGCGCGCTGGCGCTGATCGCGTCAAGCGATGATGCGCTGTCGCTTGAAGTGCTGGCGGCGGAGGCGGGCTTTGCCCCGCACCATTTTCACCGGATTTTCAAACGCGCGACCGGGGTGACGCCCGCCGCCTATGTGCGCGGCGCGCGCGCCAAGCGGGCCGAGGCGGCGCTCGAAGAAACGGCGTCGGTTACTGAGGCGATTTATGCGGCGGGCTATTCAGGGCCAAGCCGGTTTTACGCGCAGAGCAAGGCGCGGCTGGGGATGAGCCCGAGCGCGTGGAAAAACGGCGGCGCGGGGGTAACGATCCGTTGGGCCATCGCCGAAACGACGCTTGGGCCGATGCTGCTTGCTGCGACGGATAAGGGCATTTGCCGCCTGTCATTTGATGAGGATGCGGGCGAGCTCAAGCGCCGGTTTCCGCGCGCCGAGATCGCACCGGGCGGCGCAGATTTCGCTGATCTGGTGAAGCGCGCGGTGGCAGCGGTTGATCATCCGGCACAAATGCCGAGCCTGCCCCTCGATGTGCAGGGCACCGCGTTTCAACAGGCGGTGTGGGCGCAGCTTCAGGCAATCCCGCCGGGTGAAACGCGGACTTATTCCCAGATTGCACAGGCGGTCGGCAGGCCCAAAGCCGTCCGCGCGGCGGGCACCGCGAACGGGGCGAATAACGTAGCGGTGCTGATCCCCTGCCACCGCGTGATCCGTACCGATGGGACGATGGGCGGCTATGCCTACGGGATTGAGCGCAAAGAAAAACTCCTTGAACTTGAAAGTGCAAAATGACCAACAAAACTGAAAGCTTCGCACAGCTCCATATCCCCGGCAATCCGCTGATATTATTCAATATTTGGGATGCCGGAAGCACGATTGCTGTCGCCAAGGCGGGCGCAAAGGCAATCGCCACGGGAAGCTGGGGCGTGGCAGGCGCGCACGGCATCAGCGACGGTGAAAAACTGCCGCTCGAAACCGCACTCGCGACGCTGGCGGAGGTTGTTGCGGTCACTGATTTGCCCGTCAGCATTGATATGGAGGCGGGCTATGGCAGCGATGCGAGCGACGTCGGCGCATCAGTGCAGCGTGCCGCCGATATAGGTGCTGCGGGCATCAATATTGAGGATAAAGACCCAGCCACCCGCGCGCTTTTTTCGGTGAGCGAGGCCAGCGCACGGATCGCGGCGGCGGCGGCAAGCGGCATTTTCGTCAACGCGCGCTGTGATGTGTTCATCCTCACCCCGCCTGCCGAACATGATGCCGCGCTGGTCGATGCAGTCATCGAACGCGCAAAAGCCTATGCTGACGCGGGCGCGCGCGGCCTGTTCGCGCCGTTTTTGCAAGATGCGACCCTGATTGAGCGGCTGTGCAAGGGGTCACCCCTGCCCGTCAACATATTGATGCGCGCACGCGTCCCCGATCACAAAACACTCGCCAGCTTGGGCGTCGCCCGGATCAGCCACGGCCACGGCCCTTGGACAGCGGCAATGGATTGGCTGGAAGGTGAGGCGAGGGCGGTTTTGGGTTAGATACTCAAACTTTTAGAAAAACAGCCCGTCGTCCTGCCTTACATCTGTATCGTTTGCGCAGCTTTCGATCAGCGCGCGCCACTGTTGCGGGGTGATTGACGCGGTGTAGGCGGCTTTGGGGTTGGCGCTTTTGCGGAACATCGCCTCGCGGCTTTGTGACAGCGGATGGCTTGAGAGATAGCCAAGCGCTGCGGCGGCTTTGCCCAGTGCTTTTTCCCCCTCTGACAGCCGCGCGAAAAATCCGGCGGTGTCTTTTGGCGAGACGTTGGCGCGCTTCATCAGGCCGATTGAGAAGGCGTCAGCCTCCGCTTCTGCCTCACGTGAGTAGGTCGCCGAAACAATCGTGTTGGCATAGCCGCCAGCATCGCCGCTGATCCCGCCGAGCAGCAGGCTCAATCCTGCCTGACGGAGCAACGCCTGCATCACATCACGGTTGCGGACATGGCCGATTTCATGGCCAATCACGCCCGCCAGCTCATCGGGGGATTTGGCTTCTTGCAATAGCCCCCTGAAGATGATGATCGTACCGCCGGGAAGTGCCACGGCATTGACCATGTTGATATTGGCGACGCGGACGCGCAACTGCGTACCCCCAGGTTCGATCCGTTTGACGAGCGCATCAAGCGCCTCTTGCCCACCGGGGCCGTTGCAGAAACGACCGCCAAAATCACCAACCATCGCATCGCCAAGCTGTTTTTCCCAAGACAGCGGCACCAATGGTGCCAAAAAATCAGGCGATTTGACGATCACAAACAGCGCGGCGGCGGAAAGCCCAACCGAGATGATCGCGGCTGGAATAAAACCCGCCCGGTCAATCCAGCGACCGAATTTTTCCACCCTTGGCAGATGGACTTCAACTTGGGGATCAACCTCAGCATCAAATCCGATCTGCCATCCACGCCGTCCCGTCAGCCCGTAAACGCGCGTGTTTCCCCGCTCACTGCGAAAAACCAGATCAGCGAAATCGTAACTGTCACCTGGAATGCCGTCGATGTTGAGATGAAACCTCTCGCCATCGACGACAATCTCACCCGTCCGGCGAACGGCATTATTGCCATCAAAATGCCAGATTTTCCGCGTGGTCAATTAGATTGCCCCCATGTCAAACGCATCGAGCAAGCCTTCGCCTTGCTTCAATTCACGCGTTGGTGACTGGGTGAGCGCGTCAAGGTTGATCTCACCACCGGCCTCCAAATGGCGGATAAAGAATGACCAATTGCGGTAACGAACAAACGGCCCGACGAGCATGAGGGGAATGACAATGACGATGAGGATAAGCAGAAAATTGACTGGATTTTCCAACATCGGATTTTGGCCGGGTTGAATGTTGGCAAACCCGTCAGTTAGTCCAAGGGCAGTGATAATTATTACCGCAGGAACAAGTGCAAGCAGCCAGAGGCCTAAATTGCCGAGAAACAGCATGAACCATGCCTTTGTGCGCGCATTAAACTGGAAGTCGAGCGTCGAGAGGCTAAGTGTGCCAATCATCTCGCGGAAGAAGGCAGCATAATAAGCAAGCGCCAGGATCGGAAGAACAATATAAAATGAGGCGAATAATATCACCCCGGCAAATGCCATGCCCGATATCGAAGCTTCGCCAATACTGCCGAAACCAGCAATCGCAGCCAGAATAAGTCCCCCAATCGGTGCGAGATAACACAGCACATATCGTTTCATCAGCTTTTGCCATTCGGGCCCGGACTCAAACATATGCGGGCCAAAGCTCATCCGGTTCCAGCGTTCAGACCACAGATTGGTCATCGCCCAAGGAATGAGGAGGCCGAGTGCTAAGGTGCCTGCAAT
The DNA here is from genome assembly GCA_043747445.1 of Sphingomonadales bacterium. Classification (GTDB taxonomy): domain Bacteria; phylum Pseudomonadota; class Alphaproteobacteria; order Sphingomonadales; family Sphingomonadaceae; genus Aquisediminimonas. Next base: position 4,454 of record JAYTPB010000086.1, read on the forward strand.
TGTCTTCCAAAAATAGGACAGGCCGTAGCGAAATCCCGGATCATCGCTTCCCCCATGAATGCCATGCCAGCTTGTGCGGCTAAGACGGTAACGAAGGCCACGAAATATCGCGAGGCCTGTCAGGTAAAGAATTACAAAATAGAACCCTAGCCCAACTAGTCCGGCTAGCAATCCCTGACCCTGCAACGCAAGCGCTTGAATCAGAAATTGCAATGCAATGATGGGTACAAAAAAAACAACAAGCGCAATTAGGAAGCCGATAAACAGTTCTAAACCAGTGCCCGTCCATTCAAGGCGATCATCGATAAATCGCGTTTTGCTCCATAAATATCGCCGTTCGCGCGTCGTTGCCCAAAATCGATAAAAGCCCAGAGTAACAAGGGTTAAAAGTGCATTTGTTATACCAATCGGCACAAAATCCTGCCAACGCCCCTCAAATTCAAATGCCGTGTTATCTTCGCCACTTCCGCTCATTGACTTCCTCCCCCTGAATATAGATTAAATATTCAGGAAAGGGTGGTGAGGTCAAGCTCTACTTGTGGGCGCGTGGGGTGGTTCTATTTCGGGCGGTTCAGGCGCATCTAGTTCGCCCTCCCACTTCGCGACGACTGCGGTGGCGACTGCGTTGCCGACTACATTAGTGCCCGAACGTCCCATATCGAGGAACTGATCAATCGCGAGGATCAAGACAAGTCCTGCCTCAGGAATGCCGAACTGCGCCATCGTCCCCGATATCACGACAAGGCTGGCGCGCGGGACGGCGGCCATGCCCTTTGAGGTCAGCATCAGCGTCAGGAACATCGCGACCTGCTGACCAAAGCTCAGCTCAATCCCATACAACTGCGCGATGAACAGCGTCGCGAAGGTCATGTACATCATCGAGCCGTCAAGGTTGAATGAGTAACCCAGCGGCAAAACGAAGCTGCCGATCTTTGGCGGCACCCCGAAACGGTCAAGCGCCTCAAGCGTGCGCGGGTAGGCGGCCTCGGATGATGCGGTGGAGAACGCAAGCAGAATCGGCTCACGAATGTAACGGATCAGCGTACCCGCGCGCGGCCCGATGACGAGGAAGGCCGCGAGAAACAGCACGAGCCAAAGCACGAGCAACCCGAAATAGAAGGTGCCAATAAACCACGCAAAAGTCGCAAGGATACCAAGCCCGTTGACCGCAATCACCTTCGCCATCGCCGCAAATACCGCGAGCGGCGACATCCGCATGACATAGTTGGTGACCTGAAGCATGACATCAACGAGCGCATCAACGCCCTTAACAATCGGCGCTGCTTTTTCGCCAACCGCCGTCATCGCGACGCCGAAGAACAGCGAGAAAATCACGATTTGGAGCAGCGTATTATTCGCCATCCCCTCAAAAATTGATTTGGGGAACATCTCCGAAATGATCGTGAAAATATCGCTTGATGGTTTGACAATCCCTGCTGTCGCATCAGCGGGCGGCAGGACGAAACTGGTGCCGACGCCGGGCTCAAGGATGTTGACGAGGATCATCCCGAGCGTGAGCGAAACGATGGTAGCGCCGATAAACCATGTCATTGTCTTGAGACCAACGCGGCCAAGGCTTGCGGTATCGCCCATGTGGACGATGCCCGAGACGAGCGTCGCAAACACCAGCGGCGCGATAATCATCTTGATCAGCCGCAGGAAAATATCAGTGACAAGCTTGAACCATTTGCTGATCGCTTCAATCGTGCCGGGGTCAGTGATCGTCGCGTGGAGGATTGCGCCAACGATGATGCCGAGGACAAGCCCGATCATGATATATAGCGTCAGGCGTTTGGCCACGGGCAGCATCCTTTATTCATTTTGAAGAGGAATGACGCGATGTATAGCGATCCGTCAAGCCGCTTGGTTACACGAGCTTCAGTTTGCGCGCGGTTTTGCCAAGCGTCTTGCGGTCTTCAAAGGCGAGAGCATAGCGCGCAGAAAGCCAGAGTGCGGCGAGTTGGACGATGATAATTGCAGGCAATTCGAACAATGTCGGCAATTGCAGCGCAAGGTGCGCGGCACCCACCGCTCCCGCCGAAATCAGCAGCGATTTGATCATCACACCGACAAAAGGCGCGGCAAAGGGGTGAAGCCGATCAAGAATATGCAATTGCCACAGCGGGACAAGCGCTGAGATTGCCACGCCAGCGCCGACCGCAAGCGCCATGCCCGTAACACCCCATTCGGGCATGACCGCCAAAACAATCGCCGTCGCGACGCCGAGCCCGACAACGCTGCCGACCAATTGACTGCGGAAACCAGCGGTCACTTGCTGGATTGGCCCGGCGCTGCCGATCACCGCCTCGATGATTCGCGCGACCGTCAGGATGATGAGCGCGGGCAGGGCAACGCCCGCGTCACTGCCAAATGCGCGGAGCACCGCAGGCCCGCCGCCGATGATCACCGCACCAATCGGCAGCGCAAGCGCGAAGGACAGCCGCGTGACGAAGCCGTAAATCGTCCGCACTTCATCTTCGGCACCTTGGCTTGCCGATGACGCGAGCGGGGCGAGGACATAACTAAACGCTTGGCGGACAAGCTGGACAATGCTCGAAACCTTACGCGCGATGACATACAGCGCGGTCGAAACCGCACCCGCAGCACCGGGCAACAGCCAGTTGAGCAGCAGAGCCGGGCCATCGGTAAATACCCGGCCAACGATATTGCCGGGCAGCACTGCCAGCCCTGATTTGAGCATAGTCCCAGTGATGTCGCGGTTTTGCGGCGCTTTCAAGAGCAGCCGCAAGTCAAAATAGCCGCTGAGCAAGCGCACTGCGAGAATGCAGATCAGGAACAGCGAGATGATATGCGCATAGAGCAGCGCAATCGTGCCGAAGCCTGCGAAAAACAGCCCAACCGCAATCGCGAGCCTGATAAGCTGCTCCCACACCAGACGCAGGCGGATTTCGGCGCCAAACATCCGCCTTGACCTGAGCGCCGCCGTCGAAACCTCGGCAAACGCCCACAGCGGCAACGTCCAGACATAGACTGCAATCGCGTGGACAAGGATATCTGCGTCAGCGTCAGCAACATTGAACAACGGCGCAATCATCGGCGCGCACAGAGAGGCAACCAGCGCGATACCTATTGACGGCGTAACGCCGAGGATGAGCGCGGCGCGCAGTGCAGCGGCTTCATCTGCGCGCGTCGCGCTTTGGGGCACAACGCGTTGGAGGGCTGCGGGCATCCCGAGGTCAGCAATATTCTCAACCAGCGTCACCACCGCCCACAGCACGGCATAGAGGCCGTAGCCCGCAAGGCCAAACATAAGGACATAAAGCGGCTGGGAAACCACCTCAAATACCGCGCCAAGCCGGGCCAGCACGGTGGTTCCAGCGCCCTTGGCAAAATCACGATTGGTTACCGGGGTGGGGCCGGGGGTGGGCGTTTCGATCATTATCACGCTCTCATAGGATATTCCCCGTAGCCAAGCGAAGCAAAATCATCATTTCCTTGGTTGAGCCGCGCGCCGCATCGCGCTATCACCCTTTCAAGCTTTTCCGCGAGGGGCAATCATGGCCGAATTCACACTTCCCAAAAACAGCGTTGTCAAAAAGGGCAAGGCCCATACGTCGGCAACTAGTGGGCGGATCAAGAAATTCAAAGTGTACCGCTATGATCCCGATAGCGGACAAAACCCACGCTATGATGATTTTGAGGTCGATCTCGATACTTGCGGGCCGATGGTGCTTGATGCGCTGATCAAGATGAAGAGCGAGCAAGATCCAAGCCTCACCTTCCGCCGATCATGCCGTGAGGGGATTTGCGGTTCCTGCTCAATGAATATCGATGGCACCAACACGCTCGCCTGCACTAAAGCGATTGAAGATGTGAAGGGCGATATCCGCATTACGCCTTTGCCGCATATGGATGTGATCAAGGATCTTGTGCCTGATTTCACGCATTTCTATGCGCAATATGCGAGCATAAAGCCGTGGCTCCAGACGGTGACGCCAACACCTTCTGGCAAGGAGCGGCTGCAATCACCCGAAGACCGCGCTAAGCTAGACGGGCTGTATGAGTGCATCCTGTGCGCCTGCTGCTCAACCAGTTGCCCAAGCTACTGGTGGAATTCGGATAAATTCCTTGGCCCCGCGATCCTTTTGCAGGCTTACCGCTGGCTCGCCGACAGCCGCGATGAAATGACGGGCGAACGGCTTGACGAGCTTGAAGATCCGTTCCGGCTTTACCGCTGCCACACGATTATGAACTGCTCAAACGTCTGCCCCAAAGGGCTTTCGCCGGGCAAGGCGATTGCCGAGGTTAAGAAAATGGTGGTCGAGCGCCAGATTTGAGTTCGGTGACGCAAGACAATCAAACAGGCTTCATCAGCGAACCCGACCCCGAAAACCCCGGTTGGTTTACGTGGAAGCTGCTTGATGATCGGCGTTATAACAGCCAAGTGCTTGGCAAGATGCTTGTCCGCCCGGACGGTGAGGGCCGTGCGCGGTTGCGGATGTTTCCAACGATCCGCCATTCAAATCTTGGCAATAATCTCCACGGCGGGACGACGCTTGGGTTCATTGATGTGGCACTGTTCGGCGCGGCGCGGATGTTTGGCCTGATTGAGGCGGGCACGGCGGTGACACTTGATCTTTCGACGCAGTTTCTGGGGGCAGGCGCGGTTGATATCCCGCTTGATGCTGAGGTTGAGATGCTGCGTGAAACCAAGCGGCTGCTGTTCCTGCGCGGGCTGGTGGTGCAGGGCAATAACCGGATCGCGGCCTTTGCAGGCACAATCCGCAAGCCGACAGCACGTTAATGCCGAGCGTTATCAAACGCTATGAGAAACTTATTGCGGATGGCGAACTGCGTCCCGATCCTGAACAGCACGCCGCCGCACTCCGTTTGACCGATCTGCAATCAGCACTTGAGGCGGTGCCGCCGCGCGGGAGCCTGCTCTGGCGGCTTGGCCGTGCAAAGCCACTCCCGCCCAAGGGTGTCTATATGTGGGGCGGGGTTGGGCGCGGCAAATCGATGCTAATGGATTTATTCTATGCGGTGTTAAATATTGACCGCAAACGCCGCGTCCATTTCCATGAATTCATGGCTGAGGTTCACGCCCGCCTGCGGGGTGCCCGCGCGCTCGAAAAGGGCGATCCGATCCCGATTGTTGTGGCGGGAATATCCGAGGGCGCGCGCTGCCTCGCGTTCGATGAAATGGTGGTCAACAACAGTGCCGATGCGATGATCATGTCGCGGCTGTTCACTGGCTTAGTTGAGGCCGGGGTTACACTCGTCACAACATCAAACCGCGCGCCGTCTGCGCTTTATAAGGACGGCCTCAACCGTGAGCATTTCCTCCCCTTCATCGCGCTGATTGAGGCGCGGCTCGACGTGCTTGGCCTCAACGGGCCAACTGATTACCGGATGGAGCGGCTGGCAGGCGTAACGACGTGGCATCAGCCGATGGGTGAGGCGGCGACGGCAAAAGTGCGTGAGGCCTTCTTCAAACTGACTGATTATTCGCCCGATGATGCGGCCAATGTCCCGTCTGAGGAATTGCCGATCAGCGGCGGGCGCAGCATCCATGTGCCCAAAAGCCTGAAAGGCGTTGCGGTGTTTTCGTTCAAGAAACTGTGCGGAGAGGCGCGCGGGTCGCCTGATTACCTTGCGATTGCGCGGCGTTATCATACCGTCTTCCTCGTCGGCATCCCAAAACTTGGCCCCGAGAACCGCAATGAGGCCGCGCGCTTCGTGACGCTGATTGATGCGCTTTATGAGCAGCGCACCAAATTCATTGCTATTGCCGACGCGGCGCCAGCTGATCTCTACGCAAGCGGCGACGGTCGTTTTGAATTTGATCGCACGATCAGCCGCCTGATAGAAATGCAGAGTCACGACTATCTGGCGCAGGGACATGGCGGCTGATTTTTACGTCCTCTAATCGATTCGATTATGGTCAGAGCGCGACTCACACGTTAGCTTCATCCTCGCAAGAGGGCTGACTTATGGGCACACTCAATATTATCGCATCGCTTTCGGGCCCGGCTGCGGCGCATTTGGCG
>JAYTPB010000087.1:0-22862 GCA_043747445.1 Sphingomonadales bacterium
CACCCAGCCTGCCTCCATCAGCACATCAAGCGTCCCTTTTGAGATTTGCACCCCGCGAATCGATTCGATTTCAGCGCGGCTGACGGGTTCATGATAAGCGATGATCGCAAGCGTTTCGATGCCAGCGCGGCTGAGTTTGCGCGACTCTTCACGTTCACGCCGCAGGATATGAGCAAGATCAGGCGCGGTCTGAAAATGCCAACGCCCACCGCGTTCAACAAGATTAACGCCGCGTCCGGCATAACGCGTCGATAAATCGGCAAGTGCCGCTTTGACATCTGCGTCACCACCAACATAAGCAGCGATTTCTGCAGGAGTCAGCGGTGTTTCAGCCGCAAACAGCGCCGCCTCTACTGCACGGCTGAGATCATCCGCCGGATCGTTCACGCCGCGCGCACCATGAGCGGGGCAAAGGCTTTCTCCTGTTGGAGCGCAACCTTGCCCTGACGCGCCAGTTCAAGTGCTGCAACAAAGCTTGAGGCAAGCGCTGATTTGCGAAACATAGGGTCATCGCTTTCTGGAAGAAAGCGGCCAATCTCAGTCCAGTCGATAAAGCTGCCCACCAGCCGTGAGACGCGCGCAATCGCCTCCTCAAGGGTCATGACATGGCGGCGCGCGACAACGTGCATCACGGGCGCTTGGCGCGCGCGAATCTGGCCGTAGGCCTGAATCAAATCAAAAATCTGCGCATCCCAGCGGCTTTTGCGGATGACACGCAGCCCCTCAGGCTCTCCATTTGCAAACACATCACGGCCAAGCCGGTCCCGCGCCATCAGCCGCGCACCCGCCTCTCGCATCGCATTCAGCCGCTCAAGCCGAAGCTGGAGCCGCAGCGCCAATTCTTCCGGACTTGGCTCAACATGAGGCTCGCGGGGGAGGAGCAGGCAGGATTTGAGGTAAGCAAGCCACGCCGCCATCACCAGATAATCGGCGGCAATCTCAAGCTTCAATTGCTTGGCACTATCAATGAACACCAGATATTGCTCAACCAGCGCAAGGATCGAAATCGCGCGCAAATCGACCTTCTGATTGCGGGCGAGCGCGAGCAGCAGATCAAGCGGGCCTTCCCAACTGCCAAGCTCAAGCGTCAACTGATCGGGATCGGGGGCTGCCCTTTCTTCAAGCTCAAAAAGGCTGTCCATAACTAACTGTCATTCCCATTTGCCACTCCGTCATTGCGAGCGAAGCGAAGCAATCCAGTAGCTATAGTGGGACTGGATTGCCGCGCTTCGCTCGCAATGACGGAGTTGTTTGTAACCGCCATCAAGCAGCATATTGCAGCAGCGAATCCCGCTTGGCAATCAATGCGGCAATCTCAGACGTGTCAGGAGTAACACCAATCGTCGCCATCGCAGCCGCCAGCCGCTCTGTTGCGCGCGCAGTCATCGCATCAACTTTGTGAGCGATTGCGATCATCTCATCCATCCGGCCCCAGCAATTGAGCGCGAGATCGCAGCCCGCCGCGATGCAGTTCGCCGCGCGGTCGCTCACATCGCCTTTAAGCGCTTTCATATCGAGGTCGTCACTCATTAACAGGCCGTCAAACCCGATGCGGCCACGGATGACTCGCTCGATGATCGTCGGCGACATAGTGGCGCAATATTCGCTATCCCATGCCTCAAACATGATGTGTCCCGTCATCCCCATTGGCGCTTTGTTCAATCGGCGGAACGCGCTGATGTCGAACTCAAGCTCCTCATCGCTTGCGGTAACGACTGGCAAATCATGGTGGCTATCAACCACTGCCCTGCCCTGCCCCGGCATATGTTTGACGATCCCAACGACACCGCCCTCGCGCAGCCCCTCAATCACCGCGCGGCCAAGCGCTGCTACACGCATCGGATCACTGCCAAGCGCGCGATCACCAATCGCCGGGTGGGTTTCAGGTTGGCGGACATCAAGCAGCGGCAGACAATCGACATTGATACCAACCTCAGTGAGCGTCAGCGCAATCGCCTTGGCATTCACCCGCGCAGCTTCAATTGCTGACATTGGAGCAACATCGTAAAGCGCATCAAAGGCGGCGCCCGCCGGAAAAGCTGGCCAAATCGGCGGCCCCATCCGCTGAACACGCCCGCCCTCTTGATCAATCAGGATCGGCACATCCGCGCGACCGTGGAGCGTGCGCAAACTATCCGTCAGCGCGCGAAGTTGATCACGTTCAACAACGTTACGTTTGAAAATTATATAGCCCGCTGGATTAGCGTCTTTGAAAAAAGCCGCTTCATCCGCCGTCATTACCGGCCCAGACAGACCGAAAATCGCCGCCGTCACGCAGCCAGTCCCTCAAACTGCATCCTTGCAAGGCGCGCATAGAGGCCGTTGACCTTGATCAGACTATCGTGATTGCCTTCCTCGACAATCCGGCCTTCGTTCATCACGATAATCCGGTCAGCCGCGCGCACTGTCGCGAGACGGTGCGCAATCACAATCGTGGTACGATCATGCATCAGGTTTTCAAGCGCATTTTGCACGAGGCGTTCGGACTCAGCATCAAGCGCTGAGGTTGCTTCATCTAACAGCAGGATTGGTGCATCGCGCAGGATCGCACGCGCAATCGCGATACGCTGACGCTGCCCGCCCGAAAGACGCGCGCCGCTTTCCCCCATAAACGTATCAAGACCATCGGGAAGCTTGCGCAGGAATTCCGCTGCGTTTGCGGCCTCGGCTGCGGCCCACAATGCTGCGTCATCGCTATCCCACCGACCGTAACGCAGATTATCGCGCGCGCTCGCCGCAAAAATCACCGTTTCCTGCGGCACCATTGCTATCCGCGCGCGCACATCCTCAGGATCGGCATCGGGCAACGCAACGCCGTCAACGCGGACGGTGCCGCTTTCAGGATCATAAAAACGCTGGATCATCTGAAAGAGTGTCGTCTTGCCAGCGCCTGATGGGCCAACAATCGCGAGGGTTTCGCCCGGCGTGATATCGAGCGAGAAATCATGAAGTGCGCTAACGTCCTGCCGCGTTGGATAGCGGAACCGGACATGATCAAATTCTACCCTGCCAAGCGCTGGCTCGGGCAGCATCACAGGATTGGCAGGCGCAGCAATGCCAGGCTGTTCGCGCAGCAATTCTGCCAAGCGACCAGCCGCCCCTGCCCCGCGCACAAGATCGCCGTACACTTCAGTCAGCGAACCAAATGCCCCGGCAACAAGCCCGCCGGTTAAAACGAACGCTGCAATCGACCCGCCCGATAGCTTGCCCGCCTGAACATCAATCGCGCCCTGCCACATGATCATCGTAATCGATCCGAACAGCAGCATGATGACGATCGCTGTCATCAGCGCTCGCAGCGCGACGCGCCGCCGCGCAGTCCCAAACGCCGCTTCAACTGCCGAGCGAAAACGCCCCGCCTCACGGTCTTGCTGGCCAAACGCTTGAACGATTTTCATTGCGCCAAGCACTTCGCTGACAATGATACCCACGTCAGCAATCCGATCTTGGCTCTTGCGCGAAAAATCTTGAAGCTTGCGGCCAATGAACACGATTGGCAGAATAATTACAGGGATCCCGATGAGCAGCATCAGCGTTAATTTGGGTGCCAGCGTAAACAAATAAATGATCCCGCCAATTCCCATCACCAGATTGCGGAGTGCAACCGAAACGGTTGTGCCGACAACTTGTTCGATCACGGTTGTATCCGAGGTCAATCGCGATGCGATTTCGGACGGGCGGTTTTCCTCGAAATAGCTTGGCGAAAGCCGGAGCAAGTTCGCTTGAACCGCGCTGCGCAAATCAGCAACCACGCGCTCCCCAAGCCATGACACGAAATAAAACCGGGTTGCGGTGGCAAAGGCTAAAATCACGACGATAACGAGCAGATATTGGAACCAGCGCCCAATATCTCCCCCCGAAGTCCCAAAGCCTTTATCAATCACGAGACGGAAACCACTCGGAATCGCCAGCGTGGCAGTGGCCGCCACGATCAGGCCGGCAAGGGCCGCCAAGATGTGCCATGGATAGTGCTTCGCCATCCCCCACACCATCATAAGATCGCTAAGATTACGCCGTGGCTTTGCTGGTTGTATGTCGCTCATCAAAATGCGCCTAGCAGGGTCACGCCGTAGCCTCAACCAGCAAGAAATGCCGTACTATGTCGTATTGCGTTGCAACATAGTCCAACTTCAGCTTAGACTGATAAAAAGGGGTTTGTAAATGTTGTACAATAGTTATGAATGGCAGAGATCATGGCTTGCCGGAGCCAGTGCGCTAGCGAATATGGGCGCCGAATTCTGGCAGAATCCCGCCAATCCATTCAGTTATATGGGCGGCGGCCCGGTGCTTGCCTCTGCGCTTGAAGTGTTCGCCCATGCTTCGGCCCCGCGCGGCAAGCCTGCATTTGGACTGACCGAGACGGTGATCGACGGCAAATCTGTTGCAGTGCACGAAGACATTGTCGCCCAGAAACCCTTCGGCCAATTGAAGCGCTTCGTCCGCGCGGGCCGCGAGGGCGATCCAAAGCTGCTTATTGTTGCGCCAATGTCGGGCCATTATGCCACGCTCCTGCGCGGCACGGTTGAGCGGATGCTGCCGGGCCACGACGTTTACATCACCGATTGGCGCGATGCGCGCAGTGTGCCGACCGCTGCCGGCCGCTTCGATCTTGATGATTATGTCGATTATCTGGTTGAGTTTATGGAACTCATCGGCCCCGGTGCGCACATGCTCGCGGTGTGCCAGCCATCGGTGCCTTGCTATGCCGCCGTTGCACTTATGTCTGCGGATAAAAACCCGTGTCGCCCCAAAACGCTCACCCTGATGGGTGGGCCGATTGACACGCGTGAAGCCCCAACCGCTGTCAACCTGACCGCGACGCAGCGACCACATAGCTGGTTCTCTCAAAATGTGATCGCGACAGTGCCCTACAGCTATCCAGGCGCTGGCCGCAAAGTCTATCCGGGCTTCCTTCAGCTTGGCGGCTTTATGTCGATGAACCTTGGCAATCACATGATGAGCCATTTTGAGATGTTCAAACATCTGGTGCGCGGTGATGATACCAGCGCCGACGCGACCAAGGAATTTTACGAAGAATATCGTTCAGTGTGCGATATGACTGCTGAATTTTATCTCCAGACCATCGACGTTGTGTTCCAGAACCACTCGCTGCCCAAGGGCGAACTCATGCACCGAGGCCGCCGGGTTGATCCCGCCGCAATCAAGGACGTTGCGCTGCTCGCGATTGAAGGCGAGCGCGATGATATTTCGGGCCTGGGCCAAACCAAGGCCGCGCTGACCATCGCAACCAAACTCCCCGCCGCTCAGAAGCAATATTATATGGCCGAAGGGGCCGGGCATTACGGCATTTTCAACGGCAGCAAATGGCGGGATAAAATTGCCCCCGTGGTTGAGAACTGGATTGCTACCCACAATTAGGATCACTGCACGCGTTGAGCGCTGGCCAGTTGCGGGCGCATTCATCATCGCGCGCGGGGCCAAAACGCATGTTGACGTTGTCGTTGTCGAGGTGAGCGACGGCGTTCACATCGGTCGCGGTGAAGCGACGCCGATTTATTACAAAGGCGAAACGGCGGAGGATGCGGTGGAGGCGGTGGAAGCGCTTGACTGCGATATTGACCGGAAAACCTTGCAATCGCAAATGCCAGCAGGTGCTGCGCGCAATGCGCTTGATTATGCGTTTTGGGATTTAGCGGCGCAGCAGAAGAGCAAGCCCGTTTGGCTATTGGCTGGTTTGCCGCCGCCCCAGCCGCTTGCAACGGCGATGACGGTGTCACTCGGCACGCCTGAAAAAATGGAGGCTGATGCACGCGCACTCGCCGGGCAATTTGGCCTGCTCAAGCTCAAGCTGTCAGGCAAAGGCGATAGTGAGCGCGTTGCTGCTGTGCGTCGCGGTGCGCCAACCGCGCGTTTGATCGTAGACGCGAACGAAAGCTGGACTGGCCGCGATGTTGCCGTCGAGGCCGTTTCGCTCCTGCCCTACGGCGTCGAACTCATCGAACAGCCCGTGAAAGCTGGCGAAGATCATCTGCTTGACGGCGTGCATTCACCCATTCCACTCGCCGCCGATGAAAGCTGTCAAGACCGCGCCGACCTCGCCCGCTGCAAAGGGCGGTACGCAGCGATCAATATCAAGCTCGACAAGGCAGGCGGCCTCACCGAAGCGCTCGCACTCAAGGCTGAAGCGGAGGCAATGGGCTTTGAGATCATGGTCGGCTGTATGCTCTCAACCAGCTTAGGCCTCGCGCCCGCGTTTCTAGTCGCTCAGGGCGCGAAATGGGTTGATCTTGATGGCGCATTGTTGCTCGCGAAGGATCGCGAAGACGGGTTCAGGATTAAGGGCGGCATCATGACACCGCCCTCAAATCTGGCTTAAAGAACCTCAAATAGCCCGGCAGCACCCTGCCCGCCACCGATGCACATGGTGATGACGACATATTTGACGCCGCGACGCTTGCCCTCGATCAGCGCGTGGCCGACCATGCGTGCGCCCGACATCCCGTAAGGATGGCCAATTGAAATCGCGCCGCCATTGACGTTGAGGCGATCCATCGGGATTGCAAGGCGGTCAGCACAGTAAAGCACTTGAACCGCAAACGCTTCGTTGAGTTCCCAAAGACCAATATCATCGACCTTGAGGCCAAAGCGTTCAAGCAATTTTGGAATCGCGAAAACCGGGCCAATCCCCATTTCGTCAGGCTCGGTGCCAGCAACCGCCATACCGACATAGCGACCAAGCGGCGTTAGCCCTTTTTTCGCGGCAACCGATGCTTCCATCAGGACAGAAGCTGATGAGCCGTCCGAAAGCTGGCTGGCGTTGCCCGCAGTGATATTCTTATCTGGCCCAAGCACGGGGATCAGCGCGTTTAATCCCGCGAGTTGCGTATCAGGACGATTGCCCTCATCCTTCGATAGCGTGATTTCCTTGTGGCTGACTTCCTTGGTTTCCTTGTTGACGACTGCCATGGTCGCGGTGACTTCAACGATTTCAGCATCAAACTTGCCTGCGGCCTGCGCGGCGGCCGTGCGCTGCTGTGACAGAAGCGCGTATTCATCCTGTCGGTCGCGCGTCACGCCGTAGCGTGTTACGACGATTTCGGCAGTCTGGAGCATCGGCATATAAATCGTGTTGTGCATCGCGAGCAGTTCAGGATCGGGCGCGACACGCATTTGGGGAGTCTGGACGAGTGAGATCGACTCGACCCCGCCACCAATGCAAATGTCCATATTATCAACAATAATCTGCTTCGCCGCTGTCGCAATAGCCATCAACCCTGATGAACATTGACGGTCAATCGTCATGCCGGGAACAGTGACAGGAAGCCCCGCACGGAGAAGCGCCGTGCGCGCGAGATTGCCAGCTTGGCTACCCTGCTGAAGCGCGGAACCCCAGCACACATCGTCAACCTCAGCGCCGTCAATCCCGGCGCGCTCGACGGCGGCACGGATCGACATTGCCGAAAGCGTTGGCGAAGGGGTGTTGTTAAACGCACCGCGATAGGCTTTGCCAATCGGAGTACGGGCGGTCGAAACGATAACGGCTGTGCGCATTTTTGAATTCCTTATACGAAAACTTGGCTGATCCATTCGGCGATTAACGCTGGCTTATCTTCGCCTTCAATCTCAATGGTTACTTCCTGCATTTGCTGGATTTGGCCGGGACGTTTTTCATCAAATGCCGCAAGCTTAAAAACAGCGCGAATACGCTTGCCTGATTTGACTGGGCTGAGGAAACGCAGCTTATCGCAGCCATAGTTCACGCCCATCTTGATCCCGTCAGGATGAGGCAAATTGGCCTTTGCACTCAGCACTGGCATCAGCGAGAGCGTCAAAAACCCATGTGCAATCGTCTGACCAAACGGCGTCATTTTCGCCATTTCGGGGTTGACGTGAATGAACTGGTGATCGCCAGTGGCGTCGGCAAATTTGTTGATCATCTCTTGATCGACCAGCACCCATTCGGATGTGCCGATCACGGTACCGACCATAGCCTTCATTTCGTCAAGCGTTGCCATGCTACTTCCCTCTTTTACCTGTAAAAAACACAGTGATAATCCCGCGCAATATTATTACAACGGCTGAATCGTGTCAGCCTGTTAAAGCCTCCCCCAAGTGAAAGTCAAAAGCGATGGATTCCGCAACGTCACCTCTCCGCCAAGAAATGAGCACGCTCTACCGCGCACCCGAACCGGAAGTTCTAAAACCTCTAATAGCGCGGGCAAGGCTGACAAATCACGAAATTCCCGGCGTTCATAAACGTGCGCTTGGCCTAATCGCTGACCTCCGCGCAGCGCAAGGCTCGGGCTGGGTCAACCAATTTTTGCAGGAATACCGCCTCAACACTTCCGAAGGCGTTGCGCTACTGAGCCTTGCCGAGGCGTTTCTGCGTGTGCCCGATCCTGAGACGGCGGATGCACTGATTGCCGACAAGCTTGGCGATGCGAACTGGCGGGCCCATGCCGGGAAATCCAATTCGACACTCGTGAATTCAGCAACATGGGGGCTGGTCATTGGTCGGGCGTTGGTCAGCGAAGGTCAAGAGGAAGGCGTTCTCCGTCGTTTAATTGCGCGCGCGGGCGAACCCTTTGTCCGCCAAGGCGTTGGCGCTGCGATGCGGATGATGGGCGAAATCTTCGTCATGGGGCGGACTATCAAGGAAGCCGCCGCGCGGATGGCCAAACCCGAACATAAGGGCTTCACCGCCAGTTTCGATATGCTCGGCGAAGGCGCCCGGACATTCGCTGATGGGGCACGCTACTTCGCATCCTATGAAGCCGCGATTGATGCGGTGGGCCAATCATCAAAAGCCGGGCATTCGATTTCGGTCAAGCTTTCGGCACTTCATCCGCGCTATGAAGTCGCGCAGTGGGAGCGCTGTGTGCCAGCGCTGACTGAAATGCTCGAAAGCCTGTGCCTGCGCGCGGCCAAGGCAGGCATTGCGCTGACGGTCGATGCCGAAGAGACCGAGCGGCTCGACATGAGCCTAGATATGATCGCAACCATCGCCGCGCTGCCAGCGCTTAAAGGCTGGGACGGTCTGGGCATGGCCGTCCAAGCATATGGCAAGCGCGCGCGACCCGTGATCGCATGGGCTGACGGCCTGTCACGCGATACCGGACGGCGGATGAGCGTTCGCCTTGTCAAAGGGGCGTATTGGGATAGCGAAATCAAACGGTGCCAAGAGGCAGGCCTAGGCGATTATCCACTCTTCACGCGCAAAGCAGCGACCGACGTGTCCTACCTCGCCTGTGCCCGCGACATGCTTGAAGCGAAACATATTTACCCCGCTTTTGCGACGCATAATGCGCTCACAGTCGCGACGATCCTGGGTTGGGCTGGCGACAATCGCGATTTCGAATTTCAGCGGCTCCACGGCATGGGCGACGGGCTTTATGAACGGTTAGTGCGAGAGGAAGGCTATCACTGCCGCGTCTATGCCCCCGTTGGCGGCCACCGCGATTTGCTTGCCTATCTGGTGCGGCGCTTGCTTGAAAACGGGGCAAACTCAAGTTTTGTTCACCAACTTGCTGATGAAAATATGAGCGATGAAGAGCTTCTCACTGACCCAGTTGAGAAGATTGCCGCAGTCGGCGGCACGCGCCACGCCTCAATCCCGCTGCCGATTGACCTGTTCGGGGGGCGGCGAAACAGCGCTGGGATCGATTTGCAGGACTGGAATACCCTTTCAGATACACAAGCAGCCCTTCGCGGCTTTGCGGCTTCGCGCGAAATTGGCAGTGATGGGTTCGCGCGAAGACGCGAAGACGCGAAGACTATGGTTGAAACAGCGCTGTCAGCCTTTCCAAGTTGGTCATCGACGCCATTAGAAAAACGCGCGACAGCACTCGAACGGCTTGCCAATGCGCTTGAAGCCAATCGCGATTCACTCATGGCCACCCTCGTTCACGAAGCAAAGAAAACCATCCCCGATGCGCTGGGCGAAGTGCGCGAGGCGGTTGATTTTTGTCGTTACTATGCCGCCCAAGCGCGCGACGGTTTGGCCCCGCTCGAACTCCCCGGCCCCACGGGTGAGCGTAACGTGCTGCGTTATGAAGGGCGCGGCGTCTGGGTGTGCGTTGCGCCGTGGAATTTTCCGCTCGCGATTTTCTTGGGCCAAGTCGCGGCGGCCCTCGTTACTGGAAACACAGTAATCGCCAAACCAGCCCCGCAAACCCCTGCGATTGCAGCCCAAGCCGTCGCGCTCGCTCACAAGGCCGGAATCCCGAAGGACGCTCTCATTCTTGCCACCGGCGGCGCTGACGTAGGCGCAGCCATCATCGCCGATCCGCGTATCGCGGGCGTCGCCTTCACGGGATCGACCGCAACCGCCAAACGCATTGCGCGGGCGTTGCTTGACGATGATGCGCGTCCACTCATTCCTCTGATTGCCGAAACTGGCGGCATCAACGCGATGATCGTCGATTCAACCGCGCTTGCCGAACAAGTCGTGGTTGACGTCGTAACGTCGGCCTTTGGTTCGGCGGGACAACGCTGTTCAGCGCTTCGGCTGCTGCTTGTACAGGAGGATGTTGCCGATCATATCCTCGAAATGCTTGGCGGTGCGATGGATACGCTGATCATTGGTGATCCCGCCGATCCTGCAACTGATATTGGGCCAGTCATTGATGCGACCGCACACAAGCGTTTGATGGAATACCGTGAGAGCCAGAAGGCAAATTGGGCGCATAGCGTCGAAGCGCCAACCGACGGGCATTTCGTTCCGCCTACGATCATCCGCCTAAAATCGCTTAATGACCTCAGCAGCGAATGGTTTGGCCCTCTCCTCCATGTCGCCACTTGGAAAGCGGGCACGCTTGAGGCCACCATAGACGCAGTCAACGCCAAGGGTTTTGGTCTGACGATGGGGCTGCACAGCCGCATCGCGCGCACCGCTGAACTGGTTGAGGCAAAAGCACGCGTGGGCAACCTCTATGTCAACCGCTCGATGATCGGGGCAATTGTTGGCAGCCAACCTTTCGGCGGCGAAGGTCTGTCAGGCACAGGGCCAAAGGCAGGCGGGCCAAATTATCTCCACCGCTTCAGCGCCGAACGCGTGACCTCAACCGATACGACGAGTGCGGGTGGCAATGCGTCGCTATTATCGCTTGACGATGTCGCCGCCGGGTAGCTGTGCATAGGGCATAACCAACGTTCCATCGGGCGCTGCTGTAAAGGTCGTCTGCGTCGGATAGGCGAAGGCGATGCCATGCTTTGCAAAGCATTCAAGGATAGCAATATTGGCTGTGTGTTTATGCGACAGCATCACATCCTGATCCACCGCGTCGACATCGTAAACCAATTGGAAATCAAGGCTCGACGGCGCAAATGTATCAAGCCCGCACCGCACGAAATGGGAGCCATCACAGCCATCAATGACGGTGCGGAGCATATCAGGAAGCGCGGCACAAACCTCAGGTGGCGTATGATAAACCAGACTCAGCGGCTGAATGATGCGCCGCTGCTCAATTCGCGCGAAATTGCGGAGTTCCTTGCCGAGGAGGTTGGTGTTTGAAATCACCACTTCCTCTCCGCTGATCGCGCGGATGCGGGTTGATTTGAGGCCAATCGCTTCAACCGTACCCGTCGTTCCCTCCCAGCGGACAACATCGCCGCGCCGGAATGGCTTATCAAACAGGATCGAAAGCGCTGCGAACAGATCGGAGAAAATCCCTTGCGCCGCCAAACCGATCGCGATGCCGCCGACCCCGAGACCGGCGACGAGGCCAGTCACATTCACGCCGAGATTGGCCAGCACCACGATCAGCGCGATCACGAAGAGCGTGACATTAACCAGCAGCCGGATCAGGCCAAGTGCACTGCTCAGGCTACCCGAAGGATCGGCCTCCCCAGCGCGCAAATCAACCGCACCGAGGATCAGCTCACGTAGGAAGAGCGCGCCCTGAAACGTCGCGGCAAAGATGAAAACGAAGCTAATAGTGCTCCGAACATCCTGCGGGGCATGAGCGTAGACCGCAACCAACTGTGCCGCGAGTACAACCATGAACCAAAGCCGCATACTACCCAGCGCGCGACCGATGATCCCCGTCCACTGATTGCTATGACGACTTAGCCGCTTACCGACGATCTTTACGCCGTAAAGGACGACGACAAGAAGCGCGCTGAAAAGCACCGCGAGCAAAATCCGCGAGCTATTAAAACTAAGCCACAGCGTCACATCGCGCCAAACCGCCGCGAGTTCTACGTCGAACGAATCATTCGGTATCATACAGCAGCAGGTAGCGCTTCGTTCATAGGCCGCCAAGCCGCCTCGGCTGAACGCCGCTTCGCATACGTATCAAGCCCGATCTGCATCCCAAGCAGCATGAAGATGAACGGTTGAAAAGCGATCCCGACGAACAGTGCGCCAACCAGATAGATGATTTGGCCGTGTTGGAGCGCTTCGGCGAGGTGGCCGATCCACCGTTCGCCTTCATCGGCGTGATGCAGGTATTTTCGGCGTACCGCTTCCATCCTGAACAAACCAATGCCTTGAATCGCGAGCCATATGAAAAGCCCAGGAAAGCCCTGTTCGCCGAGCATTTCGAAATAGGCGCTGTGATAGGCGCGTGCTTTATCAAGGATCAGTGTTTCTTCCTGCGTTGCAACACCGCCAGCCTCATCAACCGAAATCGTCTCATAACGGATTTTATTCTGCAAATACGCGTTGAACCCGCCGCCGAACGGATTCTCCTTCACATACGCCCATGTCCATTTCCAAACCTCAATCCGCGTTGAAGCAGAACTATCCGCCTTGTAATTCTTGATCGTATCCATCCGCTCGGAAAAACTGCTCGGCAGAAACGGCACAGCAGAAACGGCAAGCACACCCGCCATTGTCAGATAGAGAAAGCGCCGTTTGGTGTGGCGCAGCATCAGCACGCCCAGCACGCCAACGCAGATCAGGCCAGTACGTGCCTCAGTGCCAATCGGCATCAACAGGCAGGCAAAACAGAGCGCATAGGCGAAAATCTTCACCCGCCAATCCATCGGAAAAATCGTGCCGTGGCGCATCAAGAATAGGATCAGCGGGATGATCGCAATCGCCACACAGGAAATAATGCTTGATTCGTAAAGGCCCGTATTATTCGTGACCATGAGATTAAGCCCACCATAGCCACCGCCGCTGCCCACAGTCTTGATCCCGCCGACAATGATGATCGTTGCCGCAGACAAAACCATGAATAGCCCAAGCGACTCAATCCTAAGTCGCGTCCGCAGCGTCAGAGGCAGGAAAATCGCGAAGGCCAATGCCTTCCAGACCCAGCTCCATTTTTCGGCGGCCTCAATCGGAAAATCCGCCTGCGTTGTCGTGACCCAGCAGTATAGCATCAGAATGACCATCAGAAACTGGCGTGGGGCAAAGCGCGCATCGCGTTTATGATCGACCAGCAACCACGCGCCGACCGCCAAACTCACCGCAATTAAAGAAATCGGCACCGTATTGAGTAGCATATATGTCAGCCGCTGCGGCGCCACGATGTCAATATAAACATAAGCAAGAACAAACAAAAACGGCCGTTTGAAGCCAGCCCCGATTAGCGCAAGCAGGAACGCAACAAAGACAAGATCACGCATCGCCGCCATCCTTGCCGCGCCATGCCTTGGGTTTTGGCATCGGCTTTGGTGGCTCTTCCTTATCCAGTTCAGGGCGCAGCAATAACAGCAATGCCGCAAGCAGCATCAAGCCGTGGGTCAATCCGATGGAGAAATTGTCAATCATCGCGCAATCTCTTAAGCAAATCCGGTTGACGCGGCGTTAAGGTTCGTTGCGATAATACACGGCTGTAATGCCGACGAACAGGGGCCGTTGATTGCGCGTACTACATATTCTTGACCACAGCCTGCCGATGCACAGCGGATATACGTTTCGTACCCGTGCCATTTTGAAAGCACAGATGGCAAACGGCTGGGAGGTTGCCGGAATAACGGGCGCGCGCCACACCGACGCCGGGCCACAGGTGGAAGTGGTCGACGGCCTCACCTTTCATCGCACCCCAAAACCGGCCACCACGCCATCGCCGCTGGCCGAATGGCGCGAAATTAGGGCGTTGGCTGCTGGGATTGATAGCCTGATCGACACTTGGAAACCTGATATTCTTCACGCACATTCGCCTGTTTTGACCGCACTTGCGGCGTTGGGCGTGGCAAAGCGGCGTCAAATTCCCCTCATTTATGAGATCCGCGCCTTCTGGGAGGATGCCGCCGTTGGCAATGGCACGGGCACCGAAGGATCACTGCGTTACCGTGCCACCAAGGCACTCGAAACCTATGCCGTGCGCCGCGCGGATGCGGTGGCGGTAATTTGCGAAGGGCTAAAAGCCGATTTGCTTACGCGCGGGATAGCTGCTGACAAGATCATGGTCTCACCTAACGGTGTTGATCTTGAACTGTTTGGCGATCCGCCGCCACCGGACGCTGCACTCGCAGAGTCTCTTGGCCTTGTCGGTGCTGACGTGATTGGCTTTATCGGCAGTTTTTATGATTATGAGGGCATTGATGATCTAATTGCGGCGATGCCAGCGCTTCAGGCACAGCGGCCAAACGCGCACTTGCTGCTCGTCGGCGGTGGCCCGATGGAGGCGGCTTTGCGCGCGCAAGCAGAAAGCTCCCCAGCAGCCACCAATATCCACTTCGTCGGACGCGTGCCACACGATCAGGTTGAGCGTTATTACAGTCTGATCGATATTCTCGCCTATCCGCGTAAGAAAATGCGGCTGACCGATTTGGTCACCCCGCTCAAACCGCTTGAAGCGATGGCACAGCGCAGGTTGGTGGCGGCATCTGACGTTGGCGGCCACCGCGAACTGATCGAAGACGGCGTTACAGGCACATTGTTCGCGCCCGATAGCCCGCCTGCGGTGGCACGCGCACTCGCTGAGTTGCTTGATAACCGAGCAATTTGGGAAGAGCGGCGCGATGTCGCGCGGAAATTTGTTGAACTGGATCGTAACTGGTCATCAAATATTTCGCGTTATCAACCTGTTTATCATAAATTAGTGGCAAAGAGTGCTGCGAAGGAAATGCGTAAATGAACAGGCTATTGAAACGTGTGGCGAGGGTGCCATTCGCCCCAGTTGTGGCGGCGATGTTTGGTATGATCGCGTTGATTCTGATTTTCATGACGCCAGGATGGCTGTTTGAACGCATGGTAGTGGCGAGCGGATTGCCATCACTCATTGCCGCCGCGCAGCCGCCACTGGGAGAAACCGCGCGCAAGCTCTCGGCAATTGCGGGCGGACTTGGCGTATTTTCAGCACTATGGGCTGGTCTTGCGCTGCTCCGCGCAATCGTAAAACGCAATGCTCCACCAAAGGCGCGCGGCAGCCGGATTGATGCAGCAGCGCCAATTGTCGAAAGCCTAATCGCCAAACGCAACCGCGAACCGATTTTTGCCGAACGCGAGCTTGGCGCGCCCTTTATGTCTGACGAGGCGATTGCCAACGTCGTCAGCAGCCCGCCAACGGATGACGCCGAGCCAGAACCGCCAGTCCCAGAACCCGATCAAGCGCTGCTGGTGCTTGATCGCATCGCGCCACGTCCGAACGAGGAAAAACAAAAACTCAGTGATGAGCTCGCACGGCTTCAATCCGCGCTAGATCGCCGCACCGCGCGTGGGCTTTCCGCGCGACCGCTTGGTGCGGGCGATATCGCATCACTCCGCAAAGCACTGCGCGGGCTAAGTTAATTATGCCCGTCCTCAATCGCTGACCGTTAGCGCTTCAATTCCGAGTACAACTATCGGCATATTTGACGATTGAACCAACTGGTGCGACGAAAGCAATATATCGGCGACCACGTGGCCAGCGATACAAACACGATCCTCGCTAATCATTGTTCCCAAATTGGCGGCGGCGGCAATCGCGTCATTTCCTGAAACAGTCATATCGAAATAGTGACGCGTTCCCGAAAAAGTCGCACTTGCCCAGGGCGTTTCGCGGTCACTTTCAATCATCACCGAGGCTGGATTAAGTCCAGCGAGCAAGACTTGTTGAAGTGCGGCGTGCGGATTCATCAAAGCACTCCTCATCGGACTGTACCGCTGAGATACGCTTTTACTTTATGCTGCGTCCGCTTACCCATTTCGCGGCCCAGACGCAGGTCAAAAACGAAACGCGGATCATTGACAGCCTCACGGCCAAAACGCGTTGGCGGCACTTGTTTTATTTTCATGAATCTCTCGATCTCATTGAGTGTTGTCATCCTTCGTTTCCTTTCTTTGCGACTGCGATAGGATTTTTCCTATATGAAAGGTAATTTCCTACTTGTCTAGGAGTTTTCCTACGTCTATAGAAAAAAAATGGAAGGCGTTCGTGCAGTTCTTGACCAACTCATCCGTGATCGCGGAGATGATTATGCATCGCTTTCGCGGCTGCTTGGTCGCAATGCTGCCTATGTTCAGCAATTCATCCATCGCGGCGTCCCCAAAAAGCTTGATGAGGATGACAGGCGTACACTTGCTGAATATTTCGGTGTTGCTGAAACCCTGCTGGGTGGGCCAAACCTAGCCTTGGTGCGCGGCGCAGCCTCCACAAAGGCGCGCAATGACGTTATTATGGTGCCGCGTCTGGCCGTCGGCGCGTCGGCTGGCCCCGGCGCGCTAGATGCTGACGACGCGCCGCTTGGGCAGATTGGTTTTGAAACGCGCTGGCTGCGTCAGTTGAGCGCAAACCCCAAAGCACTCTCAGTCATTCAGGTGAGTGGTGATTCGATGAGTCCGACGTTGGTTGACGGCGATGACATACTCGTTGACCGCGCCGACGGAGCCGAACGCATCCGCGACGGGATTTACGTGCTTCGTGTCGATGATAGCCTGATCGTAAAACGGCTGACGATTAATCCCGTGCAACTCAGCTTCTCGGTACGCAGCGATAACGCTGCCTATCCAGACTGGAATGATGTGAACCCTGCCAATATTGACATTGTTGGGCGTGTTATCTGGACGGGTCGTCGCATAAAATAGCGTCAACCGCGCGTTTACCAATCACCCTTGCGGCTTCTTAGACTATTGCAACTATCCGAGATAAATCGATTTTTTCTGGAGTTGCTCCCACATGATCCTGCATGTTGCCGACCGTATCACCGCTGACTCCGCTGCTGCACTCATTGCATCTTTTGGCGAAGATGCCGGGCGTGAGGCCGCCGCACGCGCCGATATCAGTAGGGATCGTGGCAATGTCGTATTATTTTGTCGCTGGCGTCAGGTTGAACGATTGATCGTGACGCTCTCCTCGCGCCATGTTCAGGGCACAATTCATTAATTTAGCGTTGGCGGACAAGACTTTATGCCGCTAAATGAAACATATGGTATTATGTGTAACACGTCGACTGCCCTTACCGGCAATCGCGCTTTTGCTAATCACAGCCGTGCCCGGCACCGTGTTAGCACAAACGGCTTCACCACGTGAGCAAAGTCAGCTTGACCCTGAGTCGCCGATGGCACCAATGGCCGATATCGGCGTTGATTGGCCTAATATGGCCGACACTCCGCAAACCGAAATAGCCTCTAGTCCAACTGAGGCAGTAAACAGTGAGGATGCCGATGCACTGCGTTACAGCATTGCGATCATCGGGCTTGATCCGCTGCTCCGCGCCGACGTTGGTCCACGCTTTGAAGCACTTTCGGCTTTGCGCGACGGCGTAAAGGACACCGCCAACGCAGCGCAGATTAACCGCCGCGCGCGCGATGATGCTGAACTTTTGACAACGATCCTCAAAAACAGTGGCTATTATGATGCCGTGGTCGAACCCGAAGTCATGCGCGAAGACGGTGGCAAGCTCGCGGTGAGCCTGCGCGCTGAAAGCGGCGTGCTGTACCAGTTTGACGATGTTACAGTCACTGGTTTAGAACCAAGTGGCCTCAAAGCTGCTGAGCTTCGTGAGGCATTCGGGATCGATACGCGTGATGTCGTCGATGTCGATGCTGTTATCGCTGGGCGAACGGCTTTGATTGACCGTCTAAAGCGCGAGGGCGCACCGTTTGCGAGCATTGGCGATCCTCAGATTATCGTCGACCATGAAACGCAAACCGCGACACTTTCGCTTGATGTTAAGGGTGTCGAGGAACAGAAAGTCGGCACTTTCAAGGTGATTGGCAACCGTGCACCGTTTGACGCCAAACATGTCGCCCAAATTGCGCGTTTCAAAAGCGGCGAAGTTTATAATCAGGCAATGATCGACGACCTCAAGCGCGCACTGATCGCCACTGGTCTTACGTCGAGCGCAACCGTCAGCGCGGTGCCCTCCGAAACTCCGAATGTTGCCGATATCGCGATCAGCCTTGAACCAGCACCTGTGCGGACAATTGCGGGCGAACTTGGCTACGGCACTGGCGAAGGCATTCGTGCCGCAGCGTCGTGGACGCACCGAAACCTGATCAAGCCAGAGGGTGCGGTTACCCTGCGCGGCCTGTTAGGCACACGCGAACAAGCGCTCGGCGTCGTTTTGCGGCAGGGGAATTTTAAGAAGCGTGATCAAGTGCTCAATGCACGGATCGGCGCGACCCGATCAGATTTCGATGCGTTTAAGGCAAGCACGTTCGACGTTGCCTTGGGGATTGAGCGGCAGAGCAACATCCTCTGGCAGAAAAAATGGACATGGAGCGCAGGCGTTGAGCTGGTTGCGTCTGATGAGCGCGATATTGTGGGCATCGGCACCGCGCGCAGACGCACTTTCTTTGTTGGCGCGCTGCCGCTTTCGCTTAACTATGACGGATCAAATGATCTGCTTGACGCCACACGCGGATTTCGGCTTGGCCTGCGCACCTCGCCAGAGATTTCGCTGCAAAACGGCACATTCGCTTATGTCCGTTCACAATTTGACGGCAGCGCCTATGTGCCCGCCAGCAAGCGTATCACCATCGCCGGACGCGCGCGTATCGGCACAATCACGGGGGCAAAAAGCAGCGCGATTGCACCGTCCCGCCGCTTTTACGCAGGCGGCGGCGGATCAGTGCGCGGCTATGGTTTTCAGCAGATCGGCCCGCGCGATATCGCGAATGACCCTGATGGCGGGCGAAGCCTCGCTGAATTTGCACTTGAGGCGCGCGTTCGCTTCGGGCCTTTTGGCGTGGTGCCCTTTGTTGATGCGGGTAATATTTACACCCGTGCCCTCCCTGATTTTTCGGGGCTGCGTTACGGCACCGGGGTTGGGCTGCGCTATCATTCGAACTTCGGGCCAATCCGGATTGACGTTGGCACGCCAATCAATCGTCAAAAGGGCGATGGCCGTGTGACGGTATTCGTTTCACTTGGCCAAGCATTTTGAAATCGCTGCTCAAATGGCTGACATTTGGTGTCGCTGCGTTCTTGCTGCTGATCGCTGCTGCGCTTTGGTTCATTGACACAAGCATCGGTCACCGTTTAATCGCCGATCAAATCGCTGCGCAAGCGCCGAAATCTGGGCTTCGTATCAAGATTGGCCGGATCGACGGATCAATCTACGGAAAGGCGCAACTGCGTGCGGTGCGGCTATATGATCCTGCGGGTTTGTTTTTTGAAGCGGCTACCGTTGATCTTGATTGGTCACCGCGACGCTGGATCAGCGACAGCCTGGATATCACAAGCCTGCATAGCGATTTTGCAACGCTGCATAAATTGCCCAAGCTCAAACCCGGTGACCCCAACCGCCCGATATTGCCCGCATTTGATATCCGCATTGGCGCGCTCAGCATTGATACGCTCCGGATCGAGCCGCGCGTTACTGGAGTTCGCCGGATTGGCAAATTGTCTGGTTCAGCCAATATTGTCGCAGGTCGTGCCAAGGTGCAGCTTAATGCCAGCACCGACGCAGGAGACGCGCTCGCGCTTAAGCTTGATGCCGAGCCAGACCGTGATCGCTTTGACCTTCAGGCCGGTGTTAAAGCGCCGACGCGCGGTGTGCTCGGTGCGTTAGTTGGCACTACGCGGCCCTTTGACGTTACGGTCAGCGGCAATGGCGCGTGGCGGGCATGGTCGGGTAAACTGGCCGCCAGTGTCTCAGGCGCGCCCATCGCTGATCTTGCGCTTACCGCCAATGCCGGGACGTTCGGGATTGATGGCAGGCTCGGACTTGCATCACTTACCAAGGGGCGGCTGCAAAAACTCACCGCGCCGGTGGTGCGGGTTTCTGGTCAAGCGACGCTCAACAATCGCCGCCTTGATGGCAGCCTCAAACTTGGTTCAGCAGCACTTGCTGTGACCGCAGACGGTCTAATCGATCTCAGCACGAGCCGTTTCAACGCACTCAATATCGACGCAAAGCTGCTTCAATCAGAAGCGCTGTTCGCCAATATGCGCGGCGGCCCGCTGACGCTCAAGGCGCGGCTCGACGGCCCCTTTGCAACAGCCAAGTTCGATTATCTGTTGACTGCTGGCACGCTTATCTTTGGAACCACTGGATTTGAAAATGCACGCGCATCGGGCCAAGGGCGGCTTTCGCGCAGCCCTGTCACCGTTCCGGTGCGGTTTTCTGCCACGCGGGTGAGTGGTGTTGGTAATGTCGCGGGCGGAATCCTTGCCAATCTGCTCGTCACAGGCGATCTCAAGGTGACTACGAAAACCATCACCAGCGATGCGCTCAAACTGACATCTGACAAGCTGTCGAGCCGTTTAACATTGCTCGTTGACCTTGCAACCGGGCGCTATGATGTTGGTTTTGCTGGCGAACTTGAACGCTACGCGATCCCCGGCCTTGGTATTGTTGATGTCCGTACTAATCTCAAATTCATGCCGGGCGCTGGCGGCAAGGGCACGATCCTTGCCGGAACTGGTCAGGCTTGGGTGCGCCGTCTCGACAATAAATTCCTTGCCAGCCTAACCCAAGGCTTGCCACGAATTGAAACCGGAATATTGCGCGGAGCCGACGGTATATTGCGTTTCAGCAATCTGCGGCTAACCGCCCCCGGCATTACCCTCACCGGCAATGGCATCCGCCGTGCAGACGGCACATTCTTGTTTGAAGCCAGCGGGCGACAGGCGCGTTACGGCCCGATTGTCCGGCTGCTGCTTGATGGCCCGATCCAGCGCCCACGGCTCGACATAATATTCAAATCCCCCAACGCCGCGATGGGGCTGAGCGATGTGCGCTTGCTGCTTGATCCGAACGCGGCAGGCTATGTGTGGAATGCGCGCGGCGGTTCCACGCTCGGTAATTTCACGGGTGCTGGAGCGATATTGCTGCCAACAGGCGGCGCAGCGACCATCAACGTTGCAGCACTCGATGTGTCTGGAATAAATGCGCGTGGGTCACTCATTTCACGTGAGGGCGGGTTTGAGGGCGGGCTGACGCTTGCCGGAAGTGGAATTAGTGGACGCTTGGATTTTGCACCCGCTGGCAATATTCAACGGATTGAGGCGCATTTGAAGGCCCGCGATGCCCGGTTGAACGGCCCGCCGCTGATGTCGGCCCAGCGCGGCCAGCTTGACGCGGTTATGCTGCTTGATCCTGCCGGCACGACAATTGATGCCACAATAAGCGGCCAAGGGCTTTCGCGCGGCGGCATTTCGCTCGCGCGGCTGGCGGCGAACGTCAAACTGCGCGGCGGCGTAGGTGAAGTGCGCGCCAGCCTTGCCGGATCACGCGGGCGTTCGTTCGATGTGCAGACCGTCGCGCAAGTGCGGCCTGACCGTGTTGAACTAATGGGCAGCGGCACGGTTGACCGCAAGCCGATCCGCCTGATCAGCCCCGCGCTATTTACGCGTGAGGCAAATGGCTGGCGGCTGTCACAAACTACGCTTGAATTTGCTGGCGGTCGCATCCAGACCTCGGGCCTGTTCGGCGAACGCGCAACTGAATTTGACGCAAACATCAGCCGGATGCCGCTCACTATCCTAGATGTCGTCTACCCCCGGCTCGGGCTTGGCGGCAATGCAAGCGGAACCGTGACTTACCGCACGGCCAACGGCGGATTGCCCAGCGGCAAAGCCAATGTGCGGATCAGCGGGCTTACGCGATCAGGACTCGTGCTTAGCTCAAAGCCGCTTGATGTAGGCATTGCGGCGGTGCTCAGCCCAAACAACGCCGCCGCACGCGCGGTTGCTGTCAGCGGCGGGCAGACCATCGGGCGCGGCCAGATTAAGCTCACACCGGGTGCCGGGCCAGATATTATGACTCGCCTTAACCGCGCGCCGATGTTTGCACAGCTCCGTTTCAACGGTGCGGCTGATACGCTGTGGCGGCTGGCGGGGGTAGAGGCGATTGATCTTTCCGGCCCCGTCGCGATTGGTGCCGATATTACGGGTACGCTGAACGACCCGCGCATAGCTGGATCGCTGCGCACCAACGGCGCGCGGATTGAAAGCACTGTCACTGGCATGGTGCTCACTGGCGTCAAGGCAAGCGGGCGCTTTGGCGGATCAACATTGACCCTTGATCAGTTCACTGCTCAATCGGGCAAGGAAGGCAAACTTTCAGGCAGCGGTACGTTTGACCTATCCTCAACGCGCGGGTTTGCGATGGATTTGAATGTGGTTGCTGATCAAGCGCGTCTTATCGCGCGCGATGAACTCTCCGCCACCGTCACCGGGCCGATATCGCTCAAATCGGATGCAAGCGGCGGCCTTATTTCTGGTGATATCGTGCTTGACAAGAGCAGCTACCGGCTTGGCCGGGCGGCATCTGCGGTGGCGGCGATTTCTCAGCTAAACGTTGTAGAGATCAATACAAATGTTGATGCGCCAGTGCGTCGCGCACAGCCGACCAGTTGGCAACTCGCGATCAAGGCACGTGCGCCGGGGCGGGTATCAGTCACTGGACTTGGAATTGAGAGCGAATGGCGTGCGCGGCTTGAGATTGGCGGATCAGCCAATGCGCCCGTCATTCGCGGACAGGCCGACCTTGTGCGCGGCGGTTATGAATTTGCTGGCAGGCGCTTTGACTTGGCGCGCGGGATCATCCGTTTTCAGGGAGAAAGCCCGCCTGATCCG
>JAYTPB010000088.1:0-2110 GCA_043747445.1 Sphingomonadales bacterium
AGTGATTCGCAACTTAATTGAAAGGCTCTCCCCATGAAGAAAATTCTCGCCGTTCTCGCCTCATTCAGCACCGCTTTCCTGTTGATCAGCGCCACGACATCGCCCGCTTTTGCAGCCGCTCCGATGTACAAGCTGATCCCGGCAACGGCTGTCGCATCAGTCAAGTCGGTGGTTGTTGGTGAAACGCTTTGGCGCTGCGGCCCGACTGGCTGTGTCGCTGGTCAAAGCAACAGCCGCCCCGCCGTTGTCTGCGCCCAGGCCGCGCGCAAGGTTGGCAAAATCGAAAGCTTCACCGCCAATGGCGCGGCGTTCACTGCCGAAGAACTCGCCAAGTGCAATGAAAAGGCAAAAGCGTAACCCTTAACCTAACGCCTCCCGGCGTCTTGATCTGACCCTTCCTCACCTAGTGAGGGAGGGTCTTTTTTATGCAGACGCGCGGTTGCGGTGCGCGTAAAAGCCAAAGGCCAATATCACGAAGTAACATAGTGCGGGCACAATCAATGCGACTTGCAAGCTGCCGACCATGTCAGCAACCCAACCAGTCAGCGGAGGGATCACCGCGCCGCCGACAATTGCAACACAGATCACGCCTGATCCTTCGGCGGCACGCTTACCAAGGCCGACGCTTGCAAGCGTGAATATTGTCGGAAACATGATCGAGTTGAACAATCCAATCGCGAGCAATGACCATCCTGCTATTCCACCACTTCCGCCCCCTGAAATCAGCAGCAGCGCGATGACCATTGCGGAAACACCCGCAAGCACCATTCCCGGCGATACCAGCCTAAGCACATAAGAGCCAATAAACCGCCCGACCAAGGCACCACCCCAATAGAGCGGCACGAGTTCACCAGCAGCCTGCTGTCCAAGCCCCATGATGTTGGCCTCCATCAAATAATTGACGATGATCGAGCCAATCGCAACCTCCGCCCCGACATAGAGGAAGATACAGAGCGCGCCAAAACCAAAGCGTTGCCGCTTGAGCAGATCAAACGCATTCAAAATGCTCGTATCATCAGCAGGTGGCTGCGGCAGGCGGTTGCGGCGCTTCCACACGACCGCCGCGACAATCATCAATGCCGCTGCAAGCCCAAGATACGTGCGCACGACAACCTGCGTCTCTTGCGTCCGATATGCGTCCAGTGCAGCGCCGCTCAGTGTCGTTACGTCAACCGTCGCGAGCGAGCCAAGGATGACGATTGAGCCAACATAGGGGAAAATCGTGGTGCCAAGCGAATTAAAAGCCTGTGCAAACGTCAAGCGGCTTGGTGCAGTCGCGGGTGCACCAAGCATTGAGATCAGCGGATTGGCGACAACCTGAACCGTCGTGATCCCTGCCGCCAGCACGAACAGCGCGAACAGGAACATCGCAAACGTCCCCGATAATGAGGCTGGCACAAACAGCAGGCACCCTGCTGTCATCATCAGCAATCCAATCGCCGCCGTGCGCATGTAGCCGCTCTTTCTAACAATCGCAGCAGCGGGAATTGAGAAGATAAAGTAAGCCCCAAAAAAGGCAGATTGGACAAGCAGCGCCTGAAAATAATTGAGCGTGAACAGCTCTTTGAGCTTGGGAATGATTACATCATTCAGGCTCGTAATACCGCCAAAAATGAAAAACAGCGCAAACACAAAAATGCGTAGGTCAGGCGCGTCAACGCCTTCGCTCTCGGCCTCTGGCGTGCTGCCGGTTACTACGATGGCCATGACTGCTTCCCTTTGTTGATCATTTCGAAGCCACAAAGCGGATTGCTTGACCGCCACCCGGTGCGATTACAAGCGTAAGACTATCCCCTGCCCGCACCTTTTTGGTTTCGATCACAATCGCATGGCGTTTTTCGGTGCGGTAATCGGCGTCATCCCCGTCGCGGTAGATTTGCGCAGTATAGGTTTTGCCGGGGTCAAGAAAATCAAGCTTGACGGTCATCGTCCGTGCCTCTTCGTCACCAACCGCACCGATGTACCAGTCGTTCCCTACTCGGTTCTTGCGCGCAAAGGCCACATAATCGCCAATTTCACCCGCAAGCACCCGGGTATCCGCCCAGTCAGTTGGCACATCCTTGATAAACTGAAATGCAGCAGGATATTTTGCATAATTTTCCGGCAAATC
>JAYTPB010000089.1:0-4526 GCA_043747445.1 Sphingomonadales bacterium
AGGCGGCGATCCCAGAGCTTACAATTATTACCTGAACGGTATCCAGGTCGGATCAAACAGCAACAACGGCAACCCCGATCCCGACTTCGGCACAGCGCTCGGCGAACGGGTCGCGCGGCCAACGAATGGCACCGGCGCGTTTGTTGGCGGGGCAGACGGCGGCAGCACTTATGCTGACTTCGACCAAGCGTTCGACGCGGTCAACGCCAGCAACAGCGGCAACGGCACCGCGCGCTACACCGTCCGTTCGGGCGACACGCTCCAAAGCATCGCGGCCAGCCTGTTCGGTGACGCCAGCCTCTGGTACATCATCGGCGAGGCCAACGGCCTAACCAGCACCAGCGCGCTCTCCGCAGGCCAGTCGCTCACCATCCCCGGCAAGATCAGCAACTTCCACAACAACGCCGACACCTTCCGCCCCTACGACGCCAGCAAAGCCATCGGCGACACCGCGCCGACTACACCGCGCCCGCCGAAGAAAGCCAACGGCTGCGGCGTGTTCGGCCAGATATTGCTCGCGGCCATCGCCATCGCGGTCACCGCCATCATCGCGCCTGCCGGCGCGCCGCTGCTCACCCAAATCGGTGCCGCCGTTGCGGGCAGCGTCGCGAGCCAAGGCGTCGGCCTCGCCACAGGCATCCAAGACAAGTTCAGCTTCAAGGGCGTGGCACTCGCCGCACTCAGTGCTGGGATTGGCGGGGGTGGATCAGGCGCAGGGATTGTTGGCAAAGTCGTGAACGGCGCGATCAACAGCGCGATCACGCAAGGGATAGCCGTGGCGGTTGGCCTGCAAGACAAGTTCAGCTTTGCAGGCGTTGCAGCGGCGGGGATCGCGGCAGGCGTTGGCGGGGCGATACGCGGCACCCGCACCGACGCCGCGACGCGCACGCTCGCAGGCGCTGCCTCTGCCATCGCAGGCGCGGGTGCCAGAAGCCTCGTCACAGGCACAAGCTTTGGCGATAACATCCGTGCCATCCTCCCCGACATCATCGGCCAGACGGTCGGCGGCCTGATCGCCGAAGGCATCGCGGGGGCAGGGGCGCGGGGGCGGGCGGCCAAGCCAGACGTGAAGCTGGCACAGAACGGCAGCGGGGTCACCATCGCTGATCCCGGCCCACTCAACATCCCGATTGACCTAGCCGCGCTCGACGCCAGCCTCAAAGATACGCTCGCCGCCGCGCGGGTGGCATTTGGCGGTGCGGTAACCGCTGCACAAACCAGCGCGCTGGTCAATGCAACAAGTGCGGGCGGGGCGAATGGGGGTGTACAGCGCACGGTTAACCCGACGAATCAGTCAGCCCTTGACCGAAGCAATGGCGCATTCCAGTTTAACGACACTATCACCCAGCTTATCAAGAGCGAACCGCAAGGTCTGATAGGCGGTATCAAAACATCGCTTTTCCCCAATAGTACGGTGGCGGATATCATCCTTGATTTGAGCGCAAATGGCAAAACGGGCGCGCTTGGCTTCTTCCTTGCGGGGCGCAGCCTGCCAACCACGCAGAATTTTGGCAATCCACTTGCACTTGCGGCAACCTTGGCTGATGAATTGCCGGGCTTTGACGGCAATGATACGCTGAGCGCCAGCCAAAACCTTGACAAGCTGCGCGCGATTGAGGCCGCAATAACGCCGTTTGGGCAGGATGTGGAGAGCGAGAGCGGCTTGGCCGTTGCGCGCAATCTGGCGGCGGTGCGCGCTGATATCTTCAACCGCGCGCCGCTTGGGTTCCTTGTTTTGCCGCTTCAGGGGCCGGGGATTGTTGGCGATATCCTGTTTGACGGGATCGCAACGGGCGGGGCGAGTGCAGTTGGCAGGCTTGGTGTGGGTGCGGCAAGTGCCGTTGGACGACAGGTTGGCGTGGCCGCGCTTGCGCCAGAATTTGATAGCGCAGCAGGGCGCGCGGCTGTGGCGCTTGCTGATACGCCAGTAATTTCACGCGGTGCGTTGAGCGTACCATTTGGTGGCGGGATCAAGCCGCAAGGGCTTGCCTTTGAGGACTTTATCGCCAATAAATTGCCCGGAAGCGTGCGGTTGCCCGCCAATTTTAAGACATTTGATCTGTTTGATCCGATCATCGGCAAGGCAACCAGCATCAAGACCTTGAACACCCAAACCGCATCGCGGATTAACAAGCCCGAGCAGATATTTGGGACGCTCAAAGGTAATATCGATGCGACGATTGGGTTTGAGAGCGGTTCGATCGGTGAAACTAGGCTGCTATCGACGCAGATCAGAACGAGAGAACTACAGCTCGCTATCCCCTTCCGTACCAGTGAAGCCCAGCTTATCCAGATTGAACGCGCCATTGTTTACGGCGCAACCCGCAACACCCCCGTAAAAGTCATTGTGACTAAAGTAAGGTAGTCTATATGAATGATGTTATTATAAAAAATGCCGATTTGCTTGGTAATAATCAATTCATTGTTATTAAAACATTCACAGCAACACCTCTGTCAATAGCTGATCCTAAAGGTTTGAAAATATATCTGCCGCCAAATCCTGAGCCTGCTATATTAGGCGCTGGCATTCGTGAGGCAATCGCCAAAAGTCGCAAGCCTGATTGGCGTGAATATAATCAAAAATTTAGTCATGATCAGAATAAAATTCGCTATGAAGAGTGGGTCGCGAACGTCATGATGCGCTACGGCTATAAAACGCGCCGTGCCATGTTCAAAGGTATGAAATCATGCGGCATTGAGCATTTTAGCGGGGTTACCGTCCTTCGGCCCAGCCGCCACTACACGCTTGAAGGCTGGGACGGCGAGGGCATTCCGCAATCGCACCGGATTGGGGTGCGCGATGAGTCCGATGATCATACACTTGGTGAGGCAGCGCTGCTCACGCTCAGCCGCTGTACCGAGCGATAGCCCCTCTGCATTTCCACCCCCTCATTCGCGTTTCACCACCTTGACCCGCCGTGCGTTATAAAGGGCGACAAACGCATCGCGGACGGCGTTAAAAAATGCAGGCGGGAGCATCCCATAATCGATCCGCGCCGGGTTGCTGCCGGGAACGGGGCTAAGGTCAAATCCGGGCCAGATAAAATCATTCACCTCATCAAGCACGATCCATGACCGCGCGTCATCAAGCCCAAGGTGGCGCTTGACCCGGTGCGGGATTTCAATCGCGGTAACGCATTCGCGCGCACTTTCACGCGGCGCGCTATGCGTGATGGCAAGGACATAGACGCGCTTTGCGGTCGCATTTATGTCGGTTGAAAGCAGGATGGCAGCGGGCCGATCCTTGCCCTCCTCTTGCGCCGCGCGCTGTTCACGGCTCCATAAAAAGCCGTAGCGAATGACAAGTCCGGGTATCGGCTCAGGCAGTTGCACTAGGGGAAATCAGGCAGATGCTTCAGGCAGAAGCGCATTGAGATGCGCAAATTCCTCGGGCACTTTGGCCATGGCAATGGCCGCGATTTCAGCCTCATCAAGCGCCTCAATCGGGCGGGCGCGGTAGGTGGCGCGGCGCAATTCTTCAAACAAATCGGTTGATACCAGCACCAGCCGATCACGCCCATTGCGTGTTATGGTGAGCGGCTCAGTCAACGCTTTGTCGGTCAGCGCGCCATATTCCTTTAGAAACTGTGCCGAAGAAACGCGTATCATATTCGTAGCCTTCAAATGATTTGAATATTTTGCAGGATTAACATGACTCGGGTGATTGTCCATTGCATTTCTCGCGGTTTTGCAGGTTTGTCCCCCGTTGGCCACCCGCGCTGCGGCGCGGGGGCGGCCCTTCGACTGGCTCAGGAGAGCACTGTTTGGCTCCCCTTCACTTTTCGCTTTTCGCTTTCCTACTGGCTATTGTTCGTGCCACACTTCGCTGCTCGCCGGAGATATGACGGATGGCGAACGATCTGACGCGGTGATGATTTTGATCAAATGAAAGTGCTTACAAAAACTACCGATTCGGTGTCAACTTCGTGAGATTTCTCAAGGTTTTTTGAGAAACAGTTAGGAGCCTCAACCAGCGCCATGGCGAAAGCGTTTTAGGTGAGACCATAGTGTGACTTTCCAAATTGCGTTCCCTTGAGCAACCACAAAATAAAGGAGAAAATCCCCGACACAGTGTAATTTTTGTAATCTTCCGGCTTCATTTCGGTTAAAACTGCGCACGCTTGACGCGCTTGGCCGGGTGACCGCGTATAGCGAATATGATGCAAGCGGGGTGGTGCAATATAGCCGCAGCGCCGTGACCTATGACTCGCGCGACGCAGTCACCTCAGAAACCACCAGCCTACGCCGTATCGAAGCAAATGGCACGCTCTACGTCTCGAACGCCGCGATCACCAACGCCCTACGCTGATTTTGATCAAAGCTATGACGCGATTAATCCGGGCAATGCGGGCAACGGCACCGCGCGCTACACCGTGCGGAGCGGCGACTCGCTCCAGAGCATCGCCGCAAGCCTGTTCGGCGACGCCAGCCTGTGGTACATCATCGGCGAGGCCAATGGCCTGACCAGCACCAGCGCGCTCTCCGCAGGCCAGTCGCTCACCATCCCCGGCAAGATCGCCAACTTC
>JAYTPB010000090.1:0-19763 GCA_043747445.1 Sphingomonadales bacterium
CCGCCTCCCCGTAGCGACGCGCAATATTTCAACACCATATAGAGTTAGGCAAGCGTGTCGTCATGAAGATTCGCAATTCTTTGAAGTCGCTTAAAGATCGTCACCGGGACAACCGCGTGATCCGTCGTCGCGGGCGCACTTATGTCATCAACAAAACCAATCGCCGGTTCAAAGCCCGCCAGGGCTGATTAACGTGCGCGTGCGGGCCGTCGTTTTTGACGTCGGCAATGTGCTGTATCACTGGAACATGCGCAGGCTGTTCGCCAAGCTCATCCACGATGTGGGTGAGCTTGATTGGTTTCTGGCGCATGTTGTTACTGAAGAATGGCATTTTCAGCATGACGCGGGGCGCCCTCTGGCTGAAATGGTGCCAGAGCGAATCGCCGCCTTCCCCGCCTATGCTGACCATATCAATGCCTATGCCACGCGCTTTGTAGAGACAATTCCGGGGCCAGTTGCTGGCATGATCGCGCTGGTTGATGAACTTGCCGCGCGCAAAGTCCCGATTTTTGGCATCACCAATTTCGGCGCTGAATTTTGGGATCAATTCCGCCCCACCGCGCCAGTCTTTGATCATTTCACTGACATCATCGTCTCAGGCGTGGAAAAACTCGTAAAGCCTGACCCAGCGATTTACGCCCTTGCGCTCCGCCGCTTTGGGCTGAAACCCGGCGAAGGCCTGTTCGTTGATGATCGACTTGAGAATATCGAGTCGGCGGCGGCGAATGGTTTTATCGGCCATCATTTCAAGGATGTGGGGACGCTGCGCGGTGCGCTGAATGACCTAAGCTTGCTCTAATCACCGCCCCTTAAGCTCATCCCCCGTCAGCCGCACGACGTGGAGCACGTTGGTTGATCCCGGCGTCCCGAACGGCACCCCCGCCATCAGGATGAGTTGATCGCCCGCCTTGGCAATGCCGTGGCGCAGCGCCATTCGCTTGGCCTTGGCAACCATTTCTTCAAAGCTATCGACATCCTGCGTGCGCACACCGTGGACGCCCCATGTCAGCCCCATCTGCCGCGCGGTCGAGAGCTTGGGCGTCAGCATCAGCAGCGGCACCGATGGCCGTTCGCGCGCCACCCGCCGCGCGGTTGATCCCGACATGGTGAAACAGATGATCGCCTTGGCCGAAACCGTGCTGGCAATATCAAACGCGGCTTCGGACAGCGCATCCGCCGTCGTCGGATCGGCCTTGGTCTGCATGAAGTGGATACGCTCGGAATAGCCCGGATCATTTTCAACGCTGATCGCAATCCTATCCATCATCGCGACTGATTCGACCGGCCATGCGCCTGCCGCACTTTCGGCCGAAAGCATGATCGCGTCGGCCCCGTCATAAATCGCGGTCGCCACATCAGAGACTTCAGCCCGCGTTGGCGAAGGCGAGGTAATCATCGACTCAAGCATTTGCGTGGCGACGACAACAGGCCGCCCCATCCGCCGCGCCATTTCCACGATGCGCTTCTGCGCAGGCGGCACAGCCTCGGGCGGAAGCTCAACCCCCAGATCGCCGCGCGCCACCATCACTGCATCGGCAAGCTCCAATATCCCCTCAAGCTCATCAAGTGCTGACGGCTTTTCAATCTTGGCGAGCAGTGCGGCCCGCCCCGCGATCAGCTTGCGCGCCTCGGCCAAATCCTCAGGCCGCTGCACGAAGGACAGCGCGATCCAATCCACCCCCTGATCAAGCGCGAAATCAAGATCGCTGCGATCCTTGGTGGTGAGCGCGGCCATCGGCACGACGACATCAGGGACGTTCAGGCCTTTGTTGTTCGAGAGCATCCCGCCCACCTCAACCCGCGTCATGATATGATTATCCGCCATATCAGTCACGCGCAGCACCAGCTTACCATCATCAAGCAACAGCCGCGCGCCGACGCGAAGTGCCTCAAAAATTTCACGGTGTGGCAGGCACACCCGCGTCACGTCACCCGGCGTCTGATCACGGTCAAGCCGGAAACTGCTCCCCGTCAGCAGCTCAACCCGCCCTTCGGCAAAACTGCCCACGCGCAGTTTTGGCCCCTGTAGATCGGCAAGGATCGTCGTCGGGCGGCCAAGCGTTTTTTCAAGGCCACGGATCGCCGCGATCGTCGCGCGGTGATCATCATGGCTGCCGTGGCTCATATTGACGCGAAACGCATCGGCCCCGGCGCGGTAAAGCTTTTCGATCATTTCGGGCGTGCGGCTCGCAGGGCCAAGGGTTGCAAGCACGCGCACTTTGCGCTGGCGGGGGGCGACAAACTGGCTCAAGCAAAGCTCCTCTGGTTGCAACGCGCTATAAGTGGTAAATCCCGCGTTGCAACTGAGGTAACTTATTCATGACCATGTTACAAATTGATGATTCCGTAGCGGCGGCGGCCTTCCGCCGTCTCGTCGCGCACCTGCAGCACCGCACCGACGTCCAGAATGTTGATCTGATGGGCCATACCGGCTTCTGCCGCAACTGCCTCGGCGATTGGCTCGCCGAAGCGGGCGGCATCAGCAAGGAGGATGGGAGGGCGTTGGTGTACGGAATGCCGTATGCCGAGTGGAAGGCAGCGCATCAGGCGGAGGCGACAGCGGAGCAATTGGCGCGGATGGCGGAAAGTGTGGCGAAAAATCCGCATGACGATTAAGGCGCTACAATCTTGATTCGGGGCAAGCGCCCTACCCAACATAATAGGAGAATTTCATGGCTGAAGCCGCCGTTTCTGACGACCAACTGCGCCTGTTTATTGAGCGCATTGAGCGGCTTGAGGAAGAGAAGAAGGGTGCGGCTGATGATGTTCGCGATGTTTATTCCGAAGCGAAGGGCGTGGGGTATGATACCAAAATTATGCGCCAGATTGTAAGGTTGCGCAAAATGTCGCAGCAAGACCGTCAGGAAATGGAAACGATTCTTGATCTTTACAAATCGGCACTTGGGTTGGTGTGATTTGGCAGGGTGTTTTGAGGCTAGGGTGAGTTCAGAGCCGCTTGGTAGTCGGCTAAGGTTTGTGGATCTCCGCTGATAAGTTTCTCAAAGACCGACCTCAGTGCAGCTAAATGATTTGCTGACGCGTTTTTACTTGCTTCCATAACATCCGCTATTAGCGCTAAAAGCCAGAAAAACCCTGCTTGGGAGATTGCGATGTCTTCCGGCGTAACTTCCAAATCGGATGCACTTTTTGGGTGCGTAATCCGATTTCTAATTTTGATGGTCTGCTTCAAATTTGACCACCCAGCGTTGGAAAAATCTGTTTTCAATTCAGGGCAATGCTCTTCGGCCAGCTTTGTCACAAGCCTGATCATTGATGTGACCGGGATAGGCCGAATATGTTCCTCAAGCCTGCCTTGGTCACTAACAGAATAGCTTGTTTCAGTCAGAGCAAGCTCCATAATCGGCGAGACCGTTCCGATATCATTGACGATTGATTTCACAAAAGCGCGGTATTCCCAAACATAGCCCTCAATTGCCGTAAACATGGTTCGGATGAGGTCGCGTCGTGTTGCCTGTGTGTCAGCAACTTCAACGCGGCCCAAACAAATTACGACATCACTTGAAAGAACGCCAAAAAAGGTGTCACGAAAAACGCGGTGGCTATCATTTTTCTCATCGGTCATCGTGCAGCCAATAGCAAAGTCCTGAAGATGGTGTACATCAAGAATAAACTCGGCCTCTGAAATACAGGAGACAGAACATGCTAATGACCACCACCAGCACGCTTGAGGGCCGCCCTGTCCGCGATTATCTGGGCGTTGTGACCGGCGAAGTGATTGTCGGCGCGAATATCTTCAAGGATTTGTTCGCCAATATCCGCGATATCGTCGGCGGGCGTTCGGGCGCGTATGAAAGCAGCCTGCGCGATGCACGCAAAACCGCGCTTGATGAGCTTGCCGCTGAGGCGCGCACGCTTGGTGCTGACGCGGTGATAGGGATAGACCTTGATTATGAAGTGCTAGGGGCCAACGGATCGATGCTAATGGTATCGGCATCGGGCACTGCGGTTAAACTGGCCTGATGCAGCTTCGCACGGCGACGCCTTACGATGCTGAGGTGTGCCGGGCGATTTACGCGCCGTTTGTAACAGATAGCTGGATCAGCTTTGAAGAAACCCCGCCCAGTGTCGATGAAATGGCGGCACGCATCGCGGACTATGGCGGATCGCATTGCTGGTGGGTCGCCGATATTGGGGGGCAGGTTGCAGGCTATGCTTATGGTTCGCAGCACCGGACGCGCGCGGCGTATAAAACGTCCTGCGATGTTGCCGTCTATGTCGATCCCGACTTTGCCCGACGCGGGGTTGGTGCAGCGCTTTATGGAGTGCTGCTACCAAGCCTGAAAGCCAAGGGCTATCACGCGGCGTTCGGCGGGATTGCCCTTCCCAACGCGGCGAGCATCGCGCTGCATCAGGCCTGCGGCTTTACTCTCGTTGGCGTCTATCATGAGGTTGGCTGGAAACTGGGTGGCTGGCGCGATGTAAGCTGGTGGCAGCGGTTGCTCTAGGCCCCGTGCTTGGGCTAGAGTCAAATCAAGCAACATATAAAATTCAAGGTTCCCAATGGCAGGCCATAGCAAATATAAAAACATCATGTACCGCAAGGGCGCGCAGGATAAAAAACGCTCTTCGATGTTCTCCAAACTCAGCCGCGAAATCACCGTCGCGGCGAAATCGGGGACACCCGATCCTGATATGAACCCGCGTTTGCGCGCCGCTGTCATGGCGGCCAAGGCGCAGTCGATGCCCAAGGATAATATCGAACGCGCAATCAACAAGGCGAACGCGAACGACGGCGAAAATTATGAAGAAATCCGCTATGAAGGCTTTGGCCCCGGCGGG
Organism: Sphingomonadales bacterium; assembly: GCA_043747445.1. Lineage (GTDB taxonomy): Bacteria > Pseudomonadota > Alphaproteobacteria > Sphingomonadales > Sphingomonadaceae > Aquisediminimonas. The sequence continues at coordinate 4,801 of JAYTPB010000090.1, forward strand.
GTTTCGCTGATCATCGAGGCGCTGACTGATAACCGCAATCGCACCGCAACCAATGTGAAGGTCGCGGTATCGCGCAATGGCGGCAATATCGGCGCGCCGGGTGCGGTGAGCCATGCCTTTGATCGGCTTGGCCTGATTACGTATCCGGCGACTGCTGGTGACGGTGACACAGTGTTTGAGGCCGCACTTGAGGCGGGTGCCGAGGATGTGTCGTCATCAGAGGACGGTCATGAAATCTGGACAGCGCTTGAATCGCTTCACGGGGTTTTGAAGGCCATCGAGCCAGTGCTCGGCGCGCCCGAAAGCGCAAAGCTCGCGTGGCGCCCGCAAGTGATGGTGAGCGTGGGTGAGGAGGATGCGGTGACGCTCTTCAAAATGCTTGATGTGCTTGACGATGATGATGATGTGCAGACCGTGTGGGGCAATTATGAAATCAGCGATGATATCATGGAGAAACTGGGCTGATCATTTTGGGTCTTGATCCCGGCCTTGGCACCACGGGCTGGGGCGTGATCCTGGCGCAGGGCAATCGTCTGAGCCATATCGCCAATGGTCAGATCAGTACCGATGCGAAGATGGCGCTGGCGCAGCGTCTGGTGGCGCTTGATAGTGCGCTGGTTGATGTGATCCTCGCGCATCAGCCGCAGTCAGCCGCAGTTGAAGAAGTGTTCGTCAACGCCAATCCGCAATCGACGCTCAAGCTTGGCCAGGCACGCGGGGTGATCCTGCTCGCGGCGGCAAAATCGGGGATAGCGATTGGCGAATATGCCGCGCGGCTGGTCAAAAAAGCCGTCGTTGGTACGGGTGGGGCTGACAAGGTGCAAGTCCATGCAATGGTCGCGCGGCTGCTCCCCGGCGTGAAGATTTCAGGCGCGGACGCGGCGGATGCGCTTGCGGTTGCGATCACCCACGCGCATCATATCGCGAGTGCACGGAGCATGGGACTGAAATGATCGCTCGCCTCACAGGAACGCTTGCCGAAATCGCGGCTGATCATGCGGTGCTTGATGTCGGCGGCGTTGGCTATCTGGTGCAGGCATCGGCGCGCACGCTTTCGGCGATTGGCGCGGTCGGTGGCACTGTCATGCTGCTCACCGAAATGCAGGTGCGTGAGGATAGCATGACGCTGTTCGGCTTTGGTTCAGCGGGGGAACGCGAATGGTTCCGGCTTCTGACAGGCGTTCAGGGCGTTGGCGGGCGCGTGGCGCTCAGCATTCTTTCAACGCTTGATGCCGAGGAACTCAGCCGTGCAGTTGCGGGGCAAGACAAGGCGATGATCGCGCGCGCAAACGGCGTCGGGCCAAAGCTGGCGCAGCGGATCGCAATGGAACTTAAAGACAAGGTCGGCGGCGTCGCCATCGGCCCCGCAGGAAGCTTGCCAAAGGCCGCAGCGGGCGTGGGTGCGGACGCGGTGTCAGCACTTGCTAACCTCGGTTTCAAACCCGCCGAAGCGGGCGCAGCGGTTGCCGCCGCTGAGGCCGAACTTGGTGACGGCGCAAGCCTTGATGCACTCGTCCGCCTTGCGCTCAAAAAAGCCGCTCGTTGATTTTAGGAGATGACATAATGCGTATTGTTTTGACGGCGATTGCCTTGCTCGCCGGAAGCATAAGCCCTGCCACTGCGCAGACCGTAGCCGACCGTGCTGACGCGCGCTGCATCCTTGTCCTCACGCTGGCGGCGCGCGATCCAGCACAGAAGGAGGCAGCGGGGCGCGGGCAATTCTATTATTATGGCCGGGTTACGGCGCGAAAGTCGGCCCCCAAACTCGGCTCCATATTGGTGGGTGAAGCGAAAGTTGTCACAACGTCGCAGAAGTTTCAGGCTGAACTCACCCGCTGCACTGCTGAACTCACGACCGCAAATGCAAGCCTACGCGATGGCCTCAAAGAGGTACAAGATGCAGCACAGCAAGCCATCAAACCGGGTGTCGTGCCACCGAAGTGACTGAATTATAAAGCTTTTTCAGCGAAGCCACGTTTTAAGCTTACTTGGTTTCTTGCTCGGCACTGCGCGTCAGGCAAGCCATTCACTATAGGTTCAGTCAAATAGTGAAAATCTAGCATAGTCGCACCGAGTATTAGGAAAGGCATTGTTATGAGTAGCGTATCGATTCGAACAAATATCTGTCGGCCAAGATTACTGACGGCTTTTGCAGCACTGGCCATGGTTACGGCTATGCAGCCTGCTGTCGCCAAAAAAGCGCCCCAAGCCCCATATTTGCCAGTTGAGCATGTGGTAAGCGGCAATCAAGCACAGATTTTTCAGGCCACTATTGCGGCACTTGAAGATAATGGTTTCATTATCAGCAGCGTTGATAGCAACAGTGGATTTATTCGTGCTACAAGCCCGATAAGAGACACCAGAGATTTTTTTGAAAACCTGACTGGTGAGGCAGAGTATAAATCAACTGCGGCAACAGTCACGATGATACCCAACAGCATGGGCACGTACACAGTCAGGCTGCGGTTGATCAGAAGTCGCACTGAAAGCCAGAGCGGCTTTGGCGAGTTTGCTCAGTCTGGTGAGCAAAAATCCGAAAAAATTGATCAATCAGTTTCTAATTATACCCGGATATTCAGTCTTATCGACGCCCGCATTGCGGGTCTGAAAACCACCGCTGCATCGGTTGAAACAGCAAGCGCGCGATAGATTTTGAACCAAGGTCACTCCGGGCAACTATCCCTTTGCCCCGAGTGACTTAGTTTTTACCGTTACGCCGCAACCTTCGCCCTGCTCGCCTTCTTCCGCTCGTGCGGATCGAGGTGGCGTTTGCGTAGGCGGATGTTTTTGGGCGTTACCTCGACCAGTTCATCATCATCGATATAGGCAATCGCTTGTTCGAGCGTCATCCGCTTGGGCGGGGCCAGCCTGACTGCATCATCCTTGCCGCCCGACGCGCGGAAGTTGGTGAGCTGCTTGGTTTTCATCGGGTTGACTTCAAGATCATCGGTCTTGGCATTTTCGCCAACGATCATGCCTTCATACAACACCTCTTGGTGGCCAATGAACAGGATGCCGCGATCTTCGAGCGGGCCGAGCGCGTAGTTATTGGCTTCGCCGCTGCCGTTCGAGATGAGAACGCCGTTTTTGCGGCCTTCGATAAAGCCTTTGTGCGGGCCATATTTCTCGTACAGGCGGTTCATGATCCCCGTACCGCGTGTGTCGCTTAGGAATTCGCCGTGATAGCCGATCAGCCCGCGCGACGGTGCGCTAAACGTGATGCGCGTTTTACCACCAACCGAGGGTCGCATATCGAGCATTTCAGCCTTGCGGAGGTTCATCTTGTCGATGACCGTGCCGCTATGTTCATCGTCAACGTCGATCACGACTTGTTCATACGGCTCCAATTTCGCGCCGCTTTCATCCTCGCGGAAAAGAACGCGCGGACGGCTAATGCTCAGTTCAAACCCTTCGCGGCGCATCGTTTCGATGAGGACGCCGAGTTGAAGCTCACCGCGCCCGGCGACTTCAAAACTATCCTTGTCCGACGATTCGGTGACCTTGATCGCGACATTGCTTTCGCCTTCGCGCAGCAATCGGTCGCGAATCATGCGGCTAGTTACTTTGGTGCCTTCGCGGCCTGCCATGGGTGAGTCATTGACCGCAAAGCTCATTGACAGCGTCGGTGGATCAATCGGTTGCGCGTGGAGCGGTTCGCTCACCGAGATATCGGCAATCGTATCGGCGACCGTCGTGTGGGTCATCCCGGCGATACAGATGATATCACCCGCAAAGGCTTCATCAACCGGAACCCGCTCAAGCCCGCGAAACGCGAGAATTTTGGACGCGCGGCCCGCTTCAACGATTTTGCCGTCGGGGTTGAGCGCATGGATCGCCATGTTGGTCTTGACCGAACCACTGAACACGAGGCCAGTCAGGATACGGCCAAGGAAATTGTCGCGGTCAAGCAATGTCACCAGAAATTTGAACGGCCCATCAGGATCGGCGGACGGCTCTGGCACATGGCTGACGATGGTTTCAAACAGCGGCGCGAGTGTGCCTTCGCGGGCGGACGCGTCAAGCGAAGCATAGCCATTGCGGCCGCTGGCAAAAAGTACTGGAAAATCAAGCTGTTCGTCGGTTGCATCGAGCGAGACGAACAGATCGAAAACTTCATCAAGCACTTCCTGAATCCGCTCATCGGGGCGGTCGACCTTGTTGACCACCACAATCGGACGCAGGCCGAGCGCAAGCGCTTTTCCGGTCACAAACTTGGTTTGCGGCATCGCGCCTTCGGATGCGTCAACCAGCAAAATCACGCCGTCAACCATCGAAAGGATCCGCTCAACCTCGCCACCGAAATCGGCGTGGCCCGGCGTATCGACAATGTTGATTCGTGTATCAACGCCGCCGCCGTGCCATTCGACGCTGGTGCATTTCGCCAGAATCGTAATGCCGCGTTCTTTTTCAAGATCGTTTGAATCCATCGCGCGTTCTTCAATGCGCTGATTCTCCCGAAAAGTTCCTGATTGACGGAACAACTGGTCAACAAGGGTCGTTTTGCCATGATCGACGTGCGCGATAATGGCCACATTGCGGAGGCTCATGAAAATACTCTGATTGCGAGGAATGACGTTGGCCGCGCGCATAGCGCAATTTGTGCGGTGCGGCAAGGTGGGGTGGGGGCGAACTGCAATTCGTGGGGGATCAAACCGATCCTTCCAACAGCGGCCCCAAATCACGCGCGCTGTGCAGTACGCGGACGAGCAAAATTCCGTCGGGCATTATTTGATAGAATAAAATGTAGCGCCCGACGCTGATGCTGCGCAATCCAGCGCTAAGCTCGTCGCGGACACGGCCCAGTTTGGGATTTGTGGCAAGCAAGGTCAGTTTAGCGTCAACTCGGTGGATCAAAGCGTCGGCACTTCGCACGCTATCGTCTGCAATATAATTCCAAATTTCTATGAGGTCACGCCGTGCTTGGGGCTGACGCGCTATGCGCACCATTCAGGCAGCGCGTGCCTTGATGCGTTGGGCGCGCGCGGCCTGTTTAATTTCTTCCGCATCCCAAGGTTCCGCCGCCCCGCTGTCTAAACCCTTTTGAATGTCACCTCGTAACCGAGAAAGCATTTCACTCTCAACATTTTGTGAGCTGTTATTTGATTGGTGAACTTGAGACATAAAACCAAAACCTCTTTTGATAGAATCAGAATAGTGCAATCGAAAACGATAGTCGAATATTATGTTGGTGAGGCCTGACCTATCCAATCCTCAACAACCAACCCCTGCACCCGCGAAAATTCGGCGACATTGTTGGTGACCATCACCAGCCCGTGCGCTTTGGCTTGAGCGGCGATCAGCAGATCGTAGGGGCCAATCGGTGTTCCCGCTTTTTTGAGGGCTGCGCGGATTTCGCCCGCTGTCCTTGCGTCAGCTTCACTGAACTCAAGCACTGGCATTTTGAGGTTGGTGAGGCGGTCTATATTATCGGCAACGCGACTGCTGTTAAACGCGCCGAAATATAGCTCAAAGATGACGATTGTTGATGTTCCAAATTCGCCGTCATGCGCTTTGAGATGCTCAACCAGCGCGCGGTTACGACCATTAAACCATGTAATGATCGCATTGGAATCGAGAAGGTAGCGCATATTCAATCGAAACTCGGGCCATCCGGCATCTGTTCAGGGCCAAGATGGCCAGCCTCGACAGCCTTCGCCCAGTCATCATCCATACACCCTGCCAGCCGCTCGATCCAATCGCCGTTGCTTTCTTCAACCGCCTCCAAAACGACCCTGCCGCCCTCGCGGCTAATCCGCACTTCCTTGCCGTCGAAGCGGTATTCTTTGGGCAATCGTACCGCTTGGCTGCGCCCGCTCCAGAAGATTTTGGCCATATCGTTCATTGCAACGGCTCCGATTGGTATATGGCAGTGATATATATCAAATGGCATCACTTGTCGAGCGCGCCTGTATCCGCCATCACCCCTGCTATGCTCGCCCGCCTGATCCCTGATCGCTTTGTTTTGATGCTGCTCGGCGTGATTATAGTGGCGAGTTTTTTGCCCGCGCGCGGGGCGACCCTGTCCACTGTTTCCACTGTGTCTAATATCGCGATCTTCACACTCTTCTTCTTCCACGGGTTGCGGTTGAGCCGAGAGGCAGTGTGGGCGGGGATCAAGCATTGGCGGTTGCAGCTTGCCATCGTTGCATTCACGTTCGCAGCACTTCCGCTTGCTGGTCTTTCATTATCGCTGCTGATGCCCTCGCTCCTCACTCCTGGCCTTTGGATCGGCGTGCTGTTCCTCTGCGCGCTGCCATCAACGGTGCAGGCGGCGATTTCGTCAAGCTCAATGGCGGGCGGCAATGTCGCCGCGTCGGTGGTAGCGGCGGCGCTTTCCAATATCGCGGGCGTTGCCCTGACGCCGCTGATCGTTGCGGGGATTGCGAGCGCCAGCGGAACGGGTATCGGGCTTGGCTCGATTGGTAAGATTGCTGGACTGTTGTTGCTCCCCTTCATCCTCGGCCAGATTGCGCATGGTTGGTACGGCGTATGGGCCGAGCGGCATAAGCTGTGGATTGGGCGGATGGATCGGCTGACGATCATCCTGGCGGTTTACGTGGCGTTTAGTGCGGCGGTTGTTGACGGGCTTTGGCACCGTTTGTCGGGCGGGCAGTTTGGCCTGTTGTTGCTGGTTGTGCTGGTCTTGTTGGGCTTCGCCTTTGGATCGACGTGGTGGCTGGGTGGCGCGCTAGGTTTCAAACGCGAAGACCGGATTACGCTGCTGTATTCAGGATCGCACAAGACGCTTGCGACCGGCGCACCGATGGCGCGTATCCTCTTTCCCGGCGCTGAGGCGGGGCTTATCATCATCCCGCTAATGCTGTATCACCAATTGCAATTGATTATTTCGGCGTGGTTGGCCGCGCGGCTAACGCGTTCTACTTGAATAACACAGCGTTTATCGCCATGTTCGATTAAATTGTTAAAGGAGGCTCGGTTGGCAACCCAAGTTCAGGAACCAACGATTACATTAAACGCACCCGATCCGGTGCCCGTCGTCGCGCCCGAAAAAGCGTCTGGGCTTGTCCCCTTGAAGGATGAGCAACGCTCAGCGCTTGATGAAAAGGCTGACGGTTTTGTCAGTGAGCTTGCGCTGCTTGATCCCAACTCGCCCGAATTTGGCAAAAAGGTTGATCAGCTTACCAGCATGGGCCGCAAGGAAATTGCCGAAGCGTCGGGCCAATCGAACCGTTTCCTTGATCGCCCCGTTCGTGCGATGGATAAGGAAGGCGGCGTTGGCAAGGATTTGGCTGAACTACGCCGGACGATTGAGGATCTAGACCCCGGTGCCAAGGGCGATCTCTTCACGCGCAAAAAATTCTTTGGGATCATCCCCTACGGCAATAAGATGCGCAATTATTTTGATGGTTATAAATCATCGCAAGGCCATATTTCCTCAATCCTCACCAACCTTGGATCGGGCAAGGATGAGCTTTTGAAGGATAATGCCGCGATTGATGTTGAGCGGCAGAATCTGTGGGCGGCAATGGGTCGGCTTGAACAGATGATCCATGTGGCCAAAGCGCTTGATGCCAAGCTTGAGGATAAGGCCAACGATCTTGATATCAGCGATCCCGCCAAGGCCAAGGCGATCCGCGAAACCGCGCTGTTTTATATTCGTCAGCGGACGACTGATCTGCTCACCCAAATGGCGGTGACGGTGCAGGGCTATCTCGCACTTGATCTGGTCAAAAAGAATAATGTTGAACTGATCAAGGGCGTTGACCGCGCCTCAACGACAACGGTTGCGGCGCTGCGCACGGCGGTCACGGTCGCACAGGCGCTGGTCGGGCAGAAACTGGTGCTTGAACAGATTACCGCGCTTAATACGACGACCGCGAACATCATCGACTCAACGGGCGAAATGCTCAAAACTCAGACCGCCAAAATCCATGAGCAGGCGGCATCAAGCACAATCCCGATGGAAACGCTCCAGCGGGCGTTCCAGAATATTTATGTGACGATGGACAGCATTGATACGTTCAAGGCCAAAGCGCTGATTTCAATGAAAACCACCGTTGATACGCTGTCAAATGAGGTTGAGAAATCCAAAGGCTATATCGCGCGTGCCGAAGGGCAGCGCCAGGCAGCGATTGAGGGCGGCGGCGCTGCTGACAGTCCGTTTGCACCGGTTTGATCATGAGTGATTCCGATGAAATCCTGCGGAGCGCACGCGAGGCGAAGATCCGCATACAGCAGGGTTATAATCTGCTCCCTCAGCCTCGCTCAATCTTCAACCGTGCGCGCAGGGCAATAAAATATGCGCTTGCAGGCGCAGGGGCGGTTATCCTCGCTACCTTTGTTTGGGGAATGATTTCGCCGATCGGCATTGCGGGGGTGATGCTCGCTTTCTTTGCGATGATGGCGGCAATGTGCGCTGGCGTTTATTTCAGCAGTGAACGCGTTGTTCCAGCCGAAAAACTGCGTGAGGTTGATCTCAAGCGTCTGCCCCAATGCACTGACCGCTGGCTACAATCGCAGCGCCGGGCGCTGCCTGCACCCGCGATTACATTGGTCAATGATATTGGCCGCAAGCTTGATACGCTTGGGGTGCAACTGCAAACGCTTGATGAGCGAGAGCCAATTGCAGGCGAACTCCGCCGACTAATCGGTGATGAACTGCCCGAACTGGTCAACGGCTATAACCGTGTGCCTCAGCATCTGCGCCGTGACGGGCTTAATGGGATGAGCCCAGATAAACAGTTGGTTGACGGGCTCGGCGTGGTGGATACCGAACTGACCCGTCTTTCACAGCAGCTTGCCTCAGGCGACCTCAACACACTCGCCACGCAGGGCCGCTATCTTGAGCTGAAATATCAGGGCGACAGCGGCAGCTAAGTCCGGCAATAGCCGTTCTATGGCTTCCCGCTTCGATCAACTGACCAACCGCAGGACAATTGTTGACCGGCGCGTGCTTGCTGATCAGCTTAGCGCGATTGTAGGCAGCAATGCCGGTCAGATGCGCGCGGCGTCAACCGCGATCCTCAAGGCATCGCTTGAGGCGGGCCGCGCAGAGATTGCCACGCGACTGGCGCTCCATCCGCAAGCGGGGCGGGAGGCCGCCGCAGCGCAGGCCTTTCTCATCGATCAAATCCTGCGTGTAACCTTCGATTTCACGTGTGAACGGCTTTATCCGCTCAACAACCCAACCGCGTCTGAACGCATCGCGCTGATTGCGGTCGGCGGTTATGGGCGCGGCGAAATGGCACCGCATTCAGACGTTGATATCGCCTTCCTGACGCCGTGGAAGCAAACCGGCTGGACGGAGCAAGTGATTGAGTCGATCCTTTACACGCTTTGGGATCTGGGTCTGAAAATTGGCCATTCGAGCCGCTCGCTTGATGAAATGATCCGCATGGCAAAGGGCGATCTGACAATCCGCACAGCATTGCTTGAGGCGCGCTACGTCTGGGGCGATCAGCCGCTTTATGACGAGGCGTCGGCGCGGTTCGACGCTGAAGTTGTGGCGGGAACAGCGCGCAGTTTTGTTGCCGAAAAGCTTGCCGAACGCGATGTGCGGCACAAGCGGATGGGCGATAGCCGCTATGTCGTCGAGCCGAATTTGAAGGAAGGCAAAGGTGGCTTGCGCGATCTCCATACCTTGTTTTGGATCGGCAAATATATGCACCGGGTGGGGAGCGTCGCCGAACTGGTTGAGCGCGGGCTGCTAACCAAGGTTGAACTGCGCCAGTTTCAAAAGGCCGAAAATTTCCTATGGGCGGTGCGTTGCCATCTTCATGCGATTACCGGGCGCGGTGAGGAACGGCTGACGTTTGACGTCCAGCGCGAAATCGCGACGCGGATGCGCTATGCGGATCGGCCGGGGCGCTCTGCGGTTGAACGCTTCATGCAGCATTATTTCCTGATCGCAAAACAAGTTGGCGATTTGACGGGCGTATTTTTGGCGCATTTGGATGATCAATTCGCGCCTAAGGGACGGCGCTTTTCGCTTGCCGGTTTGCGCCGCGCGCCGCGAGATTTGCAAGGATTTGTGCTTGATCGCGGGCGGCTCGCGCTGCCATCGGATGATTGGTTCGTGCGTGATCCGACTCGGCTGATCGCGCTCTTCGCGGTTGCCGATAAACAGCAGGTTGAAATTCACCCGCAAGCGATGCGCGCCGCCAACCGTGATGCGCGGTTGATTGATGCAAATGTTCGCTCAAACGCACAAGCCAATGCGCTCTTCGTTGATATATTGACCAGTCCGCGTAATCCCGAAACGGTGCTACGCTGGATGAACGAGGCGACGGTCTTTGGCCGGTTCGTGCCCGATTTTGGTCGCGTCGTCGCGCAAATGCAGTTTGATATGTATCATCACTATACAGTTGATGAACATAGCATCCGTGCGATTGGCCTGCTCGCCAAAATCGAAAAAGGCGAATTTGGTGAGGATCACCCGCTGGCGACGGCCATCGTCAAACAAATTGTTTCGCGCCGGGTACTCTATGCCGCCGTTCTGCTCCATGATATCGCCAAAGGGCGCGGGGGCGATCACAGTGTGCTGGGCGCGCAGGTTGCCGAAAAGCTGTGCCCGCGCTTTGGGATGAGCGCAGCCGAGACCGAGACAACGGCCTGGCTGGTGCGAACCCACTTGTTGATGTCGGCGGTCGCGTTCAAGCGCGATTTGTCTGATTTCAAGACGGTGCTTGATTTTGCCGAGCTTGTTCAATCGCCCGAACGGTTGCGCCTGCTGCTGGTGCTGACGGTGGTTGATATCCGCGCGGTGGGGCCGGGCGTGTGGAACAGTTGGAAGCGTCAGTTGCTCTCCGATCTGTTCAATGCCGCTGAAGAAGTTCTCCGCCTTGGCCACAAACAACGGGGGCGCAAAGAACGGATTGCTGCCAAACAAGACGCGCTTCACGCAGCACTTGGCTGGGCCGATGCGCGCTTTGCCAAATATAAGAAGCGCCTGCCCGAGGCGTATTGGATCGCCGAACCTGCCGACATTCTTGAACGCAACGCGCGTCATATTGATCAATCTGGTGACAGTTTGTTGTCAATTTCAGCCCAAGTCTATCCTGATCGTGGGGCGACGCTCGTCACGGTTTATGCCGCCGATCATCCCGGCCTATTCTACCGGTTGGCGGGTGCAATCCACTTGGCGGGCGGCAGCATTATCGATGCGCGTATCCACACGACGCGCGACGGCATGGCGCTTGATAACTTCCTGATCCAAGATCCGTTCGGCCAGCCATTCGACGATCCTTCGCGGCTGAAACGGATTGAGACCGGAATTGAAGATGTGCTTGCCAATCGCTCAAAAATGACTGAGCGGCTCGCCGCGCGGCCCTTGCCCAGAACGCGCGCGCACGCCTTTACGGTTGAGCCCAATGTCCTGATCGATAACAGCGCTTCGAACCGCTACACCGTGGTTGAGGTCAACGCGCAGGATCGGCCTGCCTTGCTCAACGCGCTGGCTCACGCGCTGTTCCAATCAAGCGTCACGATCCGTTCAGCGCACATCGCAACCTACGGCGAACGCGCGGTTGATACATTTTACGTGACTGACTTGACGGGTGAGAAGATTATTGATGCCCAGCGGCTACGCGGGCTGGAGGATATGCTGCTCGGTGCGGCCAAAGGGAGCAGCCTGGTTCAGGCGGCTTTGCGCGCGTGAATCATGATTTGTGTCATCGATAGATGCGCATAGCGTTGCCCGGTTAGCTGGTTAAAGAGCCGGGGCAAAAGGCCGGGGCGGCGGATCGGCATTACTCGCACGTCGACACATCCCGCCGCTTCAAACAGCGCACGGTAAGATCGCGGCGTGAACCAGCGCAAATGTGTGCGATCCATCACGCCTTCACTCCCATATTCAAATCGGCCTGCGATCAAATCTCCAATGACGCGCCGGTGCGCGACATTGGGGGAACTTGCGATAATTTCCCCGCCGGGTTTCACGCACGCAAGCAGGCGGGCGACGACGTCCCACGGATCAACCAGATGTTCGATCACTTCGCTCATGATCAGTGCATCAAATCGCCCGTGAAAAGGGGTGAGGTCGAATTGTTCGACATTGGCGGCGATGACTTCGCTCAGACGCAGACGCGCTTGCTCCGCGACTTCGGGCATTAGCTCGATTCCGGTGTAATGTGCTGCCTTGCCAGCCGCAAATGCGGCTGCCCCAGTCGCACCGTCACCACAGCCAATTTCGAGGATATGCGCATTAGGCCCAGTCCCAAGCAAGCCCACCATGTCATGGCGCGCGCCCGAAAAATAGCCTGCGGTTTTTTCGCCGTAAAGCGTTTCGCGCGACGCTTGGATGTCGTCTGCCATCATGTTGATCGGGGCTTGATCGTTGCCCGGTGATAGAGCGCGACCACTGCGCCAAGCGCAATGAACATCAGCGTGTGATTATCCTCTTGGCTCAGCACGCCTTTGATGATCAAAAACACCATCAGCATGATGCCGAGCGGGATCATCAGTGCGGCTTCCTCATCATCGGTTTCAAGGCCAACCTTGGCGGCCTTGAAAATTGCCATGATGAACATGCCGAAAAAGGCAGCGGCACCAAAAATCCCGAAATCAAGCAAGATCGTGATAAAATAGCTATCAAGCGACAGTCGCCCGGCGGCATCAACATAGCCGACCAGTTCGCCAGCGTTACCCAGACCGCTCCCAAGCGGCCATTCCTTAAGTTCGCGCATCGCGCCCGTCCATTGTAGCCGCCGCGCTTCATTGCTTGCCTGCTGCGGCCCACCGCCCCACACCATCACTTCAAGTCGTCGCCAGACCAAGGTAAGTGCGAAAAATGCCGAAATGATTACTGGATAGGCGATCACAACAGCAGGCGCGATCAATCCGTGGCTATCGCGCTGCCAGCGCTTCACGCCCCAAATCAGCGTATAAATAAAGATTGAGGCAAAGAAGCCGATGATCCCAAGCCGTGAGTCAGTCTTAAAAATCACCCAAAATGAAAATGGGATATAAAGCAGCAATGCCCCGCGAAGCCATTGCCGCTTGGCCGTTACCATAAAGTGGATCACGAAAGGCGTGGACAGCGCAAGGAATTCGGCAAAGTTGAGGCTGGTCGTGAAAATGCTCTGAACGCGGTACGCGCCAGTTGCAGACCGCGCGCCACCAATCAGAATTGCCTCGACCAGTTCGCTCTGGATTTTGAAGAATGAAGGGATGCGATTGGCCCACGGCACTTGTCCGTTGATATATTCAACCACGCTGAACAGCGCGAGGAAAATGGCAAAGCCGCAAAAGAGCCGCGCCCACTGCATCACCTTGCCTTGCTTGCTAAACAGGTAGCACGAGACGAAAAACACCATTGTCCACTCAAATTGGTTGATGATCACGCGGTTGAACGATCCAAAGGGACGAAATGACATCGGTATTGTGAGGAAATTAAGCGCAACAAACGCCAGCATGAACCGCAAGATCCACGGACTTGTCCTGAACCACGCACTGACATCGCGCCGAAACGGCGGTGACATCGACAGGCTGATCACAAACAGCAATGTCATTGGGATTGACCACAGCCGCATGAACGTGATCCATGGCAGGCCGGGAATGGCTATCGCAATATAATTTGGCCACAGACAGACCGTGGCTAAAATCGCGAAGAACAGCCAGTTGATCGGTTTTATCGGGATATTATCATTCTCGGGCAGCGCCCAGATGACGAGCAGCGCGAGTATCCCAACTGGCACCGCGAGATAGAGATACAGAAAAATCTGAAAAACTGAGATCAGCAGGCCGTAGATCATCCCGATGAGGATAATCAGCGATATGACGGCAGTCTTTTTTATCGCACGGCGCAGCGGCGCAATCGGTTGATGATAGGGCGCAAGCGCAGGCGCGGGGCGCGTCCAAAGCGACACAAGATAACGGCTGACTGCGGACATCCCATCTGATGTCCGCAGGTCATTTAGCCGAGCAAGGATCGCATTACGCACGGGATTTGCGCCAGCCTTACCTTATCCTCCGGTCGGTGCAGGTGCAGCCGGCGCTGCTGCTGCTGGCGCTTTTGGCGGGGCATAGCCTTCCTGATACTTGACCGACTCGCGCGCCTTTTTGATGCGTTCGGCCAAATCCTTCTCGGTCGCTTCGGCGATCTTTTTCTGTTGAACCGCGTTCATCGCAAATTGTTCAGCCTTAGGGCCGGTTAGTGGCTCGGGCTTTGATCCGATAATCCGCGTTGCCACCAGCGCACCGTTGGCGGGAATGATGAAAATTTCACCGGCAGGCTTTGACAAAAGCTGCTTGAGTATCACAGGATTGGTGCCCGCTGGATCAAGCGAGCCCGGTGCGCGGCGATAGGCAAGGCCATCACGCGTCAGTTGTAGCGCAATTTCTTCCATCGTCTTGAATGGCTCATAGGCTTTGAGCTTGTTCAGATCCTGCGGCACCTGAAACTGAATCTGATCAAGCTGGAAAATCTTGCGCTCGGCGAATAATTGCGGGTTGCTCTCCATAAAGCTTTTGGCTTCACCCGGTGTGGTTGGCGAAATCTTGCTTGCAATCTCACGCTGCAAAATCTGCACGAGCAGGTTTTCTTCGGCGCGGCGTTTTTGCGCGATGTAAACGGGCGATTTATCAATCCCGCGTTCACGCGCGATATCGGCGAGGATCGTGCGATCAACCAAGCCTTGCAGCGCTTGCGCCTCAATCGCCTTGCGCTGTTCGCCAGCGGCGGGAAGCTGCGCACCAACCAGTTCGGCATTGAGCTCATTGGTCGTCACATCAGTGCCATTGACCGTTGCCAGCACCTGACCCTTTTCAAGCTTGGCATCTTCCTTTCCGCCACAGGCGGAGAGGGCAAGCGCCAACGCGATGGCTGTAGCGGGAAGGGCAAATGAACGCATGTCAGGATCTCCTCGGGAATCAATATCGAAAGCGAGTTCGGCTGTGCCTTGCCTCGCAAAGGCGCTGCTATACCGACGGTCACACGATATCGCAAAATGAAAAAGGGTAAATAGCCGCATTCTCGGAAAAGTTTGATTTCGCGCGCGCAGCGC
>JAYTPB010000091.1:0-5979 GCA_043747445.1 Sphingomonadales bacterium
AGCGATAGCAGTTTAGTCGTATACGCTATTGATGTCAAGATGATACGATAATAACTAAGTAATGCTTCATTGGCATAGAGACTCAATCTTTGGTCATTGGATTTGATCTAACCCAATTTTTGAAAGGAGGCGACTCATGGCTGTACAATCCGATACGTTTGGCGGCGTTCGCCTCACTGGCGATGATGCGGCAAAGTTTCGCAATCAGGTGCGCTACGGGCGACCAAGCAAGGCTGCGCGTGATACCGCTGCGCGTGGTAGGGCGATGGTAACCGATTTGTTGTCCAATGGCGTGGTCAGGATTGCCGGAGAGGTTCGCTAGATGGCTAGCCGCCCTTCAATTAAGCCGTTTGTCATTAATGTGAATTTTGAATTGCGTGAAGATGGTGGTCTTCGCGCGACATGCGATAAAGTACCTACATTCTTTTTGTCTCACAGCGACCCAGAATTGGTATTGGCAGATGTCGTTCCGGCATTACGCGTGATTTTAACCGCAATGTTTGAAGCGCCAATGGACGTCGAAGCGCTTAGTGACATTACAAATGCTCGTAATACGGATTCTAATATGCCACCGCACCTTTGCTCTCTGCAAAGTTATGTTGGATTGCATCGCGTCAATTGATCAGTCTTCGCCGACTTCCCCGCGAAGAATGGGAGCGCGAGCTACGCCATTATGGTTGCGAGCCCTTAAAAGGGCAAACTGCTCTTAACACTGCGGAATGGTGGCGGCTGCCGTGGGGTGGATATCCTTTCACGGTGCCAGTTGAGGACGGAATGATATTGCAGTCAGACCTTGAACGCTTGATTATAACGATAACGAGTTCGGCACCAGATGATTGGTTGTTTCCAGCATAATTGATTTTTCTGATCCTGATAAAAGCAAGAATTATCAACGCTTTTAGGGATCACTCCCTTAATGAAAGCACCCAAAACAATGAAACTCTTCGGCAGGAAATCTGCCGGGCGCGCAGAGTCGCGTTCGGATTTGTCGCGTCCGGATTTGTCGCGTCCGGCGTTGGCGCGGGCGCTGACTTGGGGGGCGGACGTTCCCCGTTCTTATGAGGCGCAGGTGCGTAGCGCTTACCGCGATAATCCGGTGGCGCAGCGCGCGGTGCGGATGGTGGCCGAAGGGGTGGGCGGTGCGCCGCTCACCTGTTCGGACGATGCGGCGCGCGCGCTGGTGGTGACGACAACGGCGGGGCAGAGCTTGCTTGAAACGGTCAGCAGCCAGCTTTTGCTCCACGGCAACGCGTATATCCAGATCGCGCGGGATGGCAGCGGGCGGCCTGCCGCGCTCTTCGCGCTGCGCCCTGAACGAGTGAAGATTGAGGGCGATGCGCGCGGCTGGCCGTGCGTGTTCGTCTATACCGTCGGCGGGGCGGCGACGCGGTTTGGCGCAGATGCGATCATCCATATCAAGGCGATGAACCCGCTTGATGACCTTTACGGGGCTGGCGCGCTAGGTGCAGCATCGGGCGCGGTGGCGGTGCATAATGCGGCGAGCGCGTGGAATAAGGCGCTGCTCGATAATGCCGCGCGGCCCAGCGGCGCGCTGGTTTATGATCCGCCAGAGGCTGGCGCGACGCTTTCGAATGATCAGTTTGAGCGGCTGCGCGCTGAGCTTGAGAGCAGTTTTTCGGGCGCGGGCAATGCGGGGCGGCCAATGCTGCTTGAGGGCGGGCTGAAATGGCAATCGCTCTCGTTATCACCTGCGGACATGGATTTTCTCGGGCTGAAGGCGGCGGCGGCGCGCGATATCGCGCTCGCGTTTGGGGTGCCGCCGGTGCTGCTTGGGCTGCCCGGTGACGCGACCTATGCGAATTACCGCGAGGCCAACCGCGCGCTGTGGCGTCAGACGATCCTGCCACTCTCGGGGAAGATATTGGCGGCGCTGGTGCAGGGGTTGGCGGGCAGCTTTCCGGGGCTGAGCCTGAGCGTTGATCTCGATCATGTCGGCGAACTGGCCGAGGACCGCGAACGGCTGTGGAGTGCGCTTTCGGGGGCGGATTTCCTGAGCCGGGATGAGAAGCGCGCGATGGTTGGGCTGGTGGGTGAGACCTAAAGCCTCCGTCATTGCGAGCAAAG
Organism: Sphingomonadales bacterium; assembly: GCA_043747445.1. Taxonomy (GTDB): domain Bacteria; phylum Pseudomonadota; class Alphaproteobacteria; order Sphingomonadales; family Sphingomonadaceae; genus Aquisediminimonas. Next base: position 2,086 of record JAYTPB010000091.1, read on the forward strand.
CGAAGCAATCCAGTAGCAACAGTGGGACTGGATTGCCGCGCTTCGCTCGCAATGACGATTTACCCTTTTTAGGCCTCTCTGCCCCTCAAGGGAGGAGGGGAAAGGATTCCAAATGAGAATCGCAGGTTATGCCGCTGTGTTTGACGTGCCTGATCGCGGCGGCGATATCGTCAGGCGCGGGGCGTTTGCGGGCGTGAGTGGCGCGCGGGTGCCGCTGCTGTGGCAGCATGATCCGCGCCGCACGATTGGTGTGATTGAACATCTGAGCGAGGATGCGCGGGGACTGCGGATGATTGCGCGGCTTGATGGCACGCAGGTTATTCCGGGGCACGGGCTGTCATTCGGATACCGCGTCCGCGCCGCCAGCCAAAGAACATATCGCGAACTTGAAGCGCTTGAGCTGATCGAGGTCAGCCTTGTCAAGGAGCCGATGCAGCCGCTCGCGGTGGTGCATGCGGTTGAGTCGTAAATAAGCCCCTCCCCTAAAGGGGTGGGCTATAACCAAAAGGAGAAAGCACATGGATTATGAAGTGAAAGCCGAAAGCCTAGAAGACAGCTTTGCCGCGATTGAGGCGGGCGGGGTGGGTCCTGCGATTGAACGGCCAATGATCAGCGGGGCAACGCCTGAACTGAGCGCGAAGTCCGCGTTTGTTGATGGTTATTTGCGGCGTGGCAGCGATGGCGGGCTGAAAAGCTTTAACGCGGTGACGGGGGGTGACGGTGGCTTTGCGCTGCCACGTGAAATTGACGCGGTGATTGATGCGACGCTCAAGAGCATCTCGCCAATTCGCGCGATCGCCAATGTGGTTCGTGTGGGGAGCGCGGGATACCGCAAGCTCGTGACGCAAAACGGCGTCGTGTCGGGCTGGGCAGCGGAAAATGCGCTGCGGCCCGAAACGGCAACGCCGCTGTTCAATGAAATTGTGCCGCCGATGGGCGATCTTTATGCCAATCCTTCGGCGAGCCAGGCGATGCTTGATGATGCGGCGTTTGATGTTGAGGGCTGGCTGGCGAGTGAAATTGCGACTGAATTTGCCAAGGCTGAAGGATCGGCGTTCGTCAATGGCAACGGCGTTAGCAAACCAAAGGGGTTCCTTACTTTCCCAACTTTGGCAACGCCTGATGCCACTCGCGCGTTCGGTACACTCCAGCATATTGCATCAGGCGCGGCGAGCGATTTTATCGCCACCAACCCGCAGGATCGGCTGGTTGATCTCGTTCAAGCCCTGCGCGCGCCGTACCGCCAAGGTGCGGTGTGGGTGATGAACAGCGCAACGCTGGCACGCATCCGCAAGTTCAAAACCACTGACGGCGCGTTCATCTGGCAGCCGAGCCTCGGGGCTGGCGTTGGTAATACGCTGCTTGGCTATCCCGTGATTGAGAGCGAAGACATGCCCGATATCGCGGCGAACAGCCTGTCGATTGCGTTTGGTAATTTCACTGCGGGCTATCTGATTGCTGAACGCAGCGAAACCAACATCCTGCGCGATCCGTATAGCAACAAACCGTTCGTCAATTTCTACGCGACCAAGCGGATTGGCGGCACGGTGAGCAACAGTGAGGCGATCAAAGTGATGCGGTTCGCTGTGAGCTGAATGGTCTCTTCGCGGCTTTGTGTCTTTGTGTGAACCAGTTCAGCCGCTGCGTGTGCGGATGGATTGGCAATGATTTCGCGCCAAGATGCCCTTCGACTGCCTTGCAGGCGCTCAGGATAAACTTCAGCCAAAGGCTGAAGACGCGAAGAGTGCGGTTCAAACAAACGCGGCCCGATAAATTTCTTTTCTTCTTGGCGTCTTTGCGTCTTGGCGCGAACCAATCTGGCCTCGCCACGTGTAAGGCGTTTGATTGGCTCACACGAAGGCCACGAAGAAGTGCTTTTGGGTCGAGACGCTCAAGTACCCATACCCGTCACCCTGAACTTGTTTCAGGGTCTATCTCTCCTCAAGGGAAGGCGGGACTCGTGGAGAGATAGATGCTGAAACAAGTTCAGCATGACGGGCTATTTTTTGTCACATCGTTCAAATTAGAGCCCTCCCCTGACGGGGCAGGGCGAAAGGATATCCCATGCCCCCCTATATTTACCAACGCGGTGAGACGGTCTCACTTGCGCTTGATGTTCTGTCGGGTGATCCGGCGAGTGTCGCGGCGATTATGGCGCAATTGAAGGCGGTTGCGCCGGGTCGGCTGAGTGTCGCGGCGAGTGCGCCGGTTGCCGCGAACTTCACAATCACCCCGCGCGCGGCGGTTGATGATTTGCCCGCTGGGTGGACGCTGACGATTCCGGCGAGTGTTTCAGCCGCGCTTGATGCGGGTTTCTACGCCGCCGATGCGCGGCTTGAAGTCGCGGGCGGGGTGATCATTACTGATCAAGTGGCTTTGCGCATACGTGACGCGGTGACGGCGTGATTACGCTGATCTGGCGACAGGCTGAGCCTGTAATCCGCACGCAGTGGCGTGGGCCGGAGGGGCGGGTGGCGCGCACTCCGCTCACCATCCCGCTGCCGCAGTTGGCTGCGATCATCGGCCCGCCGGGTGAGCGCGGGCCACCGGGGCCGCCGGGTTCAACTGATGTGCAGGGACCAGCCGGGCCGATTGGGCCAGCCGGGCCAAAGGGCGATCCGGGTGATCCCGGCCTTCCGGGAAATCCGGGCCCGGTTGGGCCTGCGGGGGTTCCGGGGCTGGCAGGGGCGACTGGCGCTAAGGGTGATCCGGGGCTTCCAGGCGTACCGGGGGCATCTGCGCTTGGCGGCGTTGCAACGATCACGCTGCCTTCGGGTAGCGGCGCGCGCGAATGGCGCGAAAGCGTCGCCGCCCCCGGCATTACGACGGCTTCACGCGTTCTGCTTGGCCTCGCGCCTGCCGACAATGCGCAAGAAAATGATCCTGAGCTGCTGTTCCCAATCGCGCTGTGGGCGCGACCGACAGCGGATACCATTCACATTGGCGCGGCCTTTGCGCACCCCGTGGCGGGTGCGGTGTCGCTTATCTGGAGTGCAACATAATGGCGAAATTATCGAGAGATTACGGCGGCGATACGCTCCACCCGCGTGAGACTTTATTCGGCAGCGGAATGCTTGGCGCAGTCGGGGCGGAGGTGGTGATCGCGGCGGATGGCTGCGCTGGCCTGTGCCTTGACATGCGCGGGACTTTCTCGCTCACTGCCGAAGTTTCGGGCAGTGTTGACGGGGTTAACTGGACGCTGATTCCAGTGCGGCTGATCGCGGGTGCATCGCCTGTTTATGTCGCAAGCATTGCAGGCAGTTTACCCGGTGTTTGGAGCGGGGCGCTCTACGGTTTCCGGCTCGTGCGGGTGCGCAGCACGGCGTGGGTAAGCGGGGCGGCAAGCGTGACGCTTTCGGCAAGTCTGGCTCCGCCCGACGCATCGCTGAGCAGCATGGTGACGCCCAGTCTGGGCACGATCATCGGTGCTGTGGGTGCGGCAACCACGTTGACGCTCGCGGCTCCCGGTTTGGGCTTGCGCCATTATCTGACATATCTTTCGATCAACCGTTTTGCCGCCGCTGTGCTTACCGCCAACGCCACCCCGGTTGCGGTGGCGACGACCAATTTGCCGGGTGCGCTTGCTTTCACTTTTGAGGCGGACGGCGCAGCGCTTGGCAGCATGGTACGCTGGCGAGAGGATTTTGCGTATCCCCTCGTGGCGAGCGCGCCCAACGCCGCAACCACCATCGCCTGCCCCGCGACCCCCGGCGTCATCTGGCGCGTGACGGCAGGGTTTTACGTTGGGGGGTAGGTTAGAAAATTTGACTCACACGAAGGCACAAAGACACGAAGAAGAAAACCTCTTCTTGGCGGCTTGGCGTTCTTGGCGTGAGAATAATCAATGGTGAGACGCGCGGTGGGGTTGGTAATTTGCCTCACGCCAAGAACGCC
>JAYTPB010000092.1:0-13911 GCA_043747445.1 Sphingomonadales bacterium
AACTTGGCTGGCGACACCAGCGCCCATCCCCCCGCTTGATTAGGATAAACCCATGCGCGAGAGAATGTCGAGATATTCTCCGCAAACCAGATGAAAAGTGCAACGAGTAGCCAACCAAGCAAGAGTGGCATCCAGCGATCTTGCCGCCAGACGCGGAAATACACGCGCGTGCGCAAAAACAGGAGACCAATCACCACGAAAAGTAGCATTCGAACGTCTGGCAGCCAGTGATGTGCGAAAAAGTTGATGTAAATAGCGATAGCAAGCAACCCAGCGAATATCGGATTGGGATAACCCGCGTATCGGAATTCAAATATCCGCCAGACACGGGCAATATAGCTGCCGACCGCCGCATACATAAACCCTGAAAATAACGGCACTCCACCAATCCGCAGCACGCTAGCCTCAGGATATTCCCACGATCCATAAGCCGTCTTGAAGACCTCCATGATCGTTCCCACGATGTGGAATGCAAAAATCACCTTGGCTTCGTCGAACGTTTCGAGGCGAAAGGCGAGCATCGCGACTTGGATCAACACCGCCGCAACTGTTAGAAAGTCATAGCGTGCGATGGGGGCATTCACGGGATAAAAGAGGTGCGTGCCGAACAGCAGCACAAGCATTAGCGCACCAAACAGACACGCCCAACCTTGTTTGATGCCGAAGAGAAGGAATTCATAAAGATGGGCCCGCCATCCTTGTCTTGGCGCAAACGCCTCTAGCTGAGCGCGGAAATTGGCAAAACGAGTAGCGCCGACGCGCTGCCTATTCACCCTTGCCGCCGCGCTATGAAGACTTGCTGTTCGATATGACATTCTTCGCGGAAACTGAAGAACATTGTCAGCGCGTACTATTCGCAAGTGGGGCAGGCGGCCCCTTGGGGAAATGGGGCAGGGCCGGGTCGAGAATTGCCCATTTTGGCGCACTGTCCGCCCATATGATGGCCTGTGGAGCGATCAGTTCTGGATCGTCAAGCACGCCAGCGCGGATGCGGATCGGCATTCCTGCAGGTTCGATTGTTGCGCTGAAAAGTTGGGAGCCGCATTTTGGGCAGAACCCTCTGCGTACCGTATTTCCGCTGTCTGCAACCATTTCTATGTGCGTGACATCGCCTTCAAAACAGACGGCCTCTTGCGGAAACAATACGTTCACAGTTGCCGAACCGCTCGCGATGCGCTGGCAATCATGGCACCAGCACATCCGCGCGCCAATGGGGTCTGCGTCGATGACGAAGCGGATATTCCCGCACAAGCAATGGCCAGATACCGCCATCCTCTACCCCTGCCGCCGTGCCATGAATGCCAACCGCTCAAACAGCATAACATCCTGCTCATTTTTGAGGAGCGCGCCGTGCAAGGGGGGGATCGCTTTGGTCGGATCGCGGTTTTGCAGCACGTCGAGCGGCATGTCTTCGGCGAGGAGCAGTTTGAGCCAGTCGAGCAATTCACTGGTTGAGGGCTTTTTCTTGAGGCCGGGGACGTCGCGGACTTCGTAGAACACGTCCATTGCTTTGCTGACAAGGATTTTCTGGATGCCGGGGAAGTGGACATCGACAATCGCCTGCATTGTGCTCCTGTCAGGGAATTTGATGTAGTGGAAGAAACAGCGGCGCAGAAACGCGTCGGGCAGTTCTTTTTCATTATTTGAGGTGATGATGACGATGGGCCGCTCGGCCGCTTTGATCGTTTCGTGGGTTTCGTAAACGTCGAAGCTCATCCGGTCGAGTTCCTGCAACAGATCGTTGGGGAATTCGATGTCGGCCTTATCAATCTCGTCGATCAGGAGGACGGGCAGTTCTGGCGAAGTGAACGCCTCCCACAGCTTGCCTTTGCGGATATAGTTGCGGATATCATGGACGCGCTCATCGCCAAGCTGACCGTCGCGCAGCCGCGCCACCGCATCATATTCGTAAAGCCCTTGGTGCGCCTTGGTGGTCGATTTCACATTCCACTCGATCAGCGGCGCGCCCATCGCGGTCGCGATTTCCTGCGCAAGGACGGTCTTGCCCGTGCCCGGCTCACCCTTGATCAGCAAAGGGCGGCGCAGCGTGATTGCCGCGTTGACCGCAACCTTAAGGTCATCGGTGGCTACATAATCTTTGGTGCCAGTAAAGCGCATCGTCTGCCTGTCCTTAACGTGAACGTAAACTCACGGTAGCGATATCAGGCTTTTTGCGCGAAGCAACCCTGCAATATGATTAGTACTCGCCGCGCGCAATCTGCCGTGCTTCGAGCAAGTCAATCAAACCCCGGTGCTGATTGAGGATCTGCTGCGCGCCAAAAACCATCGCGCGTTCAATCGCTGGCGTCTCGCCAACCCGCGCCGCAACATCCTGACACGCTTGTGCGTTTGGCAGGCTGCACGGCGGAATTTCGACGCTCCAACGCGCCGCCGCCCGGTCAAGCACCGCGCGCACCGCCCACCAATCCATCACGAGCGCAAGCGCTGCACCAAGCGCACAGCCATCGCGGTCAGACCGCGCAAGCATATCAAGCGCATGACGCTGTCCGCCAACCGCTGATTCGCTCTCGGCCTGACCCGGCGTGCTTGGCATTGGCCCGGCGGCCACGGTCAGCTTGGTCAGCACGAGCCGCTCAACCGCAAAGCCGTCCACCGCCTCGATCAGCCACCCGCGCGCGCCGTCATGAGCGGAGCGCACCGCCGCGAGATCAACAACGCCGGGATGGCGACCGTGCAACCCACACAGAAAATGCGCGACATCGGCGAGATTGCGCGTGGCAAATTTGCCCGAAATCAGATCAGCACTAGACATATAGCCATGCGCGCCACTCCCTTCGGCGTGGACAAGATCGAGCAACAGCCCTGATTTTGCTGCGTGCTGCACTGATTGACCTGAAGTGCCTGCCATTGGACGTTCCTCAAACTGTTGCGCACGCCAAAAAACAGCGCGCGCACAAACATTAGAACAGCCCATCTATACGAAGCACGTAAAGACAGGGTTTACAGCGCGTTAGGCAATTCGAGAGACGGGGTTAAAAGCGGTTAACCGTGGCACAGACACGCTGCCCCGTTCAAACGAGCTTCGACGTAGGGATCAATGGCCCATTGCAAACCCGCTCAAGTAAATCTGCTTGCCGTGGTTCAAGCTCAACGAGCATCCCCAGCACATTGAGGACGTTGATCAACTCGCTGGTATATTCTGGCAGCCAACGGTCGGGCTGAATATCACAGAGCGGAGACGGCTTTCGCGAGATCGGTAAGTGCGATATTGATCACTAATTCTGCGGCAAAATTAGCTTTGTAGCGTTCCCAAGTTGCGGTAAACCCATCGCATGAACAAGTTCAAATACTTCGAGTTTTTTGCCGGCGGTGGCATGGCGCGCGCAGGACTTGGAAGCTGCTGGACATGCATGTTCGCAAATGACTTTGATGTGATGAAAGCAAACACATATCGCGCCAATTGGGGTGGTAGTGAACTCGTTGTTGGCGACATCAACTCCATTCAAACGTCACAAATGGCTGGCTTCGCTGACCTCGCTTGGGCGTCATTTCCTTGTCAGGATTTGAGCTTGGCAGGTAATGCGATGGGAATTGGCACTGTCGATGAACAGACCCGCTCGGGTGCATTTTGGGCGTTCTGGCGGCTTATGGAAGAGTTGATCAGCGAGCGCCGTGCTCCCGCAATGATTGTACTCGAAAATGTTTATGGCTCGTTGACGGCCAATAAAGGACGTGATTTTGCTGCGATTGCTCGCTGCCTTGCGATTGGGGGCTATCGTTTTGGTGCGATGGTGATTGATGCAGCGCGCTTCGTTCCCCAATCGCGCCCACGCGTATTCATCGTCGCTTTCAGGAGCGATATGGCTGTTCCTGAGCATCTTATTACCAATCAGCCCGCGCCTGTTTGGCACCCAGCGGTGATGGAGATCGCAATTGATCGGCTATCAGAAATGGATCGCGAGAGCTGGCTATGGCTCACGCCACGCGAACCAAAGAATGATGTCAGGCCTCTGTCAGATTTGATCTTGGATCAACCTGACGACGTAAGATGGAATTCTGCTGCCGAAACGAACAGGCTCATCGCGATGATGAGCGAAGTCAATCGCAACCGCCTTACAGCCATGCAGGCTAAAGGAACGCGACTGGTTGGTACAATCTACAAGCGCACACGCGTTGATGGGGCAGGCGTTAGGCGGCAACGTGCCGAATTGCGTGATGACAATATTGCTGGATGCCTCCGTACGCCAGGAGGCGGATCGTCTCGGCAAACTATCGTGGTCGTGGAGGGCGCATCTGTGCAAACTCGTTTGTTGTCTGCGCGGGAGGCTGCGCGGTTGATGGGACTGCCTGACAGCTATAAATTACCTCCCCGCTATAATGATGCGTATCATATCGCGGGTGATGGGCTGGTGGTGCCGGTCGTGCGTTACCTCGCGGAAACTGTAATCGAACCCATTTTGCGCGCAAACCGGGTCGATTACTGCCTTGAAGCAGCCGAATAAATGGCAATTGATCTCGACTTTCGCCGAAGGGCAGTGCGGACACTCACAAACTCCATCGGATGCTATGCCCTTTGCGATCTTGATTGCGTTCCCATTTACGTCGGCCAGTCGGTCGATGGTATTCGCGCGCGTGTAAATCGTCATCTGACATCTGCGCGCTCAGATATTATTGCCAATCGTCAAGTCGATGTCTGGGAAATCGCTTGGGTCTGGGCATATCCGGTTTCCAGCAAAGATCAAATTCCTGCGCTTGAAGATGGGCTATTCCATCATTTTCATCAAAAATCCCCCTTGATGAATGGTAAGATTCCCAAACCCCCTACGCACTTCATCCTGCCCGAACCTGCGCAGATCGTGCAGGTAATGGCAGACAGTGAGATCGCAGAGAAACTCGATCCCGCCTTGCGGCTGCCAAGACAGGCCGAACATTATTCGCAGATTGTCGGCCATTTTCTTGCTGTGAAAAACTCGCGCGAAATCGCCTTTGCCATACAAGCGCATTTCGCGCGGCTGGAATCCTACCATCGTCGGTTGCTGAGCCTTGCAACATCGGTTGAAGGCGACGAATAGCGCGCCATCGCGCCACAGCGAGAAGACATTGCTCCTATTTGGCGTCGGCCTACCCCAAACCAAATCGGTAAAAACCGCTTGACAAATAGGAACAAATATGGAACATAGGACGCTTCACTGATCAGTGGCATGGGGCTGCGATCATGTTGTGGAGTTTCTTTTATGGATGGCAAAAAAGTGCCTGCGCGGTTGCGCGGGGTTTCTGGGTCGCGGGTGCGTTACGGGGTTAAGGGCCGCGCGCAGAGGGTGAAGACGGGTGGGGCGCAGTGGTCAGATGAGGCCGAGACGCTGTTTTTTGATATTCTCGCGGCGAGTTGCAACGTCACGCTTGCAGCGGCCGAGGTTGGGTTTTCGACCTTCACCGTGTACCGGCAGCGGCGGATGCGCCCCGAATTTGCTGAACATTGGCAGGCCGCGCTCACGCAGGGCTATGCCCGGCTTGAAATGGCGTTGCTTGAGGCTGCGAATGACAGCCTTGAGGGCATACAATTTGATGCGGATCGACCAATCCCCAAGATGACGGTCGAGCAGGCGATGAACGTGCTGCGCGCACACCGCAACACGGTGTGCGGCGATGGCAAGCGCGGCCCTGGTCGCTATGCCCATCGGCGCAGCCTGCGCGAGGTGCAGGGCAGCATTCTCAAGAAGATTGCGGCGATTGACAATGCCCGCCTCCTTGCGTGAAGCCGCGTTTGCGGGCGGGGGTGAGAGTGCGGGTGAGGGCGATCTGAGCCGTTTGATCCTGTCAATGTCGCCCGCCAAGCGGCAGGCATTGATCGGCGGGCTTGGCATTGACGAGGCGCTGGCGTTTGACGGCGATTGGCCAAGCTGGGCACATGATGGCCAGCGCCCGCCGCCCGGTGACTGGCGGACATGGATCATCATGGCGGGGCGCGGCTTTGGCAAAACCCGCGCAGGCGCGCAGTGGATTGCGGACGCAGTGGCGACGCAAGGCGATCTGCGGATCGCGCTGGTCGCAGCGTCACAAGATGAGGCGCGGCGCGTGATGGTTGAGGGGCCGAGCGGGCTGCTCAACATTGCCGGCGATCATGTGACGCTCTGGGCGCCGACGCGGCGGCTGCTCCGCTTTGCAAGCGGGGCGGAGGCGCGGCTGTTTTCAGGGGCAACGCCTGATGCACTGCGCGGGCCAGAGCATCATCTGGCGTGGTGCGATGAACTCGCCAAATGGGAAAAACCGGGCGAGACATGGGATATGCTCCAGCTTGGGATGCGGCTTGGCGACTGTCCGCGTGTGCTGGTGACGACGACGCCGAGGCCGGGGCCAGTGCTTGAAGCGATCATGAATGCGCGCGGCTGCGTCAAAACGGGCGGGGCGACGCGCGCGAACCCGCATTTGCCAAGCGTCTATGTTGAAACCGTTGAGGAACTTTACGGCGGCACCCGGCTTGGACGGCAGGAGCTTGAGGGCGAGCTGCTGCCCGATATCGCGGGCGCGCTGTGGAGTGTTGACCTGATCGAGCGGTGCCGGATGCTGGGGGGCAGGGTTGAGTTAACCCATGTCGTCATCGGGGTTGATCCGCCTTCGGGGGACGGCACCTGCGGCATTATTGCCTGCGCGGTCGACGGCGATGGGATCGGCTATGTTCTGGCTGATCATAGCGTCACCGCGCGCAGCCCCGAAGGTTGGGCGCAAGCGGTGGCCGCCGCCGCAGAGGCGCACGGCGCGTCCTATGTCGTTGCGGAAACCAATCAGGGCGGCGCAATGGTGCAGGCGGTGCTGCGCGGTGCCGATGCAACACTGCGCGTCAAAGCGGTGCAGGCGATCCTGAGCAAGAGCGCGCGGGCAACGCCGATTGCCGCGCGCTTTGAGGCGGGCAAAGTCAGACTGTGCGGGCGCTTCGTCGAACTTGAAGCCCAGCTTTGCGGGATGATCGCGGGCGGCGGTTATGAGGGGCCGGGGCGCTCGCCTGACCGCGCCGATGCGTGTGTTTGGGCGCTGACTGAACTGATGCTTGGCAAGGAACGTGCGCCGCCACGGATAAGGCAGTTTTAGGCGGTGCGCGGCGCACGCGATAGCGCTGCTTTCAACTGCGCTGGATCAAGCGCATTTTCCCAGCGCGCGACAACAATGGTTGCAACGGCATTGCCCATCAGGTTGGTGAGCGCGCGGCACTCGCTCATGAAACGGTCAATGCCAAGGATCAATGCCATGCCTGCGACCGGGATTGACGGCACGACCGAGAGCGTTGCCGCGAGGATGATGAAGCCAGCGCCAGTAATCCCCGCCGCGCCCTTTGAACTAATCATCGCGACTGACACGAGCAAAAGCTGATCACCCCATGAGAGATCAATGCCCACCGCCTGCGCAATGAAGGTTGCGGCGAGCGTCATGTAGATATTGGTGCCGTCGAGGTTGAATGAATATCCGGTAGGGACGACCAGCCCAACGACATCCTTACGGCATCCGGCTTGCTCCATCCGCTCCATCAGGCTGGGGAGTGCGGCCTCGGATGATGAGGTGCCGAGGACGAGCCACAGTTCATTCTTGAGATAGCGGATCAGCGCAAAGATCGAGAAGCCCGCGAGCCGCGATATGATCCCGAGAATGATCAAGACAAACAGGATTGAGGTGATATAAAACGTTACAATCAGCGCTGCAAGGCTGGCGAGTGAGCCAATGCCGAATTCGCCAATCGTGAACGCCATTGCGCCATAGGCACCGATTGGCGAGAACTTCATCAGAATATGGACGAGCCTGAACACGATGATATTGGCCGATTCAAGCACTTTCATCACAGGGGCGGCACTGTCCCCGACCATCGCCATTGCGAGGCCAAACAGGATTGCGGTGAAGAGAACTTGGAGGATTTCCCCATTGGCCAGCGCGCTGAACGGTGTTTTGGGAATGATGTTCATCAAAAAGCCGACAATCGTCTGATCTTGCGCCTTGCTGGTATATTGCGCGACAAGCTTTGGATCGAGCGTTGCGGGATCGATATTCATGCCCGCCCCCGGCTGAACGACGTTGCCGACGACAAGCCCGATAATCAGCGCAAGCGTTGAGACCGCAAGAAAGTATGCCAGCGCCTTGCCAAACACGCTGCCGATCGTGCCGACATTGCTCATTGCGCCAAGCCCGGTGGCGACGGTGAGGAAAATGACCGGCGCGATGATCATCTTCACAAGGGCTACAAAGGCATCGCCGAGCGGTTTGAGCGACGATCCAAATTCGGGGAAGAAAAAGCCAACGCTGATCCCGGCAATGACCGCGAAAATCACCTGCGCATACAGATGGCGGTAAAGCGGCAACGCGGGTGATGCTTCGGGGAGTGGGCTTGCCGTCAAATCAAATCACTTACCGCTCAGGCGGCTCATCAGGATGGCGGCGCGTTTGGCTTGGCGGCGGATGCTGGTGAGGCTGACGGTTTCGCCCGGTGCGTGATCGCCCCGGCTCGCGGTGCCAAGGCCGACGAGCCCGTCAACATCGCCAGCCACGAATGAAATATCGCCCGCACCGCGTTTGAGCGGATCAAGCGGCGCCATTTCGGGCAGGCCGAGATCGATGTTGATCCGGTTGAGCTTGGCGAGCAGCGCGCGGTTGCCGTCAGTTGGGGCCATCGCCGGATAGCCGCCGGGGTCAAAGCTGATTGTCGCCGAGGTTCCGGGGGCATGGGCCGCGACAATGGCTGCCATCTTGGCGCGCACGCGGCTGGTCTGTTCATCGGAGAGTGTGCGGAAATCGCCGCGCGCGGTGGCGGTGCCGGGGATGATATTGCTCTTGCCGCTGGCGCTCGCGCGGATGCTTTGCGGGTCAAGCGTCGCAATTGTGCCGCCCGCGATCAATCCGGTGTTGAAGGTCAGGTTGGTTTCGGGAAGCTCGCTACGAAAGCGCGCGAGGATGCGGACGATTTCATTGATCGCGCCGTCGCCGTATTCGCTGCCAAAAATGAGCGAGGAATGCCCGGTTTTGCCAGTCGCGGTGAGCGTCCAACTGTTTGAAGAACGGCGCGCGATTGACCCCATGTCACGACCAGCGTCGATGACTAGACCCTCAAAATCGAGCGCGACATCAGCGCGTTTGCCCGCCGTGATCAGGTCTTCCCGCGCGATCTCGATTGGGTCGCCTGCATCTTCTTCATCGCCCGTCAGGATGATTTCGATATTGGCAGTTTTGAGCGTCCCCGCCGCCTTCATTGCGCGCAGTGCGGCAATCATGACGACCATGCCGCCCTTATCATCGCCAGCGCCCGGCCCCTCGGCCTCTTCGCCCTTGCGGACGAATTTCTGGAACGGCGAGTCTTTTTCAAACACCGTGTCGAGATGCCCAATCAGTAGCAGCCGGTTGTTGCCCGCCTTGCCCTTGTGCGTCGCGATCAAATGCCCTGCGCGGTTGGTGGCGCTCATCGGCTTCCACACCACGGTAAAACCAAGCGGTTCAAGCTCGGCGCGCATCATCACCCCGACGGCCTCAACGCCTGCAAAATTCATCGTGCCGCTGTTTTGATCAACCATTTTGGCGAGCAGTGAGACCGAACGCTCAAATTCGCTATCGACCACCGCCGCCATGCGCTTTTCAGGGGATGATAACTGCGCATGGGTTGGCGATGCCGCCAATGATGTGGCCAATGCAGCGACCATCAAAAAAGATTTCATTGATTGCAGCATATTTGATAAGTCCATTTACTCTGTCTCAATGTCTAACTGTAAATTCGCGTGCATCAGGATCGCCTTCACCAAAAGATATACCGCTTTGCGTGCATCTTCTATTGAAAGATTTTGGTCTTCACGCAGACGCTGCCACGCATCCACGCTGAGCGCCAGATCAAGCGTTTCAAACAAAATTGTCTGGCTTGTGAATTCTTCAGGCAAAACCGATTTAAGCCGCGATCGCATCAGCGTGTTGAGACGATCAAATTCTGATCCGATTGCGGATGATTTAAGACGACGCACTTCGGCGGCACGTTTGAATGGCAATGTTTCTTCGTAAGCTGAGGCGCGGCGGGATATCAACTGCTTGAGTTGATCGCGCCAATCATCACCCTCAAACGGTGTAAACCATTTCATGTAGGTTTGCGCGACCTGCCCAACCATTTCGCTGCGGAGCATTTCCATATCGGCAAAATGCCGAAATACGCTACGCAGACCGATATCAGCGCGTGCGGCAACTTCTTCAGCGGTTGGTACAATTTTGCCTTCTCTTACCAGAGAAAGCATCGCTTCAACAATTTTTGCACGACTTTGTTCTGATCGGCGACGTCTGCCATCGCTCGATGCGCCCGGCGCAATTCTTGGCATAAAAAATATAACCCGTTTCGTTGTTTATAAAAACTCTTGCCCACACTTTCTAAGCTATATAGCAAATTTGAGACGTTGCAATAAATGACATTAACCCTGTCATTTGTCGTCAGTAGCCCGATTTATTTTCATACCGAATTTCAGTTATGATTTGCTCATGAAACGATCATGCGACTTGCGCAGGATGCACGCGATGGCCACAAGATGGCTCTGCAATCTAGCGTCACTATGCTGAGGAATTTATGAGCGATATTTATGATGTAATCGTGATTGGTGCGGGTGCTGCGGGTTTGACTGCTGCTGGCGGGCCGGCGATGCTTGGGCTTAAGGTTGCGCTGATCGAGGAAGGGCCGATGGGGGGCGATTGCCTGAACACCGGCTGTGTTCCTTCCAAAGCGCTGATTTCTGCGGCGGGCCGCGCGCATGAGGCAAACCGGGGCTTGCGGCTTGGCGTTACGCTTGAGCGGGCCAAGGTCGATTGGATCGGGGTGCGTGATCACATTCGCCACGCGATTGCGACGATTGCCCCGGTGGATTCGCAGGAACGGTTTGAAAGCCTCGGGGTTGAGGTGATCCGTGATCGCGCTGTCCTTATTGATGATCGCACGGTTGCGGTTGGTGGGCGGCAGTTGAAGGCGAAACGGATTGTGCTCGCCACAGGTTCACGCCCGCGTATCCCCGATATAGCGGGGTTGGATAGCGTTGCTTATCTAACCAATGAGACGATTTTCGATATTGATGAACTGCCGCGCCATCTTGCGATTATGGGCGGTGGGCCGATTGGGATGGAAATGGCGCAGTCGTTCCGGCGGCTGGGCGCGCAGGTGACGGTGATTGAGCGGATGCGGCCTTTTCCGCGTGACGATGCCGATGCGGCTGCACTGGTGATGGCGGCACTTGAACATGAAGGCGTTGTGATCAAGCAGAATATAGAGGTGACAGCGGTGGCGCGCGAGGGCGATGATATCGTTCTGACGCTGGGTGACGGTGAAAAGGTCAAGGCGAGCCACTTGCTCGTTTCGGCGGGGCGCGTCCCCAATACCGAAGGCATTGGGCTTGAGGCGGCAGGCGTTGAAGTCGGCAAGGACGGCATCATCGTTGACGCGCGCAGGCGGACGACGAACAAGCGGATTTACGCGATTGGCGATTGCCGCGAAGGCCCGCGCTTTACGCATTCATCAGGCTATGATGGTTCAATTGTCGTCGCCAATATCGCGCTGGGATTGCCGAGCAAGGCCGATTTCAAGGCGCTGCCGTGGGTGACATACTCTGATCCCGAACTCGCGCAAGTTGGCTTGACCGAAGTCGCGGCGCGCGTGAAATTTGGCAATAAAGTAACAACCACGCGTGAGAATTTCAGCCACAATGACCGCGCAATTGCTGAAGGCGAAACCGAAGGCTTCCTCAAAATTGTCCGCGTTGGTAGCAAGGTCGTCGGCGCGACGGCGGTTGGCCGTCATGCGGGCGATCTGCTGCTCCCGTGGGCGCAGATGATCGTCGGCAAGGCGACGCTGTTCAGCCTGAGCGGGATGATCCTTGCCTATCCCAACCGTTCGGATATCAGCAAAGCGGTTGCCTTCAAAGCCTATGAGCCTGCGATATTCGGTGAATGGCCCAAACGCTGGGCTAGGTTTTTGGCGGGGTTGCGGCGGTAGGCGCGCTGCGACATAGCGGGAGGCATGACTTCACTCTTCTGGTTCCGCCAAGACCTTCGCCTTGCTGATCACCCTGCGCTTGTGGCCGCTGTTGTCGAGGGCGCGGTCATTCCGGTCTATGTTCTTGATGATCAAAGCCCCGGCGATCGCAGCATGGGTGGGGCTTCGCGGTGGTGGCTGCATCATAGCTTGAGTGCGCTTGATGCGAGCCTGCGCGCGCTTGGCAGCCGGTTGATCCTGCGGCGCGGCGATGCGCTTTCGGTGCTGAGTGCATTGGCACAGGAAAGCGGGGCGACGCGGGTTCATGCTCTCCGCCATTTTGAGCCGTGGTGGCAGCGGGTCGAAAGCGAGCTGGCGACTGAAGTTGATCTGGTGCTGTATGACGGCAACCAGCTTGCCCCGCCCGAGGCGATCCTGACGGGCGGGGGTGGGCGGTATAAAGTGTTCACCCCGTGGTGGCGCGCGCTCGTCGCGCAGATGCCGCCGCGCAAGCCTTTGCCAGCGCCGGATGTAATTAATGCACCCGGTAGCTGGCCCGAAAGCGATGCGCTTGAACGCTGGAACCTGCTTCCGACTAAGCCCGATTGGGCTGAGGGCTTTGCTGATTGGACGCCGGGTGAGGAGGGGGCTCGCGAGGCGTTCCGCACCTTCTTGCCCAAAATCGCTGGCTATGACGCGGGGCGCAATCTGCCGACCGAAGCCGCAATCTCCCGCCTGTCGCCGCATTTGCATTTCGGTGAAATCTCTCCGCCGACATTGTGGCATCATGCCTCAAAAGCGGCAGGCGCGAAGGCCGAACCATTCTTGCGTGAGGTTGGCTGGCGCGATTACGCCACCAATTTGATTGATCAATTCCCTGATTATCCGACGCAAAATGGCCGCGCGCAATTTGATGCGCTGCGCTGGCGTGATGGGCCAGAGGCTGACGCTGATTTTGCCGCATGGAGCAAGGGTCGCACAGGCTATCCAATCGTTGACGCGGGGATGCGCGAGCTTTGGGCTACGGGTTTCATGCACAACCGGGTGCGGATGATTGCGGCGTCATTCCTGATCAAGCACCTCCTGATTGACTGGCGGCGCGGCGAGCGGTGGTTCTGGGATACGCTGTGCGATGCCGATCACGCGGCCAACGCGTCAAACTGGCAGTGGGTGGCGGGGACGGGGGTTGATGCGCCGCTGTTCTCACGGATTATGGCGCCGCTTTCCCAATCGGAGAAATTCGGCGCGGGCGATTATATCCGCCGCTGGGTGCCAGAGCTTGCGGGGCTGTCCGATCCCTATATTCATGATCCTGATGAGTTCGGCCAGCGTCCGCGTGATTATCCGGCTAAGATTATCGGCCACCGTGAGGCGCGCGAACGCACGCTTTCGGCGCAAAAAGCGATGCGCGACGGTTGACCAGTTGCACGCGCGTGTACGCTGCGGCAAAGGTGAGCCCGGTTATGAATAGTCCCTCCCCCAAACGCGGATATCATATGCTCAGCGCGCGGCGCGGGTTGGTCGCGCGGGCAGTGGCGCGGATATTCCACCGCATTCTTGATCGGCTTGATGCAGGGATAGAAGCGGGCGCGCTTGAGGCGGTGCTGCCCGACGGAACATTCCGTGTGCTTGGCGCGCGCGCGCCGGGGCCGCTGGTGCATGTCAACCTCAATAGCTGGCGTGCGCTGATCCGGCTTGGCCAGTCGGGCTCGGTCGGCTGGTATCAGGCGTGGGAGGCGGGCGAGTGGGACAGCCCCGATCCGGTGCCGCTGTTTGATCTGTTCATGCGTAACCGGGTGAGCCTTGGCAGCAGCGCGCGCGCATCGGGCTTGTCCCGCGTAACCAAGCGTATTGCCCACGCGCTGCGCCGCAACGATAGCAAAGGTGCCAAGCGCAACATCATGGCGCATTATGATCTGGGCAATGATTTTTATGAGTGCTGGCTTGATCCGACGATGAGCTATTCAAGCGCATTGTTTGAAGACGGC
>JAYTPB010000093.1:0-3185 GCA_043747445.1 Sphingomonadales bacterium
GATCTTTGATCGTAACACGGATCAACGGGGGCAGTTTGCTGATCTGCGACGGATTCATCCACACGCGCGACTGCAATTTCGCACGCTGATTTTCGATACGCGTCACCTGTGCTTCAAAGGTTTCAACCGCAGGCCGGGCGAGCCGGGGTGCTGCAACATATTCAGCGCGCCACCACGCCAGCGCGCACCCAAAGGCGACACAAAGCCCGCCGACAAGCAAAAATGCGCCAAATCTCCGCGCCTTCCCTATCGCAAACCCAACCAAACTCGCGGCGCACGCGCCAACCATCACTGCAATCCACGCCCGCTGATCCGCCAGAACAAACCAGAGCGCGATACCGCTTCCCAGCGCGACTGGTAGCCAAAGCGCGATCTGATCACGCTCAGCATCAAGCCAATCCTCGATTCTCGACATTATTGATGATGCCCCGGTTTGAAGCCTCGCAATCGTCATGCTAGGGGCAGCGCTCATTGTTATGGTTTTGGAGTGTTTTGCGTTGCACGCAAGTAAAGATAATAAACCGGTCGTTACCCGATTTGCTCCGTCCCCCACCGGCTTCCTCCACATCGGCGGAGCGCGGACGGCGATTTTTAACTGGCTCTATGCCCGTCATACCGGCGGCAAATTCCTGCTGCGGATCGAAGACACTGATGTTGCGCGGTCAAGCCAGGAGGCCAAAGACGCCATCATCAGCGGCTTGCAGTGGCTTGGTCTCGATTGGGACGGGCCGGTTGTCTATCAAACCGAAGGTGCCAAGCGTCACGCTGAGGTTGCGTATCAACTGCTAGAGTCTGGCCATGCCTATCGCTGCTATACAACATCTGAAGAGCTTGAAGTGATGCGCGCGGAGCAACGCGAGAAAAAGCTCCCGCTGCGTTACGATGGCCGCTGGCGTGACGGCGATCCATCAGACGCACCTGCGGGCGTACCCCATGTTGTGCGGTTTCGCGCCCCGCAAACCGGCGCAGTGACAATCCATGACCGCGTTCAAGGCGAAGTCACCGTGAATAATGCTGAACTTGATGATTTCATCCTACTCCGTTCGGATGGCTCGCCGACCTATATGCTTTCGGTCATCGTTGATGATCATGATATGGGGGTAACGCATCTGATCCGGGGCGATGATCATCTGAACAATGCCTTCCGCCAACTTGCGCTGATCCGTGCGATGGGCTGGCCAGAACCAATTTATGCCCATGTTCCTCTTATCCACGGCCCAGACGGCGCGAAGCTTTCCAAGCGCCACGGCGCTCTCGGGGTTGAGGCGTACCGTGATGAATTTGGCTATTTGCCAGATGCACTGTCCAATTATCTAACCCGGCTTGGCTGGGGCCACGGCGATGATGAGATTTTCAGCCGCGAACAGGCGGTCGAATGGTTTGACGTTGATCATGTCGGGCGCGCGCCTGCACGGATGGATTTTAAGAAGCTTGAGAATATCAATGGCCATTATATTCGGGACGCCGATGATGCGCGATTGGCCGCGATTGTAGCGCCGATGATAGAGTCTCAACTCAGCAAAACTTTGGGTGACAAAGGGCAAGAATTGCTGACCCAAGCAATGCCATTTCTTAAGGTTCGTGCCAAATCGACGCTATCGCTCGCTGAAGGGGCGTTATTCCTGTTTGAAGCGCGCCCGCTGCCTCTCGACGAGGGCGCAAAAGCTCTGCTAGACAGTAATGGTGCGGTGTTGCTTGAGTCTGTTTCGGGCGCGCTTGCGAGTTGCATGGAGTGGGAAGCAACTGCACTTGAGAATGCGGTGCGACGAGTAGCAGAAGATGCCGGAATTGGCCTTGGTAAGGTTGCCCAGCCGCTGCGTGCGGCGCTTACTGGGCGTACAACCTCACCAGGGATTTTTGACGTGCTGATTTTGCTCGGACGTGATGAGTCTTTGGCGCGTATAAATGATGTAATAAGCATTGCTCGCTAGTCCGAGCTGCTTCAACAGGGAAGGAATACAGATGGGGAACTCAATCGCTACGATCACCGTTGACGGCAAAACCGTCGAATGCCCAATCCGCACAGGAAGCGTAGGCCCGGATGTTATCGATATTCGCAAGCTTTATGCACAAACCGGCGCTTTCACCTTTGATCCCGGCTTCACATCAACCGCAAGCTGCGATTCAGCGCTGACGTATATTGACGGCGATGAAGGTATTCTTCTCCACCGTGGTTACCCAATTGGCCAATTGACCGAGCAGTCGAGCTTTATGGAGGTGTCCTACCTGCTGCTGAACGGCGAATTGCCCGACAAAGCGACGCTTGACAAATTCACGCACACAATCACGCGCCATACGATGCTACATGAACAGCTTATGCAATTTTATCGGGGTTTCCGCCGCGATGCGCATCCAATGGCGATCATGTGCGGCGTTGTTGGTGCGCTTTCGGCTTTCTATCACGATTCGACTGATATCACTGATCCCCATCAGCGCATGGTCGCATCGCACCGCCTGATCGCGAAAATGCCGACGATCGCGGCGGCAGCGTATAAATATTCGCTTGGTCAGCCCTTCGTTTATCCCAAGAATGACCTGAGTTATGCTGGGAACTTCCTGCGGATGACCTTTGGTGTGCCCGCCGAAGAATATGTTGTTGATCCGCTCATCGAAAAGGCGATGGATCAGATTTTCATCCTCCATGCCGATCATGAACAAAATGCATCGACTTCGACCGTCCGGCTCGCCGGTTCATCGGGCGCGAATCCATTTGCATGTATTGCGGCGGGCATTGCCTGTCTTTGGGGGCCGGCACACGGCGGCGCGAATGAGGCTGCGCTCAACATGCTCCGTGAAATCGGCACGCCTGACCGGATTCCGGAATATATCGCGCGCGCCAAAAATAAGGATGATCCGTTCCGTCTTATGGGCTTCGGCCACCGCGTGTATAAAAATTATGACCCCCGCGCTACCGTGATGCAGAAGACTGCGGCAGAAGTTCTTGATAAGCTAGGCCGTAGTGATCCGATTTTTGAGGTTGCGCGTCAATTGGAGCACATGGCGCTCAATGACCAATATTTCATTGATAAGAAACTGTTCCCGAACGTCGATTTCTATTCAGGCGTTATCCTTTCGGCGATTGGCTTCCCGACGACGATGTTCACCGTCCTCTTCGCGCTCGCCCGCACTGTCGGTTGGGTTGCACAGTGGAATGAAATGATTTCTGACCCAGAACAGAAAATCGG
>JAYTPB010000094.1:0-46851 GCA_043747445.1 Sphingomonadales bacterium
AAACGAAGAATTTAAGCAGCGCCTCAATCGCCTCTTTTAGAATTTTGATAAATGCGACTAGCGGCTTTGCAACGGTGATTGCGTTACTGGCAACCGCCAATGCCCGCTCATAAAAGCCGACTGTCTGCAATATGTGCCGCGCTTTGATGGTGGGTTCACCGCTGATCGCTGGTGCTGATGAGGTGTAAAGCGCGACTTCATCATTGATCGCTTTCTGCTCTTTCATTGCCTGCGCGAAACCGTCAGTCACCAGACCCTGCTCTGCCAGAGCGTCAACTTCTTTGACAACCTCATCGACCGGGTCTGTTAGCGCCACACCCGAAGCAGCGGCATCATTGATTGTGAATTGCGCAATTTTCGCTTCACGCTCCTCGTTGCGGCGGTAATGCGTCATGAACGCGAGGTGCGCGTCGAAATAGCTCTCAAAATTCGTGGTGACGCTGACGTCAAACATTTCAGGGTCAGCATAGAACCCGGCACTCACCGATTTTTCCATCCGCACCAGCACACCAAGAAACGGCTTGGCATCGCGCTTGGCCAGTTCGCCGTCATAGATCGTCAGGTTCGCGACAAAACTGCGCGGCGCATTGCCCGGCAAACCACCGAGCAACGCCGCAACCACCGCGCGCAAAACCGCAATCGCCTCATCAAGATTGGCGGCGTCGGTTTGGCCGTCGAAAGCGGTGTTGGCGGTGACGTCGAGCTTGTTGTTGGTGAGCGTAACTGTGGGACTGGCGATTTCAGCAGCGACGGCGCGGATGGTGTCGGAGGTGGGGGGTGTTGGTTCTTCGGAGGTTTCGCTTGACCGAACCCGCTCGCGCGCCTCATCAATCCAGCTTTGGAGCGTGGTATTAACGTGGGTTGCGCCCTTGCTCCAAAAATCCTCATCCGTCGCATCGGCGAGGCGGGCGAGGATTTTCTTATCCTCTATGCGGTCGGTATCGCCAGGGATATCGAAGGCGGCGTCATGCCCTTCAATGCGGCGATTGTACCA
The DNA here is from genome assembly GCA_043747445.1 of Sphingomonadales bacterium. Taxonomy (GTDB): domain Bacteria; phylum Pseudomonadota; class Alphaproteobacteria; order Sphingomonadales; family Sphingomonadaceae; genus Aquisediminimonas. The sequence continues at coordinate 995 of JAYTPB010000094.1, forward strand.
GTCGATCCAAACTTGGTAGGTGGTGTCGAGGGTCAGGAGACGAGTGGTGGCGGATTGCCACGCAGTACGCCAACTATCGGGTTCGAGTGCAGTCCAAAGCTCTCTATATGTTAATAAGTACGAACCAGATCGGGATGCGCTTGGAGACTCTTCAAGCATTTCACAATCGCTACTCGCATTATACCAATCCGATGTACTAGCAAAATACTCTATGCCAGAAATCGAGTACGTTTGTTCTGAGCCAAACGCCCGCATAATAGCTAAAAAGGCGTGCGTTGTCGGTGCGTAGTAATTTCGCCTAGAAGCCTCTTTTAGCGCGTTTGACGCAACCCTGATAGCTTTTCGCATATCTGAGCTAGCAATATTTATAGCAGACCATGAGATTAGTAACGCTTGAAACAGAGAGATTGAATGGTACTGAACCCAGCTATCAGGCATCTTTTTGTCAAAAACATTAGGCCAGTCGCGCATGGCTAACCGAACCAATATCACTTGCGCCCAATCGGCTGGCTTGTCTTTAAGCCACTCCTCCAATTCTTCGCGCGACGTGATTTGGGCCATCGCCGCTTTATCGGTGGATATGAAGCGGGGTGCAAGGCGCTAATTCCTCCTCGGAACCGGGAGGGGGACCAGCAAAGCTGGTGGAGGGGCCGGCTGATGCGGGGAGGAGGCCTCCGCTGTTTGCGTACGTTGATAGCGGCCCCTCCACCCCGCTTCGCGCGGTTCCCCTCCCCGTTTCGGGGAGGAATTATTCCTTCGCGTGAACCGATCCCAACCTCACCGCGCATGGCTGGCTTGGGATTTATTTCGCGCTAAGACGCAAAGGCGCGAAGAAGCTGTGTCCTACAGGCTCGTGATTTGGTATGACTATGCCTATGACAACACCCATCCCCCCCCGATTAATCGATTTTATCAATCACTGGCCTTTTCCAAAACCCCCTGTTTCATTGATAATGGACAGTGTAAACTTCGTCCCTTTTAATCGAAAAAATCGATCACAGAAGCCTCCCTCCCACACCCCTTGCTTTTCACCGCCATATCCGCCAATGGCCGGCTTCCACTTATGTGGACGACGAAAGCCGGAGGGGTGTGGGCACGGTGCCTTCATCAGCGATCGGCAGGATAAGGAAAAGCGCACATGGCTCTATATGAGCATGTATTTCTCGCGCGTCAGGATCTGGCTCAGGCTCAGGTTGATGCGCTGGCGGCAACCGCCACGGAAATCATTGAAACGGGCGGCGGCAAGGTCGCCAAGACTGAAACCTGGGGGCTTCGCAGCCTTGCTTACAAGATCGCGAAGAACCGCAAGGCGCATTATGTGATGCTTGAGTTTGACGCGCCCGGCCCGGTAGTTGCCGAGCTTGAGCGCCAGACGCAGATCAACGAAGACATCATTCGCTACATGACAATCAAGGTTGATGCGGGCGAAGCCGGCCCATCAGTGATGATGCGCAAGGCCGATCGTGCGGATCGCCCGCGCCGTGACCGCGATGATCGTCCGCGCCGTGATGATGACAATTATGGTGGGAGAGACTAATCATGGCACGTCCATTTTTCCGTCGCCGCAAAAGCTGCCCCTTCGCCGCGAAAGACGCGCCGAAGATCGATTATAAGGATGTCCGCTTGCTTCAGGGCTTTGTCTCTGAACGTGGCAAGATCGTCCCCAGCCGCATTACGGCGGTTTCGGCAAAGAAGCAGCGCGAACTCGCCCAGGCGATCAAGCGTGCGCGTCACATCGGGCTCCTGCCCTACCTCGTGAAGTAAGAAGGAGTATCTGACATGGAAGTGATCCTTCTCGAACGCATTGAAAAGCTTGGCAAGATTGGTGATGTCGTCACCGTCAAGAATGGTTTTGCGCGCAATTTCCTTTTGCCGCGCAAGAAAGCGCTTCGCTCAAATGCGGCCAACCTTAAGGTGTTTGAAGCGCAAAAGGCGCAGATTGTTGCCACCAACGACGCGCGCCGCGCCGAAGCCGAAATCGATGCTAAGGGCGTTGAGGGCAAATCGGTAACGCTGATCCGTCAGGCTTCAAACACTGGCCAGCTTTACGGCTCAGTCGCAGTGCGTGACATTGCCGAAGCGCTTGCCGCAGACGGTGCCAAAGTTGCCAAGAACCACGTCGTGCTTGATCGCCCGATCAAGTCGATTGGCATTTATGATGTCAAGGTAACGCTCCACGCCGAAGTGATTGTGATGGTCAAGGTCAACGTGGCGCGTTCACCTGAAGAGGCTGATCTTCAGTCGCAAGGCGTTAACGTGATGACCGATATGTTCGAAAAGGATACGGCGGGCTTCACTGAGGATTATGATCCTAATGCTGAACCCGGCGAAATCGCGGTTGAAATGGCTGCCGAAGCCGGTGCGGCGGACGCAGCACCACAAGCTTGATTTAATCGTCATTGCGAGCAAAGCGAAGCAATCCAGTTCAACCGTCGCTACTGGATTGCCGCGCTTCGCTCGCAATGACGATCTTCGCAATGACAATCCAGTTCAATAGCCCATCAGGCTCATCACTTCCTTGCGACTGCGATGATCATCAAGGAAGCAGCCGAGCAGACGTGACGTCGTCATCCCGACGCCGTGGGTGCGCACGCCGCGCCCGGTCATGCAGCCGTGCTGCGCTTCGATCACGACAGCAACGCCCTGCGGATGAAGATTATCCCAAATGCACTGTGCGACTTGCGCGGTCAGCCGTTCCTGCACCTGCAACCGCCGGGCATAGCCTTCGAGCACGCGGGCGAGCTTAGATATGCCGACAACGCGGTCTTTGGGCATGTAAGCGATGCTCGCCGTCCCCGTGATCGGCGCCATATGATGTTCACAGTGTGACTGGAACGGTATCCCTTTCAGCAGGACAAGCTCATCATAGCCGCCGACCTCCTGAAAGGTGCGCGAGAGGTGATAGGACGGATCTTTGCCATTGCCTTCGCAATATTCGCGCCACGCCCGCGCGACGCGTTTTGGCGTGTCCAGCAAGCCTTCACGCGTTGGATCATCGCCTGTCCATGATATCAGTGTGCGGACTGCCTCTTCGACTTCAGCAGGAACAGGAATTTTTCCAGACTCTGGGTCGGGCACATTATCAAAATCAGCCATACCGTATAATACTCGCTTCCACGCTGCAAAACCAGCGTAATTCCCAAAACTGTGATGCAATATTGCAACAGCAACCGCTGTAAACCTAAATTACGCTACGGATAGCCGTGTTATATTCAGTATCAAATAAAAACTTGCCTGAGAATACAGGCTTTACGCCAAAATTTGGCGTTGACGCGCGCGGTTAGGCGCAGCAAAGTCGTAAGGATTACAGCGCAAAAGACGCACACCCACCAAAGTGTGGATAAATCGGGAGACGGAAGACCATGAAGAAATTTGAACTCTTAAGTGCAACAGCAATTGCTCTTTTTGCGGCAGCGCCTGCCTACGCGCAAAGCACCGAAGCTGCGCCGCAGGTAGCCCAAGACGCAGAAGAAGATGTTGCTGCCGATGAAATCATCGTGACGGCAACGCTGCGCAGCGAAAATCTGCAAGAAGTTCCAATCGCCGTTTCGGCCTTCAACACAGAGTCGCTCGAAAAAGCTGGCGTGCGCGATATCCGCTCACTTGATAGCGTTTCGACAAGTTTCAATCTGAACAGCACGCAAACCGAAAGCGGCGGCACGACACTGCGCGTGCGCGGCGTCGGCACGACGGGCAACAACACTGGGCTTGAAAGCGCCGTCGGCATCTTCCTTGACGGCGTTTATTTGAGCCGCCCCGGCATCGCGCTTGGCGATTTGCTTGACGTGAGCCAAGTTGAACTGCTGCGTGGCCCACAGGGCACGCTTTTTGGCCGCAACACTTCGGCTGGCGCGCTCAACATCAAAACCGCCAAGCCCAACCTCAATAAATTTGAGGGCTTTGCCAATGGCACATACGGAAATTATGACCTGATCAATCTTCAGGGTGGGATTTCGGCCCCTCTGATCGACGGCAAGCTTGGTGTAAGGCTTTCGGGTGCCTATCGCAATCAAGATGGGTTTACCCGCAGCGTGACGGGCGCTGAAAGCAATGACCGCAACCGCTATATCGTGCGCGGCCAACTTTATTATGAACCAAGCTCTGATTTCAATCTGCGCTTGATTGCAGATTATCAAAAATCGAACGAGAAATGCTGCGATGCGCCTGTCATTCAGGAATCGAGCATTGTCGCGGCCAATATCTTCTTGGCTGCTGGCTTGCCGCAAAACGGTGGTATTCCAGTTTCAGGCGTCGCTGCTGCGCAAAACCGTCGCAGCAATGGCCAACAATTCCGCGACAGGATTGAGCAAGGTGGCGGTTCGGCTGAAATCAATGCCAAACTTGGCAATGCCGATCTTGTGTCAATTACTGGCTATCGCATCTCGCGTGCAGCATCGGTTCAAGAAACCGATTTTAACACACTAAATGTATTTTCGACGTCAACTGGAACCACAGGCGCTGCGAACGCAATTCCAAGTTTTACCAAAATCAAAACCTTTAACCAAGAAGTTCGCATTTCGGGTGAAGCGCTTGAAGAAAAACTCCAGTATTTGTTCGGCGTTTATTACAGCGATGAGCGGATCAGCGAAGTTCAAACGCTTACTCTTGGCACTGATTTTCAGCGGGCGATCAGCGTCAATCTGATTGCGCTTGGCGCGCCGGGTTCAAATCCTGCGCAAAACATTTTTGCAAGTGGCGTTAGCGCCGCAGGCAATTTTGCAAGCAACGGTTTCCGTCAAAATGGTCGTAACATTTCATTCTTCACCAATGAAACATTCAAGATTACCGATAATTTCTCGATCAATGCGGGCCTGCGCTATTCTGATGACCGCAAAAAAGGCAGCTTTAACCAGCTCGCTGCGAACTCCCCGGCCTGTTTGGCCGTCTTGGCAAACCCGCTGGCTGGGCCACTTGCAGGCCTGCTACCACTCAAGCCCCTCGCAGTCGGCCTGACTTGCTTCCCATTTGCGGTGCAGGCCAACATCCTTGGGCCTAATACAGCCGCACTCGCGCCAACACCAGTGCCATTTAACCGCGTGTTCAAGGACAATGAACTCATTTACACCGGCAAGCTGACTTGGCAGCCACGCGAAAATATCAACACTTATTTGAGCTACACACACGGTTATAAAGCAGGTGGGTTCAATCTTGATCCAACCGCTGCTGCAGGTGGTGCGGATCCGCGCTTCAAATCGGAAAAGGTCAACACGTATGAATTTGGCCTCAAAACCAAATTCCTGAACAATGCGCTGACCGCAAACTTGGCAATCTTCCACAATGATCTGAGCGATTTCCAGGTGCTTGAATTTACCGGGGTTCAATTCGTAACGTTCAACGTTGACAAGGCGAAAGCAACCGGGGCTGAGCTTGAACTCACTGCAAAGCTGAGCCGCGAATTAACGTTCAATGGCGCCTTTACCTACAGCGATGCGCGTTATCCCAAGAAATGCGCCGGCACAGCCGTATCACCACAGGTTACATCGCTGTGCGGCAATAGCTTGACCAACGCGCCAGAGGTTGTCGCGATTGCTGGCTTTAATTATGACCGTGATATTGGTTCAAACCTGAATTTCGGCCTCAATGGTTCGATCCGGCTTGAATCAGACCGCCGCACCTCAACCCAAGCCGTCCGCGTTGGCACGAACATCAAAAATCCGTTCGACATCCAGGACGGCAATGCGAAAATCAATTTGCGTGCCGGACTAGGCGCGCAAAATGGCGCATGGCGGATTGAAGTCTTCGGAAACAACATCTTTGACGTGCAAACCCGCAACGTCACGTTCGACATCCCTCTGCGCGGCGGTGATTTCCTCCGTAACAATCCAGCGCTCGGCACAGGAGCACAAGGGGTTGCACGCGGTGTGTTCAACCAAGAGCCGCGCACTTACGGCGTGACCGTCAGAAGCAAATTCTGATTATTTAAGCAGAATAATGCCAAAGGGGCGCGGTCGATCCTCTCGACTGCGCCCTTTTTGCATCATTTTCGCGTAATCGACATTGACACTCTCTTGTAACCAACCTCTGCCATTGACCTTCAAGTCAAGTCATCGCAAAAGCGGCGAAGCAAGCGCCACCTGCGTCAATTAGATGGCGAAACATGGGAGATATTACATGAAAAAGCTTAACCTGCTGGGTGCCACCGCCATCGCACTTTTGGTTACTAGTCCGGCATTTGGCCAGACCGCCCCCGCACAAGCCGAGCCGCAAGCCGAAGATGAATCTGCTGAATCCGAGGAAATCATCGTCACGGCGAGTAAGCGCGAACAAACGCTGCAAGACACGCCAATTTCGGTTGCGGTAGCCAGCAGGGCGCAAATTGAGCAATCGCAGATCCGCGATCTTATCGATCTTCAAACGCTGGTGCCTTCGCTCAAAGTTGGTCAGCTACAAAGCTCTGCCAACACCAATTTCATCATTCGCGGTTTTGGTAACGGCGCCAACAACGCCGGGATCGAGCCTTCGGTCGGCGTGTTCATCGACGGTGTCTACCGCTCACGTTCAGCTGCGCAAATTGGCGATCTTCCCAACATTAACCGGATCGAAGTATTGCGCGGGCCGCAATCGACTTTATTCGGCAAAAACGCTTCTGCTGGTATTATCAGCCTCGTGACCGCTGAACCCAAATCTGAATTTGGCGGCACGCTTGAGGCCAGCTATGGCAATCGCAACGCAATCATCCTCAAGGGCGATATCACCGGGCCGATCACTGAAACGCTCGCGTACAGCATTGCTGGTAACTATAACAAACGTGATGGCTATGGCCGCGATTTGAACCTAAACACTGAAACCAATGATCGCAATCGTTACGGCTTTCGCGGTCAATTGCTGTTTGAGCCAAGCTCGGATCTGAAAATTCGCCTTATTGCAGACTATGACAATATTGATGAAGTGTGCTGCACAGTTGTTAATATCGTTGATGGCCCCACCGGAAATGCTGTCCGCGCGCTTGGTGGACGCGTGAATTCAAACCAGCGTTTTTCCTACGATAGTTTTGGCAACCTTGAATCAGTCAACAAGATCGACAACTACGGCGGATCGGCCCAAATTAATTACAATATCTCTGATACGCTTGCGCTTACAAGCATTAGTGCCTATCGCGGCGTAGAAGTCACAACCAACCAAGATTCAGATTTTACAAGTGCTGATCTTATCGGCTCCAATCTGGCTAATACAAACATTGATACATACACGCAGGAATTGCGGATTGCATCAGATTTTGAGGGGCCGGCGAACTTCCTGCTCGGCGGTTATTATTTCAATGAAAAAATCGATTTCGCGAATGACCTGACTTTTGGGCGCAATTTCCGGGGGTATACTGATCTTCTCAGTGGCGGTGGCGTAACAACGCTCGAACGCACAATTCTTAATCTTCCAGCGGGCACTTTTGGCGCGGTTGGACAAGGCGCGTTTGACCGTTTCAAGTTTAAGGATCGCTCTGCTTCAATCTTCGGCCAAGTCGATTTCGAACTCGGCGATAAAGTCACACTGACGGCTGGCTTTAACTACACCGACGACCGGAAGAAAGTACGTTCAAATAGCGTGAGCACAGATGCGTTTTCTGCGTTGGATCTTGTTGCAATCGGGTCTGGGGTCGTGCGCAGCACGGGCATTTCGCAGCAGGTGGGCAATGCACTCATGCTCGGGCGTGCGGCATCAGCTGCCGAAGTCGCTGGCTTTGCACAGGCACAACCCGCAATCTTCGGTCAGATTAACACAGCGGTTTCGGCGTTTGCCACTGCCAATGCAAACAACCCGGCTGTTAATCCGCTGCTTGCGCTTCAAGGCCTGCAGTTCCTACCGCCGTTCTTGAACTTCCCCAACGCGGTCGAAAGCGGCAAGACGCATGATAAGGATCTCTCCTACACGCTACGTATTGCCTATAAAATAAGCCCAAGGTTCAACACTTATGCGACTTACGCAACTGGGTTCAAAGCCAGTTCGTTCAATCTGTCGCGGGATTCGCGGCCAACGGCGGCCAATTTCATCCCTGGTTCGCCTGTGACGAATCCAGCACCATCACCAATTCGTACCGCAGGCTTGGCACTAACCAACCTAACCGCAGGCACGCGTTTTGCTGGCCCCGAAGAGGCAACCAATTATGAAATTGGTATTAAAGGCAATCTTCCCGGCTTCGCATTCAATTTGGCGATTTTCCAGCAAGAGTTGAAAGGCTTCCAAAGCAACGTCTTTCAGGGCGCGGGCTTTGTGCTTGGCAATGCTGAAAAGCAGACGACCAAAGGGTTCGAGCTTGATGCCAGCATAACGCCAATCAAAGCATTGAATTTCACTGCCGCTTTGACTTATCTTCGGCCTAAATTTGATAAATTTACCGGAGGTTCGGCTTTCAATCCGGCGACCAACAGCGTTGTTCGTACCAATTTATCTGGTGTGCGCCCAAGCGGCATCTCGACTTACTCGATCGCGGTTGGCGGGACTTACACACAGAATTTGGGCGGCGACAAAAAAGCCATATTCCATGTGGATTATGATTATAGCAGTGCATTCCAGATTGCACTTGGCCTTCCTTTCAAGGCTGATCCTGAAACGCTTAATGCCTCAATCACATTCGTACCTGTTGAAGGACTTGAGCTTACCGTTTTTGGTCGCAACCTGACCGAACCAAAGTTCAATCCCGTCATCTTCCCATCGGTTGCACAGCCGGGCAGCCTGTCAGGCTACCCTAGTCCGCCACGTACCTACGGCATAACTGGTCGCTTCAAATTCTAATTGTCGCGATTGCAAATTCAAAAAGAAGGGGCGGCCACCACCGCCCCTTTTTTTATCCGCTGTTCCGAAGCCCCGCCGCGATGCCGTTGATCGTCAGGTGAATGCCCTCAGCGATGCGGGGGTCATCCTCGCCTGCGCGCCGCCGCCGGATCAGATCAATCTGGAGCGCATTGAGCGGATCAACATAGGGCAGCCGCGTCCGCACTGAGTGTTGCAGCGCGGGCTGATGATCAAGCAGGTTGGCCTGCCCCGTAAGTGTCAAAAGCTGATCGCGCGTTTGGTGCCAGCCATCGCTGATCCGGCCAAAGATGCGGTCACGCAGTGCCACATCGGCCACAAGACCCGCGTAATTAGCAGCAATCGCCATGTCTGATTTGGCCAGCACCATCTCCAAATTCGAAAGCGTCGCGTGGAGGAAGGGCCAGCCCTCAACCATTTCGGCGAGCAAACCGCGATCCTCAAACGCGGCGAGCGCAGCGCCAGTGCCGTACCATCCGGGCAGCATCACCCGCGCCTGCGCCCAACTGAACACCCACGGAATTGCGCGCAAATCCTCAATCCGGTCAGACTTGGTGCGCGATGCGGGCCGCGATCCGATTTTGAGTTCGGCAATTTCAGTAATCGGGGTCAGCGCGCGGAAAAATTGGTTGAAGCCCTCAGTGCCGTAAACCAGATCGCGATAAGCGGTTGAGGCGGCCTTGCTGATCCCTGCCATTGCGCTGCGAAACCGCGCAAATTCGCGGTCGTCAAGCCACGTCGGCGCTAGGCTCGCCAGCATCGTCGCCGCACTCATTGTCTCAAGGCTCGCCTCGGCAAGCGCTGGGCTGCCGTATTTTGAGGCGATGACCTCACCCTGTTCAGTGATGCGGATGCGCCCGCCAACCGAACCCGGCGGCTGCGCGCGGATCGCCTCAAACGCCGAGCCACCGCCGCGCCCAACGGCACCACCGCGCCCGTGGAACAGTTGCAGCTTGATACCACGCGCCTTGAACACCCGCACCAGCGCCACCGCACCTTCATGAAGCGACCAGTTTGAGGTTAGGTATCCGCCGTCCTTATTGCTGTCCGAATAGCCGATCATCACTTCCTGATGACCACGCTGCGCAGCGAGTGCCGCCGCCTTTGGCCGATCAAGATATTCGGCCATTACAGCGGGTGCGGCCTCCAAATCCTGTATCGTTTCAAACAGCGGCACCGCCATAATCTCGCAACTTGGCGGATCGCCGGGCACATACAGGCCGACTTCCTTGAGGAGGACATAGACCTCAAGCAGGTTTGAAACCCCGCTCGTTTTCGAAACAATATAGGCACGGATCACATCGGGGCCGAAACGCTTATGCGCGCTTGCCGCCGCGCGCAGGATCGCGAACTCGCTCTGCGCCTCATCCGTATAGGCCGAGAACGGGTTCATCAGCAGGCGGTTTTGCGAAAGCTCCCGCCCCAGCAAATCAATTCGCTCCCACTCCTCAAGCGCGTCATAGTCAGCACAGACCCCCGCATTTGCGAGCAATTCGGCAATCACCCGCGCATGAACATCGGCATTCTGGCGCAGATCAAGCGTTGCCAGATGAAAGCCAAAACTCTCCACCGCACTGATCAGATTATCGAGCCGCCCCGCGCGCATCGCCTTGCCGCCGTGCGCTTCAAGCGAGGCCGCAACAATCCGCAAATCAGTTGCGAGCGCGCGACCATCGGGGTAAACCTCCCCCGGTACCAGTGCCACGGGAACAACGGGATGGCCGGTCAGCACAGTAAAGCTTGCCGCCGTCCGCGCATAAATGCCCGAAAAGGCGCGACGATACGGCTCATCACTGCGCGATGCCGCAACGTCGCCTGAGCGTTCCGCAAGGGCCGCAAGTTCAGGTGAAACCTCGGCAAGGCTGGTCGAAATTGCTAGTTCAGCGCCAAGCGCATCGATTTCAGTCAAATAATGCTTGAGCGCATAGCGCGCCTGCCGCCGCAGCGCAGTTTCAAGCGTTGTCGCGTTGACGTTTGGATTACCGTCACGGTCTCCGCCGATCCATGTGCCCGGCTTAATAAACGGCGCGACTGGCCCGCCAACGGCGGCCTCCCACCGTGCGTAAAGCCTTGGCAAAGCAGGGATAAAGCTCTTCGCAAAATAGGAGAGCGCTGAATCAATCTCATCCTCAACAATGGGTTTGACTGAGCGCAGCGGGCGCGTTTGCCACAGGATCGTGATCTGGCGGATCAGTGCGTCTTCGGCCATTGCATCACCGTCATCACGACTTGCCATTAGCGCTGTAATCGCCGCCTCTCGGTCAATCATGCTCTTGCGGCGTACCTCAGTCGGGTGCGCGGTCAGCACAGGCACAATGAGCGAATCCGCAAACAACGCTTGAATCGCATCCTTCTTGATGCCCGACGCCTCAAGCGCTGCAACCGCGCCCACCAATTGCGTCTCGCTATTCACGAGCGGGGCGGCATTGCGATCCTCGGCGAGATTGGCGAGCAACGAAAAAAGCAGGAAGCCGCGCACGAAGCGGATCGTATCGTCAAGATCAAGGCTTTGCAGCCGCTCTGCCAGCAATGCCGACGCCTCGACACTCGGCGCGCGGTGCGATGCGACAGAGGCCGCGCGCGCACCCTCAATCCGGTCAAACACTGCCTCACCGTCTTGTTCGCGGATGACGTCGCCGAGCAAGCGGCCAAGGTAGCGCAAATCCACGCGCGCGCTTTTGGCGGCGCTCATAGCTGAGCGGCAAGACGCGCGGCGGCGGTAATTGCCGCAACGTCAGGCGCACCTGCTGGCACGATCCAGCTTCCCCCAACGCACAGCACGGCGTCGAGCGCGAGCCAATCGGGCGCGCTCGCCTGTGTAATCCCGCCGGTGGGGCAGAATTTGCATTGGCCGAACGGCCCGGTGATCGCCTTGAGCGCCTTGATCCCACCCGAAGCTTCGGCTGGAAAAAATTTGAAATGGGTCAGCCCCAGATCAAGCCCGCGCATGATATCACCCGCATTGGCGATGCCGGGGAGGAAGGGGATTCCGCTCGCAATCGCGGCTTTGCCAAGTGGTTCAGTAAAGCCCGGCGAGACTATAAACTGCGCGCCCGCGTCAAGGCTTGCGCGCAAATCAGCCTCATTAAGAACAGTGCCCGCACCCACCACAGCGCCCTCAACCTTGGCCATTTCGGCAATCACCTCAAGTGCCGCCGCCGTGCGCAAGGTGACCTCCAACGCGAAAAGGCCGCCCGCCACCAGCGCCTCAGCAATAGGTCGGGCGTGCGCCGCGTCTTCAATCACCAGCACTGGGACAACTGGCGCAAGCTTCATCACGGCGGATGGGTCGGTCATGAAAGATGCTCCTTGGCGTAGGCTGCCGCCGCGCCGAACAGGCCCGGCTGCGGATGGGTAATCAGTTTGACGGGCATTGCGGCCATCATCGCCTCAAACCGGCCCTTGGCGGCAAAGCGCCCTGCAAAACCCGATTTGGCGAGTATCTCGGCAATGCGCAAACCAAGCCCGCCCGCGATCACGACCGCCGACGCGCCTTGCGCCAGCGCGATATCGCCAGCAACGCTGCCAAGTGTCATGCAGAAACGGTCAAGCGCAGCGGTGGCGAGGCTATCCTCACCGCTTTGCGCGAGCGTCCACAGCGTCTTATCGTCAAGCGACTGCACCGCTTTGCCCTCAATCGCCGCCAGCGCTTCATATATCTCGCGAAGCCCCGGCCCCGCAACAACACGCTCAACCGACACCCGGCGGTACCGCGCGCGCAACCGCGTCAGGATCGCATCTTCAAGTGCATCAAGCGGCGCGAAATCGATGTGCCCGCCCTCGGTTGGGTTGACGTGATAATCGCCGCCCACGCGCAGCACATGCGCCACACCGAGCCCTGTGCCGGGGCCAACTATGCTGATCGTGCCACTCTCGGGGAGCGGCTTATCCGGGCCGCAGAGATGGCGAAACTGATCGACCGGCAACTGCGCAACCGCGTGGCCGACGGCGTTAAAATCATTGACGAGGCTGAAGCGGTCAACCTGCATTTTTTCCGGGATCATTGCCGGGCGGATGATCCAAGGATTGTTCGTAAGCTTGAGCACCTCACCGCCCACCGGGCAGGCAATCGCGATCCCCGCCGCGCGCGGCAAAGCGCGCCCGGTTTGCGCAGCAAAATCCTCCCAAGCGGTTTGGAAACTGGCATGTTCGGCGGTTTTGAGCGTCACGGGTTCGGACAGTGAATGCACCCTGCCCTCACTGACTTCGGCGAGCGCAAAGCGGGCATGAGTGCCGCCGATATCAACCGCAACGATTTCCATTAACGTGAGATCACATTCATTTGAATCGTCATTGCGAGCGAAGCGCGGCAATCCAGTAGCGACCGTTGCAACTGGATTGCCGCGCTTCGCTCGCAATGACGGAGGTTAATCACAGCCCAGCCGCTGCCAGCATCGCCGACGCGCCTTTTTCGGCATCATCCGCGCCGTGCCGCATCATCGCGAACAATTCACGACCAATGCCAACCGCTTGTGCGGGCGTTTCTGCCGCTGGACGCGCGGCCCATTCATCTGCCGGAACCAGCACATTCAAATGCCCATCATGCCCGCAAAGGCGGATCACATCGCCGTCCTGAAGACGCGCAAGCGGCCCGCCGCCAAGCGCTTCGGGAACAACATGGATTGCGGCTGGCACCTTCCCGCTCGCGCCTGAAAGCCGACCGTCAGTCACAAGCGCAACCTTGAAACCCTTGTCCTGAAGCACGCCGAGCGAGGGCATCAGCTTGTGCAGTTCAGGCATCCCGTTGGCGCGCGGCCCTTGGAAGCGGATCACGACGATGACATCGCGGTTAAGATCGCCCGCCTTGAACGCAGCCACTGCGTCATCCTGATCGCCAAAGATTGCGACAGGTGCCTCGACTGTCCAGCGCGACGGATCAACCGCGCTCGTCTTGAATGTTCCGCGCCCGAGATTGCCCGTCACCAGCCGCATTCCACCATCAGGCTGGAACGGATTGCTCGCGGGGCGCAGCATCGTTTCATCAAGGCTTGCGGTCGGGGCATCGCGCCACACCAGCGTATCATCCTCAAGCGCGGGTTCCTTGCTATATTCGGAGAGATCACCCGTGCCGACCGTCATGATATCGCGGTGGAGCAGCCCCGCCTCAAGCAGCGTCGCGATTGTGTAGCCAATCCCGCCTGCCGCGTGGAAATGGTTTACATCGCCCGCACCGTTGGGATAGACCCGCGCAATCAGCGGGACGACGCCTGATAACTGATCAATATCCTCCCAATCGATGATGATCCCCGCCGCACGCGCAATCGCGGGGATATGGATCGCGTGATTGGTCGATCCGCCCGTCGCGAGCAACCCGACGCACGCGTTCACAATCGCTTTCTCATCAACGCAAAGCCCCAAGGGGCGGTAATCATCGCTGCCAAGGCTGATCTCGGCCAGCCGGTGCGTCGCCGCCCGCGTGAGCGCAGTGCGCAGCTTCGTTCCCGGATTGATGAACGCGCTGCCCGGCACATGCAGCCCCATCACCTCCATCAGCATTTGGTTTGAATTGGCCGTGCCATAGAATGTGCACGTGCCCGCCCCGTGGTACGACGCCGATTCCGCCTCAAGCAAATCCGCGCGGCTCGCCTTCCCTTCGGCATAAAGCTGGCGGATGCGCACCTTTTCCTTATTGGCGAGCCCCGATGGCATCGGCCCGGCGGGCACGAAAATCGTTGGCAAATGGCCAAAACGCAGCCCGCCGATCAGCAAACCCGGCACGATCTTGTCACAAATACCAAGCATCGCCACGCCCTCATACATCGCATGGCTCAGCGAGACGGCGGTGGAAAGCGCAATAACATCGCGGCTGAACAGCGAAAGCTCCATGCCGACCTGCCCCTGCGTCACGCCGTCACACATCGCCGGAACCCCGCCCGCAACCTGCGCCGTCGCGCCGATCTCGCGCGCGAACAGCTTCATCTGCTCGGGGTAGCGCCCATAAGGCTGATGCGCCGAAAGCATGTCATTAAACGCGCTGACGATGCCGATATTGATCGCCTTGCCACCCCGGATCGTAGGCTTGTCCTCGCCTGATGCAGCGAAGGCGTGCGCGAGATTGCCGCAGGAAAGCGCGCTACGGTTGATCCCCGCATCACGCGCGCGCGCAATCAGATCAAGATAGGCACCGCGCGTCGGCTTGCTGCGTTCGGTGATGCGCTGGGTGACGCGAACGAGGGTGGGGTGCAACTCACTCATGCCAGCTAATCCCATCTCGTTCGGTAAGCGCAATTGCCGCCGACGGCCCCCACGTGCCTGCCGTATAGGGCTTTGGCTTGATCCCCGCCGCTGCCCAGCCGTCGCGGATCGCGTCAATCCACTGCCACTGCGCCTCAACCTCATCGCGCCTTACGAACAATGTTGGATCACCCTCAATCAGATCAAGCAGCAGCCGTTCATAGGCAATCCGCCGCCGCGTATCGGCAAAGGCATTGGGCATTGAGATATCAAGCGGCACTTCGCGCAAGCGTATCCCCTGCCGATCAAGCCCTGGCTCTTTTGACATCAGTTTCAGCCGGATATTCTCATCGGGTTGCAAACTAATCACCAGCTTGTTGGGCAGCGCATCGGCTCCGCGCCCAGCAAAGATATTATGCGGCACAGGTTTGAACTGAATGAAGATTTCTGACTTGCGCGTCGGCAGCCGCTTGCCCGTGCGCAGATAGAAAGGCACGTTTTTCCAGCGCCAATTATCAACATGCGCCTTAATCGCCACGAAGGTTTCAGTATCCGATGCTTTGCCAAGCTCATCAAGATAGCCCGCGACTGATGCTCCGTCGATTGCCCCCGCGCCGTATTGCCCCGTCACCGTATGCGCGGCCACGCTCTCGAGCGTGATCGGGCGGAGCGAGCGGAGTACCTTCACCTTTTCATCGCGTACTGCCTTTGCCTCAAACGTCGCGGGCGGCTCCATCGCGACGAGCGCGAGCAGTTGCAGCATATGGTTTTGCACCATGTCGCGGATTGCCCCGGCCTCATTATAAAAGCCAATCCGCCCCTCAAGCCCCACCGTTTCGGCGACGCTGATCTGAACATGATCAATCCCTGCGGCATTCCACAGCGGCTCAAACAGCGCATTGCCAAAGCGCAGCGCGAGCAGGTTTTGCACCGTTTCCTTACCCAGATAATGGTCAATCCGAAACGTTCGCCCCTCAGGAAAGGCACTCGCCACCGCATCATTGATCGTGCAGCTTGAGGCAAGATCATAACCAAGCGGTTTTTCAAGCCCAATCCGCACACTCTCCCCGGCAAGCCCCGCCGCCTGCAATCCAGCTATCGTCGTCCCGAACAGCGAGGGCGCGGTCGAAAGGAAAATCGAAAGCCCCGCCGAAGGGTCACCCACAACGTCCGCAAGTGCGGCAAACTGCGCCGGATCGCTCGCATCAACGCCGACATAATCAATCCGCGCGAGAAATCGCTCAAGCTGATCCGGCTTTAAGCGATCCTCGTCGAGATAGTGCGTCAGCGCCTCCCCCACCATCGCACGGTACTCCGCCCCCGACATCGCCGAGCGCGCCGTGCCGACAATGCGGATCGCGGGCGGCAGCAAACCATCCACATCAAGGCCATAGAGCGAAGGCAGCAGCATCCTCTTGGCAAGATCACCAGTGGCACCGAACAGAAGAAGCGTTTGTGAGGAGGACATAACCATTTAATCGCCTGATAAAGCCGTAGCGTCAACCACGGTTAGCGTCATAAAATTATTTACGCAATCGATTGCAGAAATACAAGCTGTCGATTTGGCAGGCGTTAGCAGGCGCTGGAGAGGAATGCGCGGTGTATACGTATTCGGGGGGAGACATTGCACACTCAGAATAAATGTGCTACATTAAAACATGGTTTCGGCAGTTGCGCTGAGCCACGATTTGGTGAACGATGTTCGGCATAATAACCGGATGTCGCAATATGAAGATTGAATATGATCCAGAAAAGAGGGCGCGGACACTCGAAACACGTGGTCTTGATTTTGAATCAATTATTGAAGTTTTTGAAGGCTTTTATCTTGTTCGCAGCGACGACCGGTTCGATTATGGCGAAGTGCGTAATATTATGCTCGGCGCTCTTAATGATCGGCCCGTTGTATGTGTGTGGACGCAAAGAGGTGACGCGGTTCGCGTAATCTCAATGAGGATGGCAGATGATGAAGAACGCGAAATCTACCGACGAGAATTGGCACGATCCCGATGACGCGCCTAAGCTGACTGAGGCGTGGGCGAACGAAGCCGACGCCTATGACGGCAAAACGCTTGTCCGACGCGGGCGGCCCAAACTCGCGCAAACCAAACGGCATGTCTCGCTCCGCCTTGATCAGGATGTGATCGACAGCTTCAAAGCCACCGGGCCGGGCTGGCAGGCGCGGGTCAATGAGGCACTGCGGAAGGCGGCGCGGGTTTAGGGCGAGTAGCAAAGGAAAGTAATGAGATAATTTCCCGAAGGCCTAAACTTTCCAAATTAGACATGCCGCAGCAATGAAAAATGAAAAAAAACAGCCTGCGATCGACACTTTCCACATAAGGCTTAAAAAATCATCACTATATAAATGCCCAAAAATGCCACACGCCGCAAATGATCCAAATAAAGCAACAGAAAAAATACCAAATTTTCCACTGTATTCTGTTATGGTGTCAGACAAAAATACAATATATATAGCTGTTACAAAATATAATATTGTACTAATAATAAACATTAAATTTGATAGCGCAAAACCTCCTTCTGTTGATCCAAAAATTGATACGGCAACCCATAAAAGCACACTGGTCAAAAAAGATCGAGTCAACAAATCTTGAGTTTTCATTTCCCTTCCCCCGACTGTAATTTTGAAAAAATTTAATACCTAGCAAGGGGATAGTTTACAATGTTAAAACTCAAGCCGCGATCTTCCCCGGATGCGTCAAATCGCCCTGACCCGCCAGAAGCCCCGCGACTGAAATATCTTCGTCTAGCGCGTCCCAGCACATCCCCCGCCTGCTGAGTTCATAATCCTCGCGCTGCGCCTTGGTGGCGTGGAGCAGACGGGGAAACCATGCGAGCGGAATGCCCAGCGTGCGGCCATCATCAAGCTCAACCCACATGCAATCATCGTCAAAGCGCAGGGATTTAGGCGAAATAGTCATTCTAAGCTCCTTCAAGCTGATCGCGATGTTCTTCAACAAGACGCTGCACGCGGTTAAGCGTCCGCGCGTCGAAACCATCATTATAGGCGAGTGCCACGCTTGGCAAAGGCCAGAATTTAGCTTCATCGCGCGCCCTGCGGACATGGATATGCTCCGTCATGCTGAACTTGTTTCAGCATCCATCGCTCCACAAATCCCGCCTTCCCCTGTTGAGAGATAGACCCTGAAACGAGTTCAGGGTGACAGCATGTTTAGATATGCCGTACTTTGCACCCTAGCGCCCCATCACCAAATCCAGCCCTTCAAACACCTGCTGCAACCGCCGTTCAGGGACCGCCCCCGCCCATTCGTCAAGACTCGCGCGGTCAATGGTGGTGATCAGTGTAACATTGGCGACTGAGTCCCGATCCAGCCCAGTGTCCGCCGCTTTCAGCAGCACATTGCCGGGCATCTGCGCGAGTTTCACATTGCTGGTCAGCGGCACGCAGATGATCGTGGCGATGCGGCTGCGGTTGATGGCGTCGGCCTGTATCACCAGCACGGGGCGGCGATAGCCGGGTTCGGAGCCGCGCGGCTCGCCAAGGTCTGCCCAGAGGATATCGCCCTGCCTTATTGGGTCTTGCAAGGCGCTGACCTTACCACTCGGTCGCGGCAAAGGCGCGGCGAGCGGCGGCGCGGTTGAAAGCTGCGCCCTCCTCGCCAGCCTCAGCGAGTGCCGCGTTCACCGCCTCAGTCAGTCCGTCAGGATTTTGCCGCGACGCAAATTCGCGCAGCGCGCGCGCATAAAGCTGGCTCCGCGAGGTTTTGAGCGACCGCGCCAAAGCCTCACCCTCGGCAAAGACATCATCAGGAAGCGAGATCGCAATTTTCATACCATAAGTATGACTTGTCACTGTTGCAGAGTCAATATCGCGCGGCTCCAAACCTGTATTGCTTTTGTTCTCAATTTACGCTAGGAAATATCCTATCGCAAAACCCAACCAAAAGGAACCTCCCCCATGTCCTCTACCCCCTGCACACCCGCCGCTGATTATCGCACTGATGCCCCGCGCGTTGATGGGTGGACGTATGAACGGCAGGCCGCGTTCTTGATGACGCTGTCGGAGACGGGGCTGGTGAGCCAAGCCTGCGCGTTTGCCGAAATGAGTGTTGCCTCGGCCTATGCGCTGCGGCGTGAACCGCGCGGGGCTGCGTTTGCACTTGGTTGGCAGGCGGCGCATTTGCTTGCGCGCGACCGGCTAGAGGACGTACTGCTTGAGGCCGCAATCTCGGGCGTTGAAAGTGTGACTGAACGGATTGAGGGCACCAGCTTTCGCCGTGCGCTCAACGGCAATTTATCAATGGCGGTGCTGGGCCGCCTCGATAAGCGCGCAGCCGCACTTGATGACCGCGCGATAGCGGTGGCGCGCAGCATCGGCGCGGCGTTTGAGGCGTTTCTCACGCTCGTACTTGACGGCGGCAAGGCTGAAGCGATTGCCGCGTTCCTCGCAGCCCACCCTGATCCGCTCGCGGCTCAAGTCGAGACTTATGAATCGTCATTGCGAGCAAAGCGCGGCAATCCAGTCCCGCCATCGCTACTGGATTGCCGCGCTTCGCTCGCAATGACAGTCTATAAGACAACGCCTATACTTGTTGAGAAATCCGCCGTTTTTTCACGTCCCCCCGTGCCCAATCAGCCTATGATTGACCCGATCCCCGCGTTGCAGGCGTCACCCATCCCATGCAGTTGTCCGGCAGACCGGGAATTGGTGCTGCTCGACGCGGCGTAAGGCGTTCAGATGAGACCCCTTCGACAAGCTCAGGACAGGCTTAGTGTGAGTTTCTCAACGGATGTTGATCTTGATAATGACCGCGTTGCAAGTCGAAGCCTCTTTCTGATCATACTACCGCTGTTGCGGAGACGCGCGTTCGCCACTACCTCAAATATATGAAAGACTGTTCGCAATGTGTTGTCCGAAACCGCGCCATTTGTGCCGGGTTGCAGCCTGATGAGCTTCTTGTGCTCGGACGACTCGGGCGAAAACAAGTGGTTGAACGCGGGCAGACTGTGGCATGGGAGGGTGAAGAGTCGCTGATTGTGGCCAATGTGATAGCGGGCGTTCTCAAAATCTCGATGAGTATGTCCGATGGGCGCGAACAGATTGTCGGGGTGGTTTTTCCATCCGATTTCATCGGTCGTCCTTTTGGCAAGGCCAGCCCGTATAGCATTACCGCGCTGACCCCAGCCGAGCTGTGCATCTTCACACGGTCTGCATTTGATCAATTTGCGCGCGAGCATCCTGAGCTTGAACATAAATTGCTCCGCCGCACGCTTGATGAACTTGATCGCGCCCGTGAATGGATGTTGTTGTTAGGCAAGAAATCGGCTGGCGAACGGATCGCGACGCTGCTGCTTGAAATGTCTACGCGGCTTGGTGAGCAAGGCTGCCACGCTGATCTGAGCTATCTCAATCAATTTGACCTGCCGCTTGATCGCCAGCAGATTGGCGATTTGCTTGGCCTCACCATTGAAACCGTCAGCCGTCAGCTCACCAAGTTGAAGAGTGATGGCCTGATCGACCTGCCCGACCGTAAGCATGTGATCATCAATGATCGTATGCGATTAAGCGAATTGGCAATGGCTGCTTAACTCTTGGCATCGCAAACCGCGCCGCTATTTTGATTGTTTGATCCAAATCAAAGACCGCAATCCGATAATAATTCATCCGCGCGCTGAACTCTTTCTCATTCCGGTGGTTAAGGACTCAAGCGAGGAAATATTATGAGTGAGTTATTAACTCGCGCAGGGGCGTGGTACACGATTGCGGTTTTAGCATTTTTTGGGATTATGGTGAGCGTAGACACCGGATTTTCGGCTCATCTCACAATCATATGTCTTGCGGCCTTGATTGCGGCAGTCGCATCAACGCGCAGCTTTGATTTTGTCACACGGCGATTTGCAATTTCGGCAAACCGCGCTGACATATCGCATTATGATGACGATCCCATCCGCTGGGGCGTGATTGCGACGCTCTTTTGGGGCATCGCTGGCTTTCTCGTAGGGCTATATATCGCGCTGCAACTCGCCTTTCCGATACTCAATCTCAATTTGGAATATACGACGTTTGGACGTCTGCGGCCGCTCCATACCTCTGCCGTGGTCTTTGCCTTCGGGGGCAACGCGCTGATCGCAACAAGCTTTTATGTTGTCCAACGCACCTGCCGGGCGCGGCTTGCCTTCCCAAGTCTCGCGCGCTTTGTTTTCTGGGGCTATCAGCTTTTTATCGTCCTCGCAGCCACCGGCTATCTGATGGGGATTACCGAAGCACGCGAATATGCTGAGCCCGAATGGTATGTCGATATCTGGCTGACCCTCGTCTGGGTGTCTTATCTCATCGTCTTTGTCGGCACGCTGATGAAGCGCAAAGAGCCACATATCTATGTCGCCAACTGGTTCTACCTAAGCTTCATCATTACCATTGCGATGCTTCATCTCGTCAACAACCTGTCGATGCCGGTGAGCTTGTTGGGTTCAAAAAGCTATAGCGCGTTTGCGGGGGTGCAGGATGCACTGACGCAGTGGTGGTACGGCCATAACGCGGTTGGCTTCCTCCTAACCGCTGGCTTCCTCGCGATGATGTATTACTTCGTGCCGAAACAGGCCGAGCGCCCTGTTTACAGCTACCGCCTGTCGATCATCCATTTCTGGTCGCTGATCTTCCTCTATATTTGGGCAGGGCCACATCACCTTCATTACACCGCGCTACCCGATTGGGCGCAGACGCTCGGTATGGTGTTTTCGATTGTGCTCTGGATGCCGAGCTGGGGCGGGATGATCAACGGGCTGATGACGCTCAACGGCGCGTGGGACAAAATCCGCACTGATCCGATCATTCGCATGATGGTGCTGGCGCTCGCCTTTTACGGGATGAGCACGTTTGAGGGGCCGATGATGTCAATCAAGTCGGTCAATTCATTGTCGCATTACACTGATTGGACAATCGGCCACGTCCATTCCGGCGCACTTGGCTGGAATGGGATGATTACATTCGCCTGCCTCTATTTCCTCGTGCCCAGGCTTTGGGGGCGCGCAAGGATGTATTCGCTGCGCATGATCAATTGGCACTTCTGGCTCGCGACCATCGGCATCGTCCTTTACGCCTCGGCGATGTGGGTTGCCGGGATCATGCAAGGGCTGATGTGGCGCGAATACGGTGCTGACGGATATCTTGTGTATTCGTTCGTTGAGGTCGTCGCCGCAATGTTCCCGATGTATGTCATCCGTGCGGCGGGTGGTGCGCTCTATCTCTCTGGCGCGCTGATCATGGTCTATAACGTCTGGCGCACGATTGCCGGGCATCAGCGGCAGGAAAAGCCGATGACCGAGACGCCGCACAGTGCCGAGGCTGACCGTCCCTTCATCGCTGTTCCAGCCGAGTAGGAGTTTATACTCATGGCAAGCAAGCTGCTTGATCACAAAAAAATTGAACGCAATGTCAGCCTGCTTGGCCTGCTTGCGCTGGTCGCGGTTGCGATTGGCGGCGTGGTTGAGATTGCCCCGCTGTTCTGGATTGATTCAACCGTTGAAAAGGTAAAGGGGATGCGCCCCTATACCCCGCTCGAACTGGCCGGGCGCAATATCTACATCCGTGAAGGCTGTTATAACTGCCACAGCCAAATGATCCGTCCGTTCCGCGATGAAGTCGAACGTTACGGCCATTATAGCCTTGCGGCGGAGAGCATGTATGATCATCCGTTCCAATGGGGATCAAAGCGCACCGGGCCTGATCTCGCGCGCGTTGGTGGGCGATATTCGGATGAATGGCACCGCCAGCATCTGATTGATCCCCGCGCGGTTGTCCCTGAATCGATCATGCCACCTTATGCATTCATGGCCGGTCGTGAACTCAAGGCCGGCGACATGATGGCGCACCTGACTGCGCTCAGCCGGGTTGGCGTGCCTTATTCGCAAAAGGCAATTGCCGCAGCGAACGAGGATTTGCAGGCACAGGCCAATCCTGACTCGGATAGCGCCGCGCTAAAGGCGCGCTATCCCAAGGCACAGGTGCGCGATTTTGACGGTGATCCAGCCAAGCTCACCGAACTTGATGCGCTGATTGCCTATCTTCAAATGCTTGGCACGCTCGTTGATGTCGAAAAAGCAGCGCCGCAGGAGCAGGCACGATGAACTATGACGCCCTGCGCCATTTTGCTGACAGTTGGGGGCTGGTTATGATGACCTTGCTCTATCTCGGCCTCGTCGGCTGGACGTTCCGTAAAGGCGGAGCAAAGCACAATGAAGACGCTGCGAACATGATCTTCAAGGGTGACGAACATGGCTGAAAACAAGTACATTGATGCGGCAACGGGCACGCAGACCGTCGGCCATGAATGGGACGGGATCGAAGAACTCGATACGCCAATGCCACGCTGGTGGCTGATCAGCTATTGGGCAACGATTATCTGGGCGATTGGCTATGTGATCATCTATCCCGCCATTCCAATGCTCAACAGCGCGACAACTGGCGTCTGGAACTGGTCAAGCCGAGGGCAATTCGCGCAAGAAATGCAGACCGAAATAAAGCGCCGCGCGCCAATCACGGCGGCGCTGGCAGCCATTTCTGTTGATCAGTTGGAGGCAAAGCCCGCGTTGCTGCAAGCCGCAATTGAGGGCGGACGCGCTGCATTCAAGGTACACTGCGTACAGTGCCATGGGTCGGGCGCCGCAGGATCAACGGGCTATCCCAACCTTAACGATGATGATTGGTTATGGGGCGGTGATTTATCGGCGATCCATCTCACGCTCACACACGGCATACGCAATCCCGATCATGATGAAACCCGATCCTCACAGATGCCCGCATTTGGCGGCGTGTTGACGCCCGCCGAAATCAGCAGCGTTGTGGCCTATGTCCGCACGATTTCGGGCCAGCAGAAACTAAGTGTTGCATCAACCAAGGGGGCAGCGCTCTTCGCGACGAACTGCGCGATTTGCCACAGCGCCGATGGCAAAGGACTACGCGAATTCGGCGCGCCAAATCTCGCCGATCAAATCTGGCTCTATGGCGGTGATGCAAACACCATCCGCGCGACGATCACCAAAAGCCGCTACGGCGTGATGCCGCGCTGGAACAACCGCCTTGATTCCGTGACGATCAAAATGCTCGCGGCCTATGTCCATTCACTAGGCGGCGGCGAAGCGGCACCACCGGTCAAAGTGGCCACCAATGTCCAGCCCTGAAGACCTTACTGGCCCCAAGCAATCGCTCTATGCCAAACGGACGGGCGTTTATCCCAAAGCGGTGGATGGCTTTTTCCGCCGCTTCAAATGGGCGATTATGGCGGTGACCTTGGCGATCTATTACGCCACACCTTGGATACGCTGGGATCGCGGCGAGTATGCCCCCGATCAAGCCGTTCTCGTCGACCTCGCGAACCGTAGATTTTATATGTTCCAGATCGAAATCTGGCCGCATGAATTCTACTATGTCGCGGGCCTGCTCGTCATGGCCGGGATTGGGCTGTTCCTTGTGACGTCTGCTGTCGGCAGGGCATGGTGCGGCTATGCCTGCCCGCAAACCGTTTGGACTGATCTATTTCAGCATGTCGAACGCTTTATCGACGGTGATCGCAATGCCCAGATTAAGCTTGCCGCCGCACCTTGGGGCCTGAGAAAACTCTCCAAGCGCCTCTCAAAATGGAGCGTATGGCTGTTCATCGCGTTCTGGACGGGCGGCGCGTGGATCATGTATTTTGCCGATGCGCCGACTTTGACGGTTAATTTTTGGACTGGGCAAGCCGCGCCCGTTGCCTATGCCACCGTCGCCATACTCACCGCGATCACATTTATCTTTGGCGGCTTCATGCGCGAACAAGTGTGCATCTATATGTGCCCGTGGCCACGCATCCAAACCGCGATGCTTGATGAAAAGTCGCTGGTCGTCACCTATAAGGATTGGCGCGGCGAACCCAGAACCCACGGCATCAAAAAGGCGTTGGATACCAGCCTCAATACTGGCGACTGTATTGACTGCAATCAATGCGTCTCAGTGTGCCCGACCGGGATCGACATTCGAGAGGGGCCACAGATTGGCTGTATCACTTGCGCCCTGTGTATCGACGCGTGCGACAAGGTGATGGCGCAGATCGGCAAACCGCGTGGTTTGATTGATTACTGCACGTTAGATGACGCTGAAGTAGAAAAGACTGGGGGCGTCGGCACCCCGCTCCTCAAGACATTGTTTCGCCCGCGCACGCTGGCGTACTTTGGCATTTGGGTATCAATCGGTCTCGCGATGCTGTTCTCGCTGGGGCAGCGCACGCGACTTGATCTTTCTGTCCAGCAAGACCGCAACCCGGTTTATGTGCGGCTCTCCGATGGGAGCATCCGCAACAATTACACGCTCAAAATCCGCAACATGGAAACCCGCCCACGTATCGTGGATGTCTCAATTGAAGGCTTGCCCGGCGCAGTTGTATGGGACTCTGAAGGAAGCCGCGAATTTGCACGGCAAAGCATCAATTTCCCGGTGGCCGCTGACAGTGTGGCAAAAGTGCGCCTGTTTATCGCGGCTCCGATCAATGGCCCTGAACACACCGAATTCACAATCAGCACACGGGCACGCACAGGCGACGAGCGCGGAGATTCAGATACCGTGATGTTTGAGCGCCCCGAATCTGGAAAGTCTGAATCCGAAGACGGAGAAAACAAATGACGCGGCGGTTTACTGGTTGGCACATGGCGACCATCCTCATCGCCTTCTTCGGCGTTGTTATCGCGGTGAACCTTGTGATGGCGCGCTTTGCCGTCAGCACATTTGGCGGTACGGTGGTCGACAACAGCTACGTCGCCAGCCAGAATTATAATCGCTGGCTTGCGGCCTCCGAACAACAAAGTCGCTTGGGCTGGAAAACAACACTAAGCCTTGACTCCTCAAGGCGATTGCATGTGCAGGCTGTCAAAGCGGGGTTATCAATCACGGGCCTTACAGTGAGCGGTATTGCAACGCATCCGCTGGGTCGTGCGCCCTCAATTCCGCTAAGCTTCACTGTGGCTAACACAGGTGACTATGTGGCCGGACAGTCCTTGCCGAACGGGCGCTGGAAGGTGGCTCTGACATTCAAACGTGGCCCAGATACGTTCAAACTGGTCGAGCCTGTCCAATGAAAGTTGAACCCGCCCTCACCGCGCCGGAGGTATTGCCGCACAGTGAGTTTTCAGTGCCTGGAATGGGCTGTGCGGGCTGCATTTCAAAAATTGAAACCGAGCTTGCGCTTCAACCCGGCATCGCGGCGGCGCGGGTCAACTTCACCGCGAAACGCGTGTCAGTCACCCACATGCCCGAAATGACCAAGCCTGATCTCATTGCGGCGTTTGGAGCGATCGGTTTTGAGGCGGTACCGCTTGACGGCGCACTTAACCTCGGCACGTCGGCAGACAGTCATGCCCTTGTAAAAGCAATGGCGGTGGCTGGCTTTGCGATGATGAACATCATGCTGCTCTCTGTCTCGGTTTGGTCAGGTGCTGTCGGTGTCACGCGTGATCTATTCCACTGGCTCTCGGCGATGATTGCACTGCCGACTATCGCCTATGCCGGACGGCCTTTCTTCAAATCGGCTTGGCTGGCGCTGAGCCACAAGCGCACGAACATGGATGTGCCAATCTCTATCGGCGTTATTCTTGCGTCGGCGCTTAGCCTGTTTGAAACGATCACGCACGGCCCACATGCCTATTTCGACGGCGCGGTGATGCTGCTCTTCTTCCTCCTCACAGGCCGCTGGCTTGATAGCGTGATGCGAGACCGCACGCGCGACGGGGTGACGGCGCTTCTCAGGAATACCGCGCCCGGCGCGCTTGTGATCGGTGACGATGGCCGCACATCGTGGTGCGATGCCAAGGCCTTGGCACCCGGCATGGTGATGATCGTTGCGGCAGGCCAACGCTTGGCGGCGGACGGGATCATCACCGAGGGCCAGAGCAATTTTGATCTCTCGCTGCTCACAGGGGAAAGCGCGCCGCAGCAGGTATGCGCTGACAGTCTCGTTCATGCCGGGACGCTCAATATGGATGCCCCGGTGCATGTGCGGGTAACCGCAGCAGGCGCAGATACCGCAATCGCCGATATTGCGCGATTGATGGAGCAGGCCAGCCAAAGCAAGTCACGCTATGTCCGCATTGCTGATCGCGCCGCGCGCTATTACGCACCTGCGGTGCACACGGTGGCGCTGCTCAGTTTTGCGGGATGGATGGTATGGGGCGCGGGCTGGCACCAGAGCCTGCTCATTGCGGTAGCCGTTCTCATTATCACCTGCCCTTGCGCGCTTGGCCTTGCCGTCCCCGCAGCGCAGATCGTTGTTACAGGGGCGTTGATGCGCGCGGGCGTTCTTGTAAAAGATGGTTCAGCACTTGAGCGCTTGGCCGAGGTCGATTGCGCGATGTTCGACAAGACGGGTACGCTCACGCTGGGACGGCCAGAACCGATAAATTTGGCCGAAGCGACTGGCGATCAGAAGGCAATCATGCTCGCGCTCGCACGTGCCAGCCGCCACCCGTTGAGTGAAGCGCTGCGTCGCTCGCTTGAACGAGACGCTATTATGGCGGCGGTCATCAGCGGCGTATCAGAAACTCCCGGCGTCGGCGTCAGCGGCATCTTTGCAGGAAAACGCGTTGCGCTTGAACGCTCAGACTGCGCGGCTGCACCGGGCGCGCTTTCAACCACGCTGACCGTTGCGGACGCAGCCCCGTTTCAGATCCTATTTGAAGATACCCTTCGTCCGATGGCGAAAGAGAGCGTTGATGCGTTGGCAAAGCTCGGCATATCATCATCTATCGTGTCGGGTGATCGTGGTGCGGCTGTGGCCCCGATTGCACGCGCATTGGGCATAACCGCGCAGACATCAATGCTGCCGCAGGACAAGCTTGACGCCATCAGCCGACAGGCCAATCTGGGTCATAAGGTCTTGATGATTGGGGACGGCCTTAATGACGGCCCCGCGCTTGCTGCTGGTCACGCATCAATGGCACCGGCTTCGGCAAGTGATGCAGGGCAAAATGCGGCTGACATTGTGTTCTTGGGCGATAGCCTTGCGCCCGTTGCCACGGCAATCCGCGCCGCACGCGCGACACAGCGGATCGTTCGGCAGAATTTCATCCTCGCAATCGGCTATAATCTGATTGCAGTCCCGCTTGCGGTGATAGGCTTGGTAACACCGCTGATTGCCGCGCTTGCCATGTCGGGATCGTCGCTGATCGTTGTTGCCAATGCGCTGCGGCTGCGCGGGGCGGCTAAATGAACGGCGTTGCGATCCTGATCCCAATTGCGCTTGGCCTCGGGCTTCTTGGGCTCGCAGCATTCTTTTGGTCAATAAAGGGTGGCCAATTCGACGATCCCGATGGTGCAGCGCTCCGCATTCTTGGCGATGAAGAGGATCGGCCAATTGTGTAACTGGTGGTTCTAATGCGCCAACAACAGCGGAATTTTCGATGCTGAGAGCAAGCTTCGCGTGACCCCGCCAAGCAATGTTTCGCGAAGGCGGGAACGACCATAAGCCCCCATCACCAAACAGGCCGCCTGCTTGCTAACCGCGAAATCATGCAGCACTTGGGCTGCATTGCTATTGAATCCAGCAAGTTCGTGGAGATCCGACGCGATACCGTGCCGCGAAAGATAGGCATTTGCATCAGTTTGCGGAAAAGCCTCGCCCTCCTGCCCCACCGAAGCGATATGAACAAATGACGCCGTTTTCAAAAAGGGCACCGCCGCGCGTACTGCATGAGCAGCCTCTGGCGATGCGTTCCAACCAATCACAGCGCTGCCGCCCATTTGGAGTTGATTAACTCCCTTGGGTACGACAAGCACCGCACAGGCCGCATGAACCGCAACATCATTCACAATCGATAATGGTCTGCCGAGCCCCTTATCTGTGTCGCAATGCTGGCTCACGATCACCAAATCAGACAAAGCTGAAGCGGCCACGATATTGCTGGCGACGTCGCCGTCGACAGAGCGCCAATCCCACTGGACATCCTCATGAGCGAGCAGCGCCTCAATCCGGCTGCGCAGCGCTGTTTCACTCTCACGCAAATCTTCAAGAATGGCACCCTGCGCGCCGATACCGCCAAATGGATCAAACGCAACATAAGCATTGTACGGTGTAGCATATAAACAAGTGAGATGCGCTCCAAACGCCCGGCAGACATCAAGTGCAACCTGAAGGCGCGCGTCGATTGCATCATCATTAGATGCATGGAACAAAACAGATTTCATGATTGTTTCACCTTTGTCAGTGCGAACGATTTACCGAGTTTAGGCCAATCCATTCTACTGTCTTTGATCTATCGCAAAGTATTTTTGGATCGTTGTGGTTAGCTCGGTCTGCATGATAACTTAAAGGATGTTTTTTCGATGACTCATACGCCCCATGCTCTGCACGCCGAATTTCCCGATGATGCCGATGCGCTTCACAGTCTCAAGCTTGATAACGCGCATTTCAACAATCGCGCAGACGCCTATCATGACTTAAACCGTGAAATTCACCGGGTCGATACCGGGATTGACGCCGCATCCGATGATCGCATTGAACAGCTCAAAAAGGCGCGCCTGGCTTTGCTTGACGAAATTGCGGGCATGATCGCGACAACCAAGCAGGAGGCGGTAAAATGATAAGCAATGCTGTGAGACGTGAGGCGCTGGCTGGGAGGCTGAACGAACTCGAAGGACGGGCCACGCGGATCAAGGCCGACATATCCGAACCCATGAGTGCCGACTCCGAAGAACAGGCGGTTGAAGCCGAGGATGATGAAGCGCTGCTCGTGCAAGATCAGATGGTAATGGCGAAAATTGCGGCTGTGCGCGCGGCGATCAGGCGCGTTGACGATGGCAGTTACGGATTGTGCACCACCTGTGGCGAAGCTATTTCCTCAGCGAGGCTAACCGCAATCCCCGAAGCGGCCCAGTGCATTTCCTGCGCTGAAGCCTTCAGTCCTCCATCCTGATGCAATGATTTTACAGCTTTTCATCGCAACGATCATGGTGATGATAACCGTGATGATGCACGGTTTAGGGCTGGCCCTTCTTGGTCGCGCCATGCAGGGCGAACTCAAACAAGAGCGTGAACATCATGTGCCAACGCTCTCGGCGCGCGGACTTGGGTTTACTTTGGCGCTCGTGCTCGCACTTGCATGGCTCCACGGATTGGAAATTTGGAGCTATGCCTTTCTATATCAGGCGCTCGGTGCAGTGGCTGATTTGGAAACCGCTGTCTATTTTTCAACAATAAGTTACGCGGGCATTGGCTTTGATGACCGCTATATCGATCCTTCGTGGCGATTGGTTTCGGCTATCGAAGGGATCAACGGTCTCCTCCTTCTTGGTTGGTCAACCGCATTCTTTGTCACCATCATCGCTCGGCTTTCGCGACCAGAATGATGTACCAACAGACACCCGCGTCACCGCCCACCAACCAATGAGCGCACAAGCCGTGCCCCAAAGCCAGCCGCCCAGCACATCGCTTGGCCAATGCACACCGAGCAACACGCGTGATGTGCCGATCAAAAGCGCAAGCGCAATCGCCAAACTGCGCCACAAGACCGGGCGCTTGTCCGCGAGGATCAACGCCGCGAGTAGGAAGAACGCCACCGCGTTTGCGGCGTGGCCGCTGGGGTAGGCCAAATTGCCAATGTTATCGAGGTGGGGAACGATATCGGGCCGCGCGCGCGCGAACGCCTCTTTGAGCAAGCTGTTGGTGACGCCCGCGAGGATCGGCACGACGATGATGATAAGTGCGGCGCGGCGGCGGGCTTTCCACATCAGCCATGCGGCGGTTAGCAACACCATGGCCGTGCGCTGCGCCGAATCGCTGAGCCATGTGATCCACTGGAACAGGCTGATTAGCGTAACACTACCGCGCCCCGAGCGCAGCGCCACGCTGGCGAGGATTTCGCGATCAACCGCCTTGCCAATGCCCATGCTCACAGCGAACCCGATGGCGAGCGTAAGTGCGGCGCAGATCAGTGCGACAATGATCAGGCGGCGACGCGTGGCCTCATTTGCCACCCTTAACCACCGCGCCGCCCTTAATCACGACGTCAACCTTTTCGAGCGCGCGAACGTCAGCGAGCGGATCGCCCGATACCGCAATCATATCGGCGAAGCGGCCAACCGCGATCACGCCGACATCCTTTTCGCGGCCAAGCGCTTGCGCGGCGTTGCGCGTTGCGGCCTGGATCGCTTGCAAGGGTGTCATCCCATATTCAACCATATATTTGAACTGGCCAGCGGCAGTCGCGTGCGGCATCACGCCAGCGTCCGATCCGAAGACCATCTTTACACCCGCTCTGTGGCTTTTGCGGAAGTTATCGCGCTGGATCTGCGCAATCTCACGGTCTTTGCGCAGATTATCGGGAAGCACGCCGTTCTTCGCGCCTTCGGCCTGAGTGTAATCGGTGTTGTAGATATCCATGCTGAAATAAGTGCCGCGCTCAACCGCGAGCTTGATCCCCTCATCATCAACGAGGCTGGCATGTTCAATCGTGTCAATCCCGCCGCGAATGGCCGCCTTGATCCCTTCCGCCCCGTGCGCGTGCGCGGCGACTTTCAGTCCCCATTGATGCGCTTCGTCGGCAATCGCGGTGAGTTCCTCAACCGAAAGCTGCTGCTGACCCGGCTCAGTATTGCGCGAGAAGACGCCGCCGGTGGCGCAGACCTTGATCACCTCGGCCCCGTATTTGCGTTGCTCACGCACCCGCTGGCGAAGCTGCTGAACCCCGTCGCCTACTGCTGGGCTTTTGCGATTGAACGAGGGCGGCAGATACGTCTCGTCACAGTGCCCACCCGTTGCACCAAGCGCATAAGCGGCGGGCACGATACGCGGGCCAACCGCATAGCCCTCATCAATAGCCTGTTTCAGACCAACGTCATGATAGTTGGACGAGCCGACATTGCGCACGGTGGTGAAGCCCGCCATCAGCATATCACGCGCGTTCTTGACCGCAGCCATCCCCCAGAAACTGTCAGTATATTGCAGGCCGTTATAGCCGCCAATCTCAGCTAGCGAATCGAGATGGACGTGCATATCGATCAGGCCAGGGAGCAGGGTTTTGCCCGCGAAGTCAGTCACATCAGCATCTTTTGGGAGCGCCGCGCCCTGTTTGCCGATGGCCGTGATGCGCCCATTGGTGACTGTAATCAGCGGCTTTTCGATGACCTTTCCTGCGAGCACATCAACCATCCGATCAGCGGTGATATAGGTCGTTTTGGCAGCGGCAGGGGTGACGGCGATCAGCGAAACGGCGATCAAAAAACGGTACATGAATGGCTCCCCGGAAGTTATACTCCTAGCCTAGTCACAGAATGCCAAGGGTTGAAGCAATTTATGTCGCGGGCGCTTTCATCGCCTGCTAACACGCTCAGATGAGAATCGATCTGATCCCAGCGGGGGACAATCCGCCTGACAGCCTGAACGTCGTCATCGAAGTGCCGATTGGCGGTGAGCCGGTAAAATATGAGATCGACAAGGCGAGCGGCGCGCTGTTCGTTGACCGCATCCTCCACACCTCAATGCGTTATCCAGCCAATTACGGCTTCATTCCGCACACACTTGGTGAGGACGGCGATCCGCTTGATGCCCTCGTCATTGCACGATCACCGATTGTGCCAGGTGCCGTCATTCGCGTGCGCCCCGTTGGCGTACTCCTGATGGATGACGATAAGGGCGGCGATGAGAAGCTGATTACTGTGCCGGTTGATACGACCTTCCCTTATTATTCAGAGGTCAATTCGACTGACGATTTGCCGCCAATTGTGACTCAACAGATTGAGCATTTTTTCCAGCATTATAAGGATTTGGAACCCGGCAAATGGGCCAAACTCAAAGGCTGGGGCGACGCCGCGACCGCCAAGCGGATTATCATTGAGTGTATCGAACGCGCTAAGACAGCGGGTTAGGCCAGCAACACCACAGGGCTGCTTGGGTGCCAGCACAGCGACACCTTGTCATCCCAGGTGAAATCCTCCTGATCGAACCGTGAAAGGTTCGCGCGGCTGACGCGGATCATCCGCCCGCTGTCGAGCATCACTTCATACAGCGTGCAATCGCCGAGGTACGACATACCCTTGATGGTTCCGTGCGCGACATTATGCCCCTCGGGCGCATCACGACCGACCGCCTCGCCGGGTTTGCACAGCATCATTTTTTCGGGGCGGACGGCGGCCCAAACGCTTGCCTCATGCGGGCCTGTGACGCCGTGGTTGAGGTAGATTTTGCCAATCTCGGGGCAGTCAACCACCGCACGTTCCGGTTCATCAACGCTCAGCTTGCCCTCAAAGATATTCACTGAACCGATGAAGTCAGCAACGAATCG
The DNA here is from genome assembly GCA_043747445.1 of Sphingomonadales bacterium. Classification (GTDB taxonomy): domain Bacteria; phylum Pseudomonadota; class Alphaproteobacteria; order Sphingomonadales; family Sphingomonadaceae; genus Aquisediminimonas. The sequence goes on from JAYTPB010000094.1 coordinate 34,190, forward strand.
GTTGGCGGGATATTCATACAGGTCAGACGGCGTTGCGAGTTGCGCGACTTGGCCCTTGTTAATCACGCCAATCCGGCTCGCCATTGACAGCGCCTCATCCTGATCGTGCGTCACGGTGATGAAGGTGATGCCGACCTTGTCTTGCAAGTCAGCAAGTTCAAATTGCATCTGCGCGCGGAGCTTTGCGTCGAGCGCAGACAGCGGTTCATCAAGCAGCAGCACCTTGGGCCGCATGACAAGGCTGCGCGCAAGCGCCACACGCTGACGCTGCCCGCCCGAAAGCTGATCGGGCATCCGCGCGCCCAGCCCGTCAAGCTTGACGAGCGCCAGTGACTCCTCGGCACGTTCGCGAATTTCGCGCTTGGGAACGCCCGCGATCTTCATGCCGTAGCCAACATTATCAAGCACGCTCATATGCGGGAACACCGCGTAGGATTGGAACACCATGTTGACCGGGCGCTTGTTGGGCGGCACCCCCGCCATATCCTGACCGTCGATCAGGATTTGCCCCTCGGTTGGCAGTTCAAATCCAGCGATCATTCGCAGCAGCGTTGTCTTGCCGCAGCCCGACGGGCCAAGCATCACGAAAAACTCACCTGCGACAATATCGAGCGAGACATTGTCAACGGCGACCATATTGCCAAAGCGTTTGGTAACATTCCTAATCTGAATAATCGGTTCGCTCATTTATGCGCTCCTGCGTCGCCCGCGATGTCCTGCAACTTGAGCGCAACGGTGGTGAGAATGATGGTGAGAAGGATGAGCAACGTCGATACCGCATTGACCTCGGGCGTCACTGAAAAGCGCACCATTGAATAGACTTTAACTGGGAAGGTCGTCGTGTTCGGCCCGCTCGTGAAAAAGGTGATGACGAAATCATCAAGGCTGAGTGTGAAAGCAAGCAGCGCGCCCGCGATCAACCCCGGCTTCATGTGGGGGAGCAGGACATCGCGGAACGCCTGCCACTCGCTCGCGCCGAGATCCTTGGCCGCCTCCTCCTCTTCGCGGTTAAAATTGGCGAGTCGCGCGCGGACGACCATTGTGACAAACGGGAAGCAGAAGGTGATATGCGCAATCGTGATCGCGCTTAGGTTGAGTGGCCACGGCAGATCAGTCGGCCATTTGATCGCCGCGAAAAACACCAGCATCGCCACGCCCATGCAAATTTCAGGGACGACAATCGGCAGCGCCATCACCCCTTCGACCCCCGCTTTCGCCGGAAAACGAAACCGCCACAGCATCACAGCGGCCAGTGCACCCAGCACGAGGCTTACCACCGTCGCCAGAAACGCAATCGTGAGCGAATTGCCAAGCGCGGCCATCAGCCCTTCATTCTTAAACAGCTTACCGTAATATTTGAAGGTGAAGCCGCGCCAAACGACATTGGCTTTGCTGTCGTTAAAGCTAAACACAAATAGCACAAGCAGCGGCGCATATAGGAACAGCGTGACCGCCGCGATCCAGCTCCGCAGCCATAGCCGCTTGGTATATTCAAGCGGCGCAAGCGGTTTGCGGGTGAAGAGGCTCATAATCGCGCCTCCGCCTTGCGGTTCCTGAGCGCTTGAAGCGCGATCAGGATGAAAGTCGCATACATCAGCAGAAACGAAAGTGCCGCGCCAAATGGCCAATCATTGGCGCGCTTAAACTGTCGTTCAACCACATTGGCGATCATCTGGCTGTCAGTACCACCCATCAGGTCAGGCGTCAGATAAGAACCGAGCGCCGGCACAAAGGTAATGATCAGACCCGAGATAATCCCCGGTGCCGCAAGCGGCGCAACGATCCGCGTAATCGTTGTCCAATGCCCCGCGCCCAGATCAAGGCTCGCCTCAATCAGTGATTTATCAAGCCGATCAAGTGCGGCGTACAGCGGCAGCACCATGAACGGCAAATGGACATAGACCAGCCCAAAAATCACCGCGAAATTATTGTAGAGCAGCGGCAGTGGTTCAAATTCGCCGAACATCCCGGCCAACCCGAATGTCCCCCAAAACCATTCCGCGCCTTGGTTCACCACGCCGCGCGTGCCAAGCAGCGAGAGCAAGGCGTAGGTGCGGATCAGCAGGTTAGTCCAAAACGGCAGCATAATCAGCAGCAGCAGCCACGGCTTCCATTTCGGCGTTGCAAACGAAATCGCCAGCGCCACCGGAAAACCAACAATCAAACAGATAAGCGTTGTGAGTGCGGCAACTGCGACAGATTTCCCAAAAATCTGGAGATAAAGCGGCTCAAGCGCGCGGGCGTAATTGGCGAAGGTGCCGCTGATCTTGATCGACGTCAGCCCGTCATTGCTGCCAAAGCTATACGCCCAGACAATCGCGAGCGGGATGATAAAAAATAGCAGCAGCCAAAGCGTCGGTGCCGTCGCAATGGCGGCAAACGCGCTACGCTGCTGCTTCCAATCCTGCACTGCTTAAGCCGCGCGCACCCGCGTAAAGGCCTCTTCAAACAGCGGCTGAATGTCTGCGTTAAACTTGGCATATTCGCATTTGGACAGAACATCGGCGCGCGGGAAAATCACTTGGTTGTTGCTATATTCCTCACCCATCAATTCCTTAACCTTGCCGTTTGGCGTCGGGTATTGGATCGCTTCGGTGATACCTTTGCCAACATTGCCATCAAGTAGATAGTTGATGAAGGCGTGTGCGTTTTTGGGGTGTGGCGCGCCTTTGGGGATGCAGAGCGAATCTGAATTGAGCTGACTGCCTTCCTTAGGCACGACGAAGCCAATATCGGGATCTTCAACCATTTTCTGGGCAATATCGCCGTTATATTCGAGGACGAGGTCAACCTCTCCCTTTATCAGCAAATCCTGGCCGTTATCTTCATGGAAGGCCTTGATGAAAGGCTTCTGCTTGATCATCATCGCTTCGATCCGCTTGATGTCCGCCGCGTTGATATCATTGACTGATTTGCCGAGATATTTGCCGTAAAGCCGGAAGAGATCGCCAGCTTCCGAAAGGAGTGCGATTCGGCCCTTATACTGGTCTGAATCGAACAGCACCTTCCAGCTATCAGGCGCAGGATTGACCTTTGATTTCCGGTATCCGATGCCAAGCACCAGCCAAGTATATGGCATTGAATATTTACGACCCGGATCATAGGCAACGTCAGTGAACGCTGGATCGACATTCTTAAAATTGGGGATTTGCGCCATATCAAGCGGGACGATCATGTCTGACTGAACCATGCGCTCAACAAAATCATTCGACGGGACGATGACATCAAAGCCGGGGTTGCCCGCACGCAGCTTGGCAAAAAGCTCATCATTATTGGCGAACAACGACATTTTGACGTTGGTGCCGCTCGCGCCCTTATAATCCTCAAGCGTGGTTTCGCCGATATAGGTATCCCAATTGTAGAAGTTGAGTTCAGGCGCTTCACCCGTCGCGGCAAGCTTGCCGTCCGCACCGACCTTTGCGCTTTCGCCGCCGCCACAACCCGCAAGGCCAGCAAAACTGATCCCAATCGCCGCCGCACCGATGCCCTTCAGGAGTGAACGTCGGTTCGCTTTAAGCGCGTCCAAGCTGATGCGGTCGTTCATGGTGCAATCTCCCTCTTTGGTTATTTGCCACATGCTAACCAGAATGGAGCGGAAAAAAAGCCTTTTTTGACTTGGCGCGATTCCGCTGAGATTCAACGCCGCCCTTGATGGCGAATATTGCTTGGTCGCCCGCGTTTCCCCGCCACTGGCCGCCGGGTGCGATCTTGCCGATTTCCGCGCGGCATGGCGAGGTGATTGGCCCCTTCAGGTAACTCAAACCGGAGTGCGCCTGAGGCCGGATTGGCCTCAACCAAGCGCAATTGCAGCCGCTGGCCTAGCGTGTAGGTCTCGCCGCTATTTTCGCCGACCAGCCGGTGGTTGGCCTCATCATGTTTGAAATATTCCGCACCAAGCGTTGAGATGGGCACCAGCCCGTCGCCGCCAATCTCCTCCACGCTCGCAAAGAAACCAAATTTAGTGATCCCGCTGATCCGCGTATCAACAATTTGCCCAACGCGTTCTGAAAGATAGGCCGCGACATAGCGGTCAACCGTTTCGCGCTCAGCCTCCATCGCGCGGCGTTCATATTGGCTGATCATTTCGCCAAGCACTGTCATCCGCGCCGCTTCATCAGATGTAAGCGCGCCTTCGCCAAGGCCGTAGGCACCGACCAGCGAACGGTGGACGAGCAAATCAGCATAACGACGGATCGGCGACGTAAAATGCCCATATGATCCAAGCGAAAGCCCGAAATGCCCTTGATTCGCAGGCGCATAGTAAGCCTGTGTCTGCGTCCGCAGGATTTGCTCCATCACTTGCGGGCGGAAATCAGCGTCACCAACGCGCGCCAGCACATGATTAAAAACCTTAGGCGTCACCACCTGACCAAGCGCGAACGAAACCTCAAACGTCTCAAGATAATCCTTGAGCGCAACCAGTTTCTCCCGCGCGGGCGGTTCATGCACGCGGTACATGCACGGCGCTTTTTTGGCCTCAAGCGCTTTGGCAGCGGCGACGTTCGCAGCGATCATGAAATCCTCAATCAGCCGGTGCGCATCAAGCCGTTCGCGCACGGCGATGCTCGTGATTCGGCCATTTGCATCAAGCACAACCCGGCGCTCAGGCAGATCAAGATCAAGCGGTTCCCGCGCTGCTCGCGCCTTGGCGAGTAAGGCCCAGCAATCCCAAAGTGGGCGAAGTGCTGTATCAAGCAAAGAAAGCCCTTCCCCTTCAGGGGAGGGGTTAGGGGTGGGGGCGAGCGTCTGCGAGCCTAGAGACTCATGAGCGCCAACAGTCCCCACCCCAACCCCTCCCCTGAAGGGGAGGGGCTTGATTCCATCAATCGCGGCCTGCGCATCTTCATAGGCAATATTCGCCGCCACCCGGATCACCGCACGGGTGAAGCGCCATGCCGTCACCTTGCCCGCCTTGTTGATCGTCAAATGACAGGCAAGTGCGGCGCGATCTTGCCCGCTTTTAAGCGAACACATATCTGCCGACAGCGTTTCGGGCAGCATCGGCACCACACGATCAGGAAAATAAACACTGTTCCCGCGCTTCTTGGCTTGGCCGTCAAGTGCCGAGCCGGGGCGGACATAGAATGACACGTCGGCAATCGCGACGATGGCGTTAAAGCCCCCTGCCCCGTCGCTCTGTGCCCACACCGCATCATCATGATCGCGCGCATCGGCAGGATCAATCGCGACGATAGGCAAATGGCGCAGGTCTTCGCGCTCCTCAAGCGGAAGTTGCGAAACCGCCTCTGCTTCTTCGATCACCGCGTCCGGGAATTCATCGGGTATCCCGAATTTGTGGATCGCGATCAGGCTGAACGCGCGCGGCGCAAACGGATCACCGATTACTTCGGCAACCCGCGCCGTAATACGCGGCACACGGCCAGCCTTTTCGGCGCGAACGAGATCGCCCACCTTCGCTTCGCCAAGATCAGTGATCAGAGTATCCCGACGCTCTCGCTTGTCGATTGGGCGGAGCCAGTGGCGACCATCCTCATGGGCGACGACACCAAGGAACGTCTCCTCACTACGCGCAAGCTTCTTCATCGGATGCGCGACATGGCCTGCGCCGCGCTCCTCAGTGCGGCAAAGCACGCGGTCACCAACGTCGAGCGCGCCGCGACGCCCCTTTTCAATCACGCGCAGTCGCGGGATCGGAATCGCTTCGCCGTGCCAGATTTCAGGCACGCCGATCACCTGATCATCCTCAACATCAACGATCCGCAGCACTGTAACCTTCGGCAGGCCGCCCATTTTGTGGAATGCGCGACCCGGTGCTGAATCAATCAACCCCTCATCGGCCATATCCTTGAGCAGCGCCTTAAGCGCGATTTTATCCGCCCCGTGCAGCCCAAACGCTTTGGCAATCTCGCGCTTACCCGCAGGCGTTGGCGAATTGGTGATGAAATCAATGATCTTCTCGCGGCTCGGCAAACCGAGGTTGGGACGTTTTGGCATAGGGGTGCGATAGGAGGTTATTAACCTTGCGTCACCCCTGCCCATTCGTCATGGAAAGATATTGTTCGCGCGAAGACGCTAAGGCGCGAAGGGGACTGTGCCTTATGCGAAACGTTGAAGAGTTATCCGCGATTGTGGTTGATTTGGGCTTACGCCTTCACAAGGATTTGGGGCCGGGCCTTCTCGAATCAGTGTATGAACAAATACTTGCAGCGAAGCTTGAAAGCGTAGGATTATCAATTGATCGGCAAAAGCCGATCCATATATCATACGAAAATATCACTATTGAAAATGCTTTTCGTGCTGATTTGCTCGTCGAAGGATCGCTCTTGATTGAGATTAAATCGATTGAGCAGCTTGCACCTGTCCATGCGAAACAAGTTCTCACCTATCTCCGCCTTATGAATTTACCCCTTGGCCTATTAATGAATTTCGGTTCTGCAACGTTCAAAGAAGGCCTCCGCCGCCTCGTGAACAACCACACTAACTTTGCGTCTTCGCGTCTTCGCGCGAACCAATTATAGCCCCGGAAATGAAATATGATCTCTTCATCATCGGCGGCGGGATTAATGGCACCGCGATTGCGCGTGAGGGGGCGCTGAACGGCTGGTCTGTGATGCTCGTCGATAAGGATGATCTCGCCGCGCATACATCGTCTGCATCGAGCAAGCTGATCCACGGTGGGCTGCGCTATCTTGAACAATATGAGTTTAAGCTCGTCCGTGAGGCACTGGTTGAACGGACGCGGTTGATGAAGGCCGCCCCGCACCTGATCCAGCCGATGCAGTTCGTCTTGCCCCAAGCCGAATCCTCGCGGCCCTGGATCATGGTGCGCGCGGGGCTGCTGCTGTATGATCTCCTCGCGGGACGTAGCCCGCTCCCGTGGGCACGGCGGCTGAAAGGCAGCGACACCGGATTCCTCTCCCCGCTCAAAAAACCCGGCAGTGGCTTTGTCTATTCGGACTGCAAGGTTGATGACGCGCGCCTGACAATCCTGAGCGCGGTTGATGCCGCGCGCGCGGGCGCTATGATCAAAACCCGCACCGCGATGGTATCGGCTCGGCGTGATGGAGACGATTGGGAGATTATTCTTTCTGACGGAAGCAGCGTGACTGCACGCGCCATCGCCAACGCCGCTGGCCCGTGGGTGAGCGAAGCCATCGGCAAAACCGGCATCAACAGCGCGCACGGCATCCGCCTCGTCAAGGGCAGCCATATTGTTGTGCCCAAATTATTTGACGGCGCGCAGGCTTATCTGCTGCAACAGCTCGACAAGCGCGTGGTCTTCGCGGTGCCCTATCATAATGGCAATACGATGATCGGCACCACCGACATCGCAGTTGATCGCCCAGAAGACGCCGTGATCGACGCGGGCGAAATCGCCTACCTGCTCCACGCCGCCAACCTCTATTTCAAAAAGCAAATCAGTGAGGCCGACATCGTCAACACATGGTCAGGCATCCGCCCGCTTTACAATGACGGCGCAAGCGAAGCACAGGAAATCACACGCGACTATGTGCTTGAACTTGACGATGCGAGTGCGCCAATCCTTTCAGTTTTCGGCGGCAAAATAACCACTGCGCGGCATTTGGGGGAGGAAGCTGTCGCGCGATTGGCCGCCGCCATCGCCAAGCCAGTAACGCATCAAACCCGCGAGCGCGCCCTTCCCGGCGGCGATCTTGGCACCAGCCTTGCGGAATTTATCGCAGCCCAATCCACCCGCTGGCCATGGCTTGGCCGCGAACGTACCGCGCGGATGGCAGGTGCTTACGGGACGATGATGGCGGATGTGATCGGCGATGCGCGCTCAGCGTCAGACCTTGGCACCGATTTCGGCGGCGGCCTCACCGCGCGTGAGGTTGGCTGGCTTGTCGCCAACGAATGGGCAACAACCGCCGATGATATCCTCTGGCGGCGGAGCAAACTCGGGCTGTCACTTGATGCGGCTGCGGTGAGCGCAATTGAGGAGTATTTGAAAAAACCCCTCTCCCCTTGAGGGAGAGAGTGGCACGAAGTTCCGGGTGAGGGGTTTGCCTGAAGGAAGCTCAAGGCCTCCAAAGGCAATTTCAGCCGTAGCATTCGGAACTCCACGCTCGCTACGCTTCGCTCTGCACCCCCTCACCCTTCCGCCGCTGCGCAGCTCCCTCCCTCTCCCGCAAGGGGAGAGGGAATAAAGCAGTCGCCCCAGCGGAGGGCGGGAAGACGTGGATTGCTCTGTCCTACAAGCGTGGTGGCTGCTATGTTAGCCGCTATTCTTTCTCATCGTTGGCATGGCGGTATTGCCTTATTAATTGATTTTATCGATCACCGATTGCTTTTGAAAACCCCTGAAAGCGCCGAATTGAACGGTGTGAACTTCGCCGCCAGTAATTGAGAGAATCGATCAGTGGAAATAAGTAAGCCCCTCCCACTTCAGGGGAGGGGTTGGGGTGGGGACTGTCCTCAGGTGAAAGGATAGTTAGTAAGCCGCTCACCCGTTCACACTCCCCACCCCTTCCCCCTCCCCTGAAGGGGAGGGGCTTATCTTGCGCCCCCTTGCGCCTCTGACTCCCCGCGCTCTATACGCAGCCCATGTCTGATTTGTTCTCAAGCGCCACCTCTACCTCCGCCAGCTATAACGCTTCTGATATTGAGGTGCTGGAAGGGCTTGAGCCTGTTCGCCGCCGCCCCGGCATGTATGTCGGCGGCACGGACGAGCGCGCGTTTCATCATCTCGCCGCCGAGGTGCTTGATAATGCGATGGATGAAGCCGTCGCGGGGCACGCCAGCCGGATTGAAATGACGCTTGAGCCGGGCAATCGCCTGACCATTACGGATAATGGGCGCGGTATTCCGGTTGATCCACACCCTAAATTTCCTGATAAATCCGCGCTTGAAGTGATTATGTCGACGCTCCATTCGGGCGGCAAATTTGAGGGCAAGGCTTACGCGACCTCGGGCGGCTTGCACGGCGTTGGTGTTTCAGTCGTCAACGCACTGTCGAGCGATACGGTGGTTGAGGTTGCGCGCAATAAGGAGCTTTTCCGCCAACGCTTCTCGCGCGGGATCACGCTGGGGCCGCTTGAGCCGCTCGGCGCGGTCAACAATCGGCGCGGGACGAGCGTGGCCTTCACCCCCGATACCGAAATCTTTGGCCCCGAAATGGGTTTCAAACCTGCGCGGCTGCATAAGCTGGCGCGATCAAAGGCGTATCTCTTCGCGGGCGTTGAAATCCGCTGGAAATGCGCGCCTGAACTGATCAGCGATGATACCCCCACCGAGGCCGTATTCCAATTCCCCGGCGGCCTTGCTGATCATTTGCGCGAACAAGTGGGTGAACGTGAGTGCGCCACGTCCGATTTCTTTTCTGGCAATCAGGATTTTGCCGAAGGCGCAGGCCGCGTCGAATGGGCCATAGCTTGGCCGCTGTGGAGCGAGGGCAGCTATAGCTGGTATTGCAACACCATCCCGACCCCCGACGGCGGCACGCATGAGGCTGGGCTGCGCGCCGCAATCGTTAAGGGCATCCGCGCGTTCGGGGCGCTTGCGGGGCAGAAGAAAGCCGACGGGATTACCGCCGATGACGTGATCACTGGCAGCGAAATCATGCTCAGCGTGTTCATCCGTGATCCCCAATTTCAGAGCCAGACCAAAGACCGTTTGACCTCACCTGAGGCGGCGCGTCTCGTCGAAAATGCGGTCAAGGATCATTTCGATCATTATCTGGCGGACAATATGGAACGAGGCAAGGCGCTACTCGCGTTCGTACTTGACCGGATGGATGAGCGGCTCAAGCGCAAGGCGGAGAAAGAGGTTAAGCGCAAAACCGCAACCTCGGGCCGCAAGGTGCGCCTCCCCGGCAAGCTGACTGACTGTTCATCGGATGATCCGGCAGGCACCGAAATCTTCATCGTTGAGGGCGACAGCGCGGGCGGCAGCGCCAAGCAAGCGCGCGACCGCAAGACCCAGGCGATCCTGCCGATACGCGGCAAAATCCTCAACGTTGCTTCGGCCACGGCGGATAAAATCCGTGCCAATAGCGAAATTGCCGACCTAACGCTCGCGCTTGGTTGTGGCGTCCGCAAGGATTGCAATGCCGATAATCTGCGCTATGAACGCGTCGTCATCATGACTGACGCAGACGTTGACGGCGCGCATATCGCGACGCTTCTGATGACGTTCTTTTTTCAGGAAATGCCAGAGATCGTTCGGCGGGGGCATTTGTTTTTGGCGCAGCCACCGCTTTACCGCCTGACCGTTGGCGCAAAGTCGCTCTATGCGCGCGATGATGCGCACCGTGCCGAGATTGAGGCAGGGCCGTTCAAAGGCAAGAAAGTTGATGTTGGCCGTTTCAAAGGACTTGGCGAGATGAACCCCGGCCAGCTCCGCGAAACGACGATGGATTCCAAGAGCCGCACGCTGATCCGCGTCACCCTGCCACAGGAATATGAGGAGCGCGCGGGAGTGCGTGATCTGGTTGACCGGCTGATGGGCAAAAACCCCGAGCACCGCTTCCGCTTCATTCAGGAAAATGCCGCGCGAGTGAGCGAGGAAGTGATCGACGCGTGACCTTGAACAATGCGTTTTGCGCATTTCTTCTGCTGTGTGGAGCGTCTGAAACCATGAGCGCAGCCGCCGCACAATCCACTGAAACAAGCACAGCCCAAACCCCGCTTGATCAGCGGATTGATCAAGTCGTCCCGCTGTTGCTTAACAGCGTAGAGGCCGAAGATTTCTTCGACCCACGGTTCCTAAGCAAAGTCGCCTCCGCCGCGCAGATGAATGCCTTTGCGGAGGGCGTTGTTGCCCAATTTGGCGCGCCGCAAAAAATCGTTGAAAGCCGCAAGACAAGCGAAACTGTTGCTGCACTTAAAATTCAGTTTGAAAAAGCGGTGCTGATTGTTGACGTGAGCATTGATGTAACCCCGCCAAACAAAATCATTGGCTTTCGTATCGCACCCGAACAGCCCGTCATTGAAAATGACAGCCTCAGCAAAATCGATGCTGAGCTATCCGCGCTACCGGGCCGGGTCGGCTATGTAGTTGAAAGCATTGGCGAGGACGGCAAACGCACAGCGATTGCTGGCCGAGCAACAGACGAGCTGTTTGCTATTGGCTCGATTTTCAAGCTCTACATTCTTGCCGAACTCGCCGCCCAGATTGATGCCGGACAGCGCAAATGGTCTGACACGATCCCACTTACACGCCGCTCCTTTTCATCACCAGCGACGCAAGGCCTATCGCTGGGCACCTCTGTCACGCTTGAGCAATTGTCGACATGGATGATCGCGGTCAGTGATAACGCCGCGAGCGATGAATTGCTGTTCCTGCTCGGCCGCGACCAAGTGGAGGCGCGCGTCCGCATGGTGGGGCATAGCGCGCCCGAAAAGACGCTCCCCTTCCTCTCAACGGTCGAAGCCTTTTTGCTCAAGAGCGATTATAAGGGGACGCGCGCCAAATATGAGGCCGCGAGCGAAGCCAAGCAGCGCGCATTGCTCAAACGCAAAATCAGCGGGGTTGGTTTTGAGAAGATCAATATTGCCAATTTGATCGGCAAGCCCACCGCGATTGATACCATTGAGTGGTTTGCTTCGCCCAGTGATGTCGTGCTGCTAATGGATTATCTGCGCACGATGCAAAACCCAACTGTGCTCGAAATCATGGCCAGAAGCGTCGCCCCTGCTACCACAAAGAAATGGAAATATGTTGGCAGCAAGGGTGGATCAGAACTTGGTGTAATTGCAATGAGCTTCCTCGCCCAAGCCCCTTCGGGCGGGTGGCATGTTGTCACAGGAAGTTGGAATAACAACGCGCAAGCCGTTGATGAGAATATGTTTATCAGACTGATGCTCAGGGCATTGGATATCGTTGCGGAGAAAAAATGATTACGCGTCTTGCCAGTATATTGCTTCTGCTTGAAGCTCCTGCCGTTGCACATGCCGCACCCAAAAGCTTTGCCCAGTGCAGCCGCTGTCACACCGTTGCCGCCGATGGTAAAAACAAAATTGGCCCTAGGCTTCACCGCATTGCCGGCGCACCAGCAGGTAAAGTCGCTGGCTTCAAATATTCAACCGCGCTGATTGAGGCGGCCCCGCGCTGGGACGAAAAGACGCTTGATGCTTGGATCACCAACCCAAAGGCCTTGGTGCCGGGCAACAAAATGAAGTTCAACGGCGAAAAAGATCCGGTCAAACGCGCCGAGATCATCGCTTGGCTCAAGGCGAATTAAGCAAAATAATCGGGCGCATGGGAGGGGAGGCCAACCATGCACCCGACGATTTGATCATGGGCAGGATATTCAAACCACCTGACGTCGGGGTCACGGATCAGGCGGAAAGCTATCAGCTCATATCCCTTCAACGCACGAATAAGCAAAACCCTTCTCGTTAATTTTGCGGCGCAGGCTTATCAGGCGCAGGTGCCGCTTCCTGCTCCGCCTGCATCTGTCGCAAACGCCGTTCCTCGCGCAGGCGGAGACGGTCTTCGCGGAGCTGGCGGCGCTGCTCGGCACTTAGTAGCGGGATTGTCGGCTTTGGCGCTTCGACCCCCTCGGGCGTAATTGCGACCTGCCGTTCGCGCCGGATATCGCGGACACGCCTGATCAGCGCCAACCGCTGGCCGGGTGGCAACTTCGCCAACCGCTCGGCGAATTTGGCGCGGTCTTCGGGGGTTGGCTTGATCCCAAGCGCTTCGTTGCGCTCAATCTGATCGACCACGCGCTGCGCGAT
>JAYTPB010000095.1:0-1103 GCA_043747445.1 Sphingomonadales bacterium
TTGATCAAAGTGCTGACGCCGGGATTTTACGCGCGCAAAGATATGAAAACACCCGTCCTGATCGGCGTCGGCTCGCTCACGCTCGGCGTGCTGTCAAACCTCATCCTTGTGCCGATGATCGGGCTAGCCGCACTCCCGCTCAGCACGGCGGTCAGCGCGTGGATTAACTGCATTGCGCTCTATGCGATCCTCCACAGACGCGGCCATTATGCGCTCCACGGCGATGTCGCTTTCCGCGTCGGGCGGCAATTGATCGCGGCCATCGCGATGGGAGCAACACTGTGGTTTCTCAGTGACTTACTGGGCGATTTTATGGCGCAGTCTAAGCTCTTTAAGATTATCGGCCTCGGCGCGCTGATGGCCGCCGGGGGGATCGTCTACTTCGGGCTCGGCTGGGTGATCGGCGCGATTAACAAGGATGATGTGATGCTGCTGCTGCGCCGGAAAAAGGCCGCTACTCCAACCCCTCCTCAGGCTTAACCACCGGAACGTCGGGGGCGGCAGGCTGTTCACCCTTAAGCACCGCAATCGCCGGCTCATAATCCTGCCGCGCGGAATCCATCAGCAAACGGCGACCGTAACCGCGATCACGCTTCACCCCGCGCCCATCCCAGTAAAGCCGCCCAAGCCTGTAACGCGCCTCAGCCAGCGCAATCGGCAGCGGACGATTGCGCGACGTCCGCGTGACGCTAAAACGCCCCGAACGCGTCGGCGGCGAATTGAGCGAAACCAGCCGCGTTATCGTGCGCTCCGCCGCCGCATAAAGCCGCGCGGCACGCGCCGGATCGGCGGCCACGCCCTCACCTTTCTCATAACGCACCCCAAGCGCCAACTGCGCCGAAGGATCACCGCGATCCGCCCCGCACATGAGTTCATCAAGCGATTTGCCCGAAGCCTCTTTTGAGGACGACACCGCAAAATTCTTCCCATCGCTCAACCGAGCAACACCCCCGCCAGAACCCGCACATGATATGGGCGAAGAGGCACTCGCGACAGAAGCAAGGAGCATGGTGGGGAGCATTAAAAGCGCGGCTTTGAAAATCATATCTATTTTTACCATGCAAAAGTGTCGCACGCGGTTGCGCAGATCACAGGTTAATATC
>JAYTPB010000096.1:0-77020 GCA_043747445.1 Sphingomonadales bacterium
ATCAAGCAACTCATCGTCATCATCGTCGTGCGCATCGCGCAGACGCTCTTCTTCGGCGGCATGTTCAGCCTCTTCGCGGAGCAGCGCTTCGCGATCCTCTTTAGGAATCTGATAATAGTCAGGGTGAATTTCGCTGAACGCCAGAAAACCATGGCGATTGCCGCCATAATCAACAAACGCCGCCTGTAGCGATGGTTCTACCCGTGTAACCTTGGCGAGATAGATATTGCCCTTAATCTGCTTGTGTTCAGCAGATTCGAAATCAAGCTCCTCGATCCGGTTTCCCTTGACGACGGCCACGCGGGTTTCTTCCCGGTGGCGGGCGTCGATCAACATCCGCATTGTCATGTATAAATCTCCGGGCGCGCAAGGCTGCCACTGCTGGCAGGGCGAGCGCGCGAATAAGCGGGGGCGGCGCTGGCAGGATCAAACGTCCTAACCGCGCTAAAGATGCCCCCGGTGATGGGTTGAAAATAGTATGAGTTGAAAGTGCCTCTGCTGCAATCGCACGCTTAGCCAGTCCGGCCATAGCAAAACCCAAGCCCGTCGCGATTCCCCGAAATGGGGCGCGGGGGGGCAGCGGGAATAAATGCCTCATGCAGCGTCAACCTGATAAATTGGCGCAAAACTGCGTCAATTGGTGAAATACGCAAGGAAATCCTTGCGATAATGCCTTGCTAGCACCGCAGTCGCAAAGCCGCAAGCGCACGTGCCCTATCCTTATTTATCCCTAATATACCGTTTACCAGGTCGCTACACCCTGATTTGAGAACCACCCCCGTAATTCCGCCACACTGGATAGTGAATTTTCGGGAAACCAATTGACCATGACTTTTGGCTGGACGGCACAGGCACAAAGACGGCAATATAGCGCGATGGCTTTAAGCGCGTTCCTGTTGGCGATAGTCGCACCGCTTTCCTCGGCAGAGGCAAGCGGCGTAAGCGCCGTCGAAGTGGGTGACCGCGAAATCACCATCCGCTTCGACGATGTCGTTGAAAAGGCTTCAAGCTTCGTCCTGTCAGGGCCAGACCGGATTGCTATTGATGTTATAGGCAGTGAACCGGGCGCGCCTGCGTCTCCTTCGGGCATCGTTAATAGCGTCCGTCAAGGCCGCCCAGACCCCAATACGGCACGGATCGTATTTGATTTAGCCGAGCCCGCGCTGATTTCTGGCGGGCAGTTTGCCGCCGACGGTCGGTCGCTCACGCTCTCAGTTGATCCCGTTGCGGCTGACGAATTCAACGCGGGCGTAAAAACCGCACGCAAGCTGTATCTCCCTCCTCCCGCCTACCGCGCAAAACCGCCGCGTAGCCGCTACAACATCACCATCCCGCTTGACGCCCCCAAATCAGGATTGCCGCGACCCAAGATTTACGGCCCCGCCGGACGTCCGCTCGTGGTGATTGATGCTGGTCACGGCGGCCATGATCCCGGCGCGATTTCGCCCGGTTCAGGCAAGCGCGAAAAGGACATCACGCTCGCCACCGCGAAGGCGATCCGAGATGAGCTGCTCGCCTCGGGCCGTGTCCGCGTCGCGCTGACCCGCGAAGATGACAGCTTCATCATCCTTGGGAACCGCGCGGTCATCGCGCGCAATATCAAGGCCGATCTGTTTATTTCGATTCACGCTGACAGCGCGCCCGCCGACACCGCAAGTGGTGCCACGATTTACACACTGTCCGAAGTCGCATCCGACCGCGAGGCACAGTCGCTCGCCGCGCGCGAAAACCGCGCCGATGTGATCAACGGCGTCAACCTCGGCGGCGAAAACCGTGAGATTGCCTCAATCCTCGTCGATCTCGCCCAGCGCGAATCAATGAATGCCTCTGCCGATTTTGCGAACCTGCTCAAGCGTGAGGCAGGGCGGCTGATGCCCTTCCGCAATGACTATCACCGCATGGCTGGCTTTGCGGTCCTCAAGGCACCCGACATTCCTTCAGTCCTGCTCGAAATCGGCTATCTCACCAACAGCGCCGACGTCTCCCGTCTCGCCTCAGCCGAAGGCCAAAAACGCATCGCATCGGGCATCCGCAGAGCGGTAGAGGTGCATTTTGCAAAGCGGCTGGCATCGCGGTGAAGGGCAGCGTTGCTAAGGCATTCTTTTTCAAAAGTCCCGGAAAACTCAGGAAGTTGACACTGAATCCGTATATTTGCGCACCCCGCACCATTGGCAAAACAGGACGTAGCCGAAACGCCACAGCGGCGCAGCGAGAAGACCAAGCGAGAGGCGAAAGATTCAATCACGTTGGGAACATATCATAAACATTTTTTGTAGGGAAGAGTTTTGATTGCGGCGCACCGGCGTTGCAAGCCATCCCGATATCGCGAGCACTGAAATCCTATTCTGCAAAGGTTTTGCGCTTTATCGCTCTACCAGATATGCAGTTTAGCGACGGGTTTGTTGGGGGGCGCGGAAGGGCGGGTTTTGAGGACGAATTACAGATCAACTGCCATTCTGGCCAGAGAATGGTAATTCCGCTCCCTCTCACAATCACAAGACAGCATTGTTGAGCGCCGATTGAGCCTTGTCCCTTTGATATCCGTCAGGAATCACGCCGACTCTCTTTCGGGCATAGATGATGAGTTGATCCAGCCTTTTATGGATTAATTTTTTATGCTTGGCATCCAGCTTGTGACATGTCGCGCTAAAGGTCAGCACAATATCGACAAGAGACTCGAACGGATAGTGCTTTGGCTCGTCCTGGCGCAGGATCTTCTCTGCAAGTGCAATTGATTCATTGAACTCATTGAATAATCCGTCAGCGGTGCGGCTTGTTTTTCCCGCCCGCAACATCAGAAATTTTATGCGCCGGTCGTCGAGTTGGCGCCGATCAAATTTCCTCTTGGTTCTAGTTTCGTAGCTGGCGGCTTCAAGATATCCCTGCTCGAGAAACTTCTCGGCGTCGGGGAATTCGTTGGCCGCGCATTTGGCCATATGCCATTGCAGCCAGAATAGAGGCATTCGCCTAATTTGCGGTTCCTGCTTATTCTGTTCAAAAAATTGATCGATTGCTTTCTTGTTGGTCACGACAATGGAAAGAATGGTAAACCGCAACATCTGACGGAACATTTTCTTTTCGAATTCGGATCGACGAACCGCCGCAAGATTTTTCAACACAGGAACAATGGCATCGACGATTTCGACATCACTGAACAGGTTTTTGAGGATGTTCTCAGCTCCGATCGATGGAACAGTCTGAATTACCTCTCCGACTCGCCGCACGAGGCGGAAGGTATCGTTTCCGGCCCTATCATTCAGCTTATCGATGATGGCACCATAATCGGTTCCCATTGCATTGCTGAGAAAAGAAACAGGGGCATTCTCGCCGATATGAGCGACATAGAGCGCGATAATAATCGCCGAGCGCTCGGTCTCGCCGAGTGACAGCTTATTGAACTCTTCACGATACCGCTGGGCAACGTACGTTGACCCGAGCAACCGCATCAGGAAATGCGGCAGGCTTGCTTGGCAGGTATTCTCGATGAAACGCAGCCGCGCACTGTCGTCAAGTACATGGAAATCACGCCAACCGGCAATCTGATCGGCAACGTTGCTCAAAGCGCACACTTCCGCCCTGTCAAGATGCACAAGGGGCGTTCTCCAGAAACCGGCGAAATCCTTGAGCAACGCGAGGCCAACAGGGCTGGCATCGACCGCCACGGCCCGGCTCGTAAGAATTAAGACGCCCGCTTGCCCGTCGAATTGACGCGCGATGCTAACAAGTCGTTCTGGCGGCAAATCAAAGCAGTTCTCGATGATCAATGCTGCGTTAGGCGCCCGGTGAAGAATGCCTGCCACCTCGTCCAGGAGATTCTCGTAAGCTTGTCGCAACTGGTAGACAGGTCTTACCCCCGACAAGCGATACGCAAGATCGGTTGTGAGCAGGGTCTTGCCATCGCATGGATTTCCATCGAAAAGCACGATCCGGGCACTACCCGCGATAGCGGTCAGAGTGTCATTTATGGCGCTACGCCGTACGTGGTATTCGGATACATCCTTGGAAGAATCCCTCGCGAGTTGCGAGGGTTCGACCTTGCCATAGAGAAACAAGTCTTCGATTTGGGCTTGCGTGGGAACTGTAGGTGCGGGATTCGGGGGCGTGTATTTCACGAAACTGGCAAGTCTCGGCTCTTTCGGGGGATCCTTGGCCAGAAGTTCCTTAATGCTGCTAGCAAGCCCGGCTCGGCCAGTGAATAAAGGCGTGCCAAGTCGATTTTGAGCCGCAGTGACATCAGGGTCGGCTTGAGCTGTTGGGCGATTGATGAAGAAGGCCTTTTCACGCAGGCCTGTAAGGTCGTTGATCGCCTGGTTGAGGTGGAAATCGTTGGCATTAAACCCGACAAAGACCGCGATCTGTGCCTGATCGACGTCGTCACGAAACCGGTCCAGCCACTTTTTCACGCGGGTGAGCTTAGAGTAGCTTTCAGCGCCAAGCACGCAGCTTTCATTAAAGTTGCGTATGTCCCATTTCTGCACATAGCCGTGCAGATGGATAATCGGGAGATTTGGCGTGGCTGTTCCGGGATCGTCGGTATTGTTGTGGGGCTCGACTGGTTTGTTCGCGGCGTGTGCGGCAATCTCCAGCGCATTGTCGTAATTGGTCGTGTAGATCGTTTGCCAAGGGTACCGCATCAGATCGGTCATGTCAGAAGTTACGTTCGAAACAGTGAAACGCTTTTTCAGGAGTTCCATCATGCCGGAGTCTGCAATCTTATCGTGCAGGGCGTCGGCGGCATTTTGCAGATCCTTGTATGGCGGATCCTGATGGAGTTCGGTATTGAAGATGTCGAGAAGTTGTGCACCCGTGCCAAGCTTGTCATCCGGCTCGAAATTCAGACAATCCGCCGAAAATCCTGCGCCGCAGAATAGGATGCCACCACCGTTCCGTGCCAAATCGAAACGCCTTTGAAACTCGTCGGGCGAGTTGCTTGTCATTGGTGCAAAATCCTAAGCTAAGTTTCAATTCCAAAGACGCATTAAAGCATTTTCCCTGCTTTGCTACGTTCTATGCACTGCGCTATGTAGGATGATGACGTACTCCCTGCCTGACGCAAGCGCCGTACTGCTGGAACGGCAGTTTGCTGTTCTTGGGGTTGGTAACCTGCCGTTCCGGTCAGTCCAGGTTTACCGTCGAAACCCACCGTTCATTACTGCCCCCAAGTCAGTTACTCGCGGCAGCCTGAATGAATGGCGGGTGTTGACGATTCTAGCAGTCTGGCCGAACGACTGAAAACTCGTCGAAGTCGGAAGTTAAAGCCGCGCCACTCCGCCCCTTCACACACCCCCTCACCCAAACCGGTTGTCCCTAGGGAACCCCACGGGCGGCATTCTCCCCGCTGCGCCGCGTGCGACGCGCCAGGGGGTTAGGTCGGTTTCGGTGCGGGTGCGTCCGCTGTCTCCACCCATTGCCCAGCTTAGACCGTCTTCGAAACGGAAGGTCACCACGTCAGCAAGGCCGCCGTCGCGGTATTTCTGGATGGTGACGCCCTGCCCCCGCGCCATTTCGGGCATTTCCTCAAGCGGGAAAACGACAAGCTTGCGGTTGTCGCCCACCGCCGCGACATAATCATGGGCGGCAGCAATGGCACGCACGACCGAAAGCCGCGCGCCGCTGCGCACGTTGACCACCTGACGACCTTTGCGCGTTTCGGCGATGACATCGGCGACTGGCGCGATAAAGCCCTTCCCGTCAGACGCGGCGAGCAGCAGCCGTCCGCCGACTTGGGCTGGAAGCAGCGTGAGGATCGCGACATTTTCGGGCATATCGATCATCAGCCGGACAGGCTCACCAAAGCCGCGCCCGCCGGGGAGCTTATCCGCACCAAGCGTGAAAAAGCGGCCGTCTTCGGCAACGAGTAACAGCTTGTCAGTCGTCTGCGCATGGAAGGCGAAGGCCGCGCCATCTCCGTCCTTGAACTTGAGCGCATCTGCCGCATCAAGCGCAACATGGCCCTTCATCGCACGAATCCAGCCGCGCTGTGACATGATGACGGTGATTGGCTCTCGCTCAATCATCGCCTCTAGCGGGATATCCTTGGGTGGAGCGGCCTGCGCAATCGTCGTGCGCCGTTTGCCCAGCGGGGTTTCGGGGCCGTAAGCGACTCGTAGCGCGACCAAATCTTTCTTGAGCCGCGTTCGCTGCCGCGCGGGGCTCTCGATCAGGAGAACAAGCCCTTCGCGTTCGGCGGCGAGCTTGTCACGCTCGGCCTTGATCTCAAATTCCTCAAGCCGACGAAGCTGACGCAGGCGCATGTTGAGGATCGCTTCGGCCTGCCGATCATTGAGGCCAAATTCAGCGATCATCACTGGCTTTGGCTCATCCTCAGTACGGATGATTTCAATGACGCGATCAAGGTTGAGATAGGCGATCAGATAGCCATCGAGCAGCTCAATCCGGTCATCAATCTTGCCAAGTCGGTGCTGTGCGCGGCGGACAAGCACCTCTATCTGGTGCGCGAGCCATGCGGTGAGCACCGCCTTGAGGCTCATCACGCGCGGGGTGCGATCCGCGCCAAGCACGTTCAAATTGAGCGAAATGCGCGTTTCAAGCTCACTAAATTTGAACAAGCTTTCCATCAGCACGTCGGGATCAACCGAGCGGCTGCGCGGCTCAATAATAATGCGGATGGCCTCATCGGACTCATCGCGCACGTCAGCGAGAATCGGGAGCTTTTTGTCGGCAATCAATTGCGCAATCTGCTCGATCAGCTTGCCCTTTTGCACCTGATAGGGAATTTCAGTGACCACCGCGACCCAGGTGCCGCGCCCCTGATCCTCAATACTCCAGCGTGAACGCACCCGGAAAGCACCGCGCCCCGTCGCATAGGCTTCAGCGATGCTCGCAGGCGGATCAACGATCAGACCGCCCGTTGGCAAATCCGGCCCTTGGACAAATTCGAGCAGTGCGGCATCGTCAGCCTCAGGCTGATCAATCAGCAGCGTCGCCGCGTCGATAATCTCGGCGACATTATGCGGCGGGATGTTGGTCGCCATGCCAACCGCAATCCCGCTTGAACCGTTGGCCAGCAAATTGGGGAACAGGCCGGGGAAGATTTCTGGCTCTTCCTCTTCGCCGTTATAGGTCGGCTTATAATCGACAGTGCCATCATCAAGCCCTGCCATCAGCGCGATGGCAGAGCTTGTCAGCCGCGCCTCGGTATAGCGGTAGGCAGCGGCATTATCACCATCAACATTGCCGAAATTGCCCTGCCCATCGACGAGGGGATAACGCAACGAAAAATCCTGTGCCAACCGCACCATCGCATCATAAACCGATTGATCGCCGTGCGGATGATATTTGCCGATGGTATCGCCAACGACCCGCGCGCATTTCTTATAGGCGCTCGCCGGATCAAGCTTCAAAAGGCGCATCGCCCAGAGCAAGCGACGGTGAACAGGTTTCAGCCCATCGCGCAAATCAGGCAGCGACCGCGCCGTGATCGTTGACATCGCATAGATGAGATAGCGATCTGAAAGCGCGCTATCGAACGGCGAATCCACGATTGCGTCAAATGGGTCTTCAGGCGGTGCGGGCGGATCAAGCAAATCACTCATGGTGGCGCGTTAGCAGGGGTGAGTCCGCAGTGCCAGTATCTCATCAAGCGGCTGTCTGGGGACGTCATACAGCCTATAACCATAAGAATTTGCTAGACTGACAGGCGGCATCACAATAGAGCGACTGCAAAATCCCCACAGGCACAACACTGCCCCGGTTAAAAATCGAAGTATCAGAGTATATTATATGGTGTCGATCGAGACATTTTTTGTTTGCTTGATTTGCATGGCATTGACGGGCGTTTTGTGTCTCTTGGCCATGCGGATCTGCACTGGCCTTGGCTTGATCGACACCCCCGATGTTCGCAAACTCCATCAGCAGCCGACGCCACTTGCTGGCGGCCTCGCGCTTGCGCTGATTGTATTGCCAATGTCGGCTGTACTCGCCATTTTTGGAACACCGCCGACAATGCGGGCATCCTTGCTTCTTTTCATAGGCGCAACAATGGCGATGGTATTGCTCGGGCTTGAAGATGACCGACGCTCGCTCACCGCGCGTAATCGCCTTATCCTGTCGGTAGTGATCTTTGTGTCAGTTGCCATGTTTGATCCGCTTTTTAACATTCGCCAATTGCGTTTCACCTATCCGCTGTTTGAAATCGGAATGGGTATTGCCCCCGTCGGCTTTGCATTTACAACCATATGCTGTGTCGGGCTGGTCAATGCAGTTAACATGGCTGATGGTAAAAACGGCCTAGTGATTGGGCTTGCGATTGGCTGGCTGGCCATGCTCGCTGTGCGTGCACCGCCTATACTGCTACCGCAAACCCTCCTGCTAATTGCCAGCCTGACCGTCCTGCTGATATTCAACCTGAAAGGGCGGATATTCCTTGGTGATGGCGGCGTGTACGGTTTTGCTTGTGCGATTGGTCTCCTAACAATAGCAATTTACAATAGCCCGGGCACTGTCGGGCGTCACGCGCTTGCCGCTGAGGAAATTATGCTTTTGTTCGGCCTGCCCGTGCTTGATTCATTTAGGCTGACATATTCACGGCTGCGTCGCGGACAATCACCAATGGCTGCGGATCGTGATCATTTTCACCATCATCTTCAGGATAAATTTGGCTGGCCACAAGGCTTGATCGCTTATTTGCTGCTTGCTTTGGTGCCGGCACTGCTCGGTTTCAGCGGAATAATCCCGCCATCCATCAGTCTTTGCCTGATGCTGCTGCTTTACGTCGCGATTATCCTTGCGACGCGCGGCCAGCCCGCGTTAAAAAATGCACCGGACGCCTAAATGGGATACTCCGAATATACGTTTTACCTGTGTCTAGGCATCTGCCAATGCGTCACGCCATGAACTTTATGCCATCTGCGAGTCGGCGTGCTGCGCCAGTTAGCATTATGAGCGCCACGCTTGATAATCGCTTATCTCCACGACAGATTCTCACACCATCGGGCGTAGAAATCGCCATTACAGCAGTCGCGACTATTTTTGCGGCGATTGGGTATATTTATGGTGGCGCGCTTATTATGCTCACCAACTATATCGTGCCTACCATACTCATTTCAGGCTTGCTGCTCGGGGGATTGCAGTTAGTTATGCGTGATATATCAAGCATATGGTCACCGTTGTTCTGGAATAGGGTAGTTCTCGTTGCCTACTTTGGCGTGGGTTCAATAGTCCCACTTTTTGTTAATAACGAAACCCAAAATCTACTTGAAGCATTTTATCAATTTTTTCCAGAGGATGTTGGAAAGTATAATTTAGTTGTCTGCACGTTTATCCTTTTTTACTTTGGATTTATATCGATAATTCTTCGTATAAGTGAAAATCTTAAAGTAACTGACAAAAATTTTGAGCCTTCTAGAATATCTGAATTGTATATCGGTTTAATTCTATTAATTATTGGATTGATTATATATTATTTTATAATTATACCAAATTCTTTTTCTATATATAGAGTTGAGGTACCTAACCTTGTTATTGAAATAGG
Source organism: Sphingomonadales bacterium (assembly GCA_043747445.1). Lineage (GTDB taxonomy): Bacteria > Pseudomonadota > Alphaproteobacteria > Sphingomonadales > Sphingomonadaceae > Aquisediminimonas. Next base: position 9,494 of record JAYTPB010000096.1, read on the forward strand.
CCAAGGAATATACATTGGTATATTTCTAATGTCATTGTGGGCGCTTAAAAATAAATCCAATATTATATATTTAATATATTTTATCGTTTTTGTTCAATTTGCTTTAGGTATTTTAGAGTTAAATAAATCAACTAGTATGTTTCCGCTAATCATGCTTGCGTTAGGTCACATATACTACAAGCCTGACGTGAGACGTATCACCCTTTGGTTTGCCGGGCTTATCTCAATTTTTCTGATAATTGCACCGCCAGTATCGCACGGTCGCGCTTATGGTGATTTCGTCGCGACCAGCGATGGCCCAATTTCATTCGATGTGCGCACCAATGCCCTCCTCTCTTATTTTGATGCTGATTCTGAACTTGAACAGTCAGAGCTTCAGGTCGGCTGGGTCAGGTTAAGCTATGTCAATGCGGCAACATTTGCGATCAGCCAGTATGACGGTGGTAATCCGGGCGACTCTCTGCGTAATGTTTTTATAGTCTGGATTCCACGATTTCTTTATCCCGATAAACCAGCTATTACTGATGTTGCAAAAGACTTTAACCTCGCAGCAACGGGCACTGACACGTCCCAGTCAACACCCGGTATTATTGGTGAGTCCTATTGGGTTATGGGGTGGTTTGGTGTTTTTCTTTTTTCAGCCATCATGGCAACCATATCAACCTTGTGGTCGGTTTATACAATTTCGGTTCTGAGAAGCGGCGCATGGCATTTGTTTTTCATTGTGCTGCTTGGAATGCGCGCGGGCTCGCGAATGGATGGTATGTTTGTATCAGACGTAATGGGCCCACTTGGCTATGCGCTTCTGGGGCATTTTGTGCTGCAGTTTTTGAACCGCCTACTTGCCGAGCGGCGCAACCCGGCGGGCAAACGTCTTGCGGCATAGCAATACGGAACGTAACCGATGTGCGGGATAGCGGGATACGTCGCCTATGCGCCGCATTCTGAGCCGCTTGCAGAAAAAACGCTGGTTGCCATTCGCGATCATATGGCGGCACGCGGGCCCGATGGTCACGGCCTTTGGATCAGTGCGGAAAGCCGGATTGGTCTCGCCCACCGAAGGCTCTCTATTATTGATCTGAGCGAAGCTGCCGCGCAGCCGATGCACGATGCGCAGGGTCGCTATGTCATCACCTATAACGGTGAAATTTATAATTTTGCGGCGCTTAAAGCGCAGCTTGAGGCACGCGGGCATCTCTTCCGATCCGAGTCTGACACTGAAACATTGCTTCAACTTTATGCAGCTTACGGTGTTGATATGTTGCCAATGCTGCGCGGAATGTTTGCGTTTGCGATTTGGGATCAGCATGAGAAATCGCTGATCCTTGCCCGCGATCCTTATGGCATCAAGCCACTCTATTGGGCGCAAGATCGCGGATGCATCCGCTTTGCCTCACAAGTAAAGGCGCTGATGGTTGATCCAGCACTTTCGCGCGAACTCTCCCCGGCGGGGCGCGTCGGTTTTGAGATGATGGGTTCAGTGCCTGAGCCATTTACGATTTTCAAAGCGGTGAAAGCCTGCCCCTCGGGAAGCTACATCAAAGTCGATGCCAATGGAATTGGCGCACCTGTGACTTATGCACGGCTGAGTGACGTGATCGCGCACCCCCCAAAGCCGTCATTGGCCACTATGGCGGACATGCTTCGTGATAGCGTCGCCCAGCATTTGGTTGCCGATGTTGAAGTCGGCGCGTTTCTTTCGGGCGGCGTTGACTCAGGCGCGATCATTGGCTTGATGCGTGATTGCGGGCAAAATCAGATCAAGGGCTGTACGCTCGGCTTTGAGGAATATGCTGGCACCTCCGCAGACGAAGTGCCCCGCGCGTCCAGAATCGCCGCGCATTACGGGGTCGAGCATCATGTCCGCATGATCACTGCACAAGAATTTACAGACGATATGCCGAGGATATTCGCGGCAATGGATCAACCCAGTGTCGACGGGATAAACAGTTGGTTTGTGAGCAAGGCCTGCCGCGAAATGGGATTGAAGGTCGCATTGTCCGGTCTTGGTGGTGATGAATTGTTGTGCGGCTATTCCACCTTTAAGACAGTCCCTAATACACACAAATATGCCGGGCCAGTGGCGCATATACCGGGTCTGGGCATTGCTGCGCGTCATATGCTGCAACGCCTGCTGCCAAACCTGCTGTCACGCAACCCCAAGCTTGCTGGATTACTCGAATATGCGGGAAGCTGGGCGGGCGCTTATCTGCTGCGTCGCGCGATATTGCTTCCTTTTGAACTAGATCAAGCGCTTGATCCTGATGTCGTGCGTGAAGGCCTTGCTGAACTCCGACCGCTTGACCTGATCGGGGCAAGCATTTTGCCTGATCCCGGCAGCGATATGGGCCGTGTCTGTGCGCTTGAATCAAGCCAATATATGCGCAACCAATTGCTCCGCGATTCAGATTGGGCGGGCATGGCGCATTCGCTTGAAGTCCGCGTGCCGCTGGTCGATTTCACATTGCTTGGTCATATGGCACCGCACTTGCCAACCCTTAAAAACGGCCAAGGCAAAACGATCTTGGCGAACGCGCCGTCAAAACCGCTGCCTGCCGATATTGTTGCCACGCCAAAAACGGGGTTTCAGATTCCAGCGGCAAACTGGCTATCGGGGGGCGTGCAAAATCAATCACTCCGCACAGGCTCACGCCGTTCAACGCGCACCATTTTTGACCAATATTCAACATCACTCACAGCGCCTGTATGAAGATATTGGCGCTCACCCATTACTACCCGCCCGAGGTTAATGCTCCTGCGTCGCGGATGTCTGAACATGCCAAGGAGTGGCAAAAGGCAGGACATGAGGTGACGGTTGTGACGTGCGCACCCAATCATCCGGCGGGAACGCTCTATCCGGGCTATCGCAACCGCTTCTACCAAGAGGAATTGGTGGACGGGGTTCGGGTGATCCGGCTGTGGACATGGCTCGCGGCGAATGAGGGCTTTCTGCCAAGGATCGCCAATTATCTGTCTTACTTCCTGTCTATATTCGTCTGGATGTGGCGGCTGCCCAAGGCTGACATTGTTCTATCAACATCGCCACAGTTTTTCTGCGGATTGGCGGGCGCGTTGCTCCAGCGGCGCAATCGGCCTTGGGTGTTGGAAATCCGTGACCTTTGGCCCGAAAGCATCGTCGCAGTCGGCGCGATGAAACGCAGTCGCGTTGTCCGCTTGCTCGAAGCGATTGAAGCTTGGGCCTATCGCAAGGCCGATCTGGTCGTCCCGGTGACTGACGGATTTGTCCATCATATCCGCAAAGACCGCAAAGAAAAGCCGATTGCAGTGATCAAAAACGGCGTCGACCTTCAACAATTTGCCACCGCTGACCGCCAAGCCGTTGCGGCCTTCCGTAAAGAATATGGCTTGGGCGATAGGTTTATCGCCGCCTATGTCGGAACGCACGGCATGGCGCACGGCCTCGACATCATCCTCGACGCAGCGGAAAAACTCCGCAGTCGGCCAGACATTGTTTTTCTAACCGTTGGAGACGGTGCCGAACGCAAGCATCTTGAGGCAGATTGCGCGCAGCGAGGCCTCTCCAATGTCATGATCCTTGGCCAGCAGCCAAAGGCGATGATGCCCATCGTCTGGGGCGCATCTGACGCTGCACTTGTTCTGCTGCGCAAGTCGGATACGTTCAAAACGGTAATCCCGTCAAAGATATTTGAGGCGATGGCGCTGCGCTGCCCGATCATTTTGGGCGTCGAAGGTGAAGCGCTTGCGCTTGTCGCATCCGCTAACGCCGGGCTGCCAATCACGCCTGGCGATGCGGGCGAGCTTGCCGACGCAGTCGTCCGGTTGGCCGATGATGCGGGGCTGCGCGAACGCATCGGCAGCGATGCCCGTGCCTTTGTGGAGCAGAATTTTGAACGGCGGGTGCTGGCGCTGCGCTACCTTGACCTCATGGCACAGGCCGTCGGACAGAAACGTTGATTATGGCCACACTTGGGCAAAAGTGGCAATTCGCGCGGCATATTCCCCTTAGTAAATTGTGCGCGCGCGGCGTTATCATCATGCGGCGGCGTCTCGAAACGCGCTTTCCGCCTAAATTAAAGAGCATCACTCAGCGCGCGCCAACGCCGCCACAGCCAATATTTATGCCGCGTAAAGCCAATGTCATACGCGAAGCTGACGCTTGGCAGTTCGGCTTTCTTGGCCACAACGAGCGAATGGCAGGCAGCATAAATTGGCACCAAGGCGGTGCAAATCCCGCGACGCAACTTTGGCAAATGAACCTCCATTATATGGAGTATCTTGAAACGCTTGATGCCACAGACTGCCTGACCCTGATGCGAAGTTGGATTGCCGCAAATCCGCCATTTACAAAGCGAAGCTGGCATGACGCATGGAACAGCTACACCGTTTCACTGCGCAGCGTTATCTGGATGCAGCGCATCGCCCAAGCGCCCGAACTCGCGCAGCCCGATATTATCGAGAGTTTGGCGCAGCAGATATTGTTTCTCGAAAAGCATCTTGAGCTTGATCTGGGCGGCAATCACCTCATCAAGAATATCAAGGCGCTAATTTGGGCGTCGGCGTTTTTTGAAGGGTCTATTGCCAAGCGCTGGCGCGCGCGTGGCATCGCTTTGCTCAAACGGGAAATGGCGCATCAGATACTGTCCGACGGCGTGCATTTTGAACGATCTCCGTCTTATCATGCGCAGGTGTTTGCCGATCTGGTTGAGATACGCCATGCCCTCGGCGATGAGGCTGACGGAGCCGCTATGGACGGCACCCTCACAGCAATGGCCAATGTTGTTCTGGCACTTTCACACCCTGATGGCGGACCTGCACTCTTCAACGATGCGGGTCTGAACATGGCCTACTCGCCCGCTGAGTGTGCGCAGGCTTACACGCTGGTCACTGGCAAACTCATGAGCACGCCGCAGCACTTTGCTTTCGCTGACGCAGGCTATTTTGGCGTTCACAATCCTTTCTATTCGCTGATTTCTGACATGGGCCGCATTGGCCCCGATGATCTGCCTGCACACGCGCACGGAGATATTGGAAGCTTTGAATTATCGGTCGGGGCACAGCGCTTTATCGTTGATCAGGGCGTTTATGAATATGTCGAAGGCCCAAAGCGCAATCAGTCGCGCGCGAGTGTGTCGCACAACTGCCTGACAATATCGGGCGACTCGCAGGCCGATTTTTTCGGTGCGTTCCGCTGTGGGATGCGCCCTGATGTTACCGTGACTGAATATAGCGAGACTGCGGATGGCTTCAAACTCAGCGGGCATCATGATGGATATCCAAATGCTCTTGTTTCCAGAAGCTTCACCGCCAAAGCGGAATGCGTAGAGATTCGCGATCACGTTAAAGGTGACAGATGCGGGCCAGTTGCAATCGGCCTCCTGATCCATCCTGACTGCACCATCAACCTAACTGGCAAAACCGCTACGATAGCATGTGGGGAGCATAAACTATTAATCTCCGCCGATTTCGACTGGATTGCCGAACCGGCTGTCTATTGGCCCGACATGGGCGTTGAAGTGCGGGCGCAGCGGCTGCGCTTGACACTGCCGCCGTCTTGCCGTGAGAGCAGCATCGCAATCCAAATCTTGCCCGTAAATAATCAGGAAATAGCGTGAAACAGGTCGAACAAAATTACCGAAGCGGCAAATTGCGCCTGATTGATGTCCCCGTGCCAATGGCCGGACGTGGACGCAATCTGGTCGCCACGCGCGTTTCACTGATCAGCGCGGGCACCGAAAAACAGATTATTGACCTTGCGCGTAGTTCGCTTGCTGGAAAAGCAGTCGCGCGCCCCGATCTTGTGCGCAAAACGCTGACCAAGATGAAGAATGAAGGCATCCTGCCAACGGTACAAAAGGTTTTTGCCAAGCTCGATACACCGATCCCGCTTGGTTACAGCCTTGCCGGAAGCGTGGTTGAAGCCGGGCAAGATGCTGGCGGCTATTCGGTGGGGGACCGGATTGCCTGTGCTGGCGCAGCGATTGCCAATCACGCCGAATATAACGCCGTGCCCAAAAATCTGGCGGTACGAATCCCTGACGGCGTCAGCGATGAAGATGCCGCCTTTGTAACGCTTGGCGCGATCGCACTGCAAGGCGTGCGCGTCACCCAGCCGACGCTTGGCGAACGTGTCGTGGTTATGGGGCTCGGCCTCATCGGGCAACTGACGGTGCAACTCCTCAAGGCCAATGGCTGCCGCGTACTCGGCTTTGACCCCAACCCCGAACGCGTTCGCTTGGCACTTGAAATGGGTGCAGATTGCGCCGTCAGCAGTGATCTCGCAGGCGCGGCGCTGGCGTTTTCGGATCAATACGGTGCCGATGCGGTGATCGTGACGGCCTCATCCAAATCAAGTGATCCGGTTAACCAGGCCGCTGAGATCAGCCGCACCAAGGGCCGCGTTGTGATCGTCGGGCTGGTCGGCATGGCGCTTGACCGCGAGCCGTTTTACAAGCGCGAACTCGATCTGCGGCTGTCGATGTCCTATGGCCCTGGTCGCTATGATCCAGCCTATGAAAATGAAGGCCATGATTATCCCCTGCCCTATGTCCGCTGGACAGAGGCGCGCAATATGCAGGCATTTCTTGAATTGGTTGCGGGGGGACGGGTAACGCCTGCAAAGCTTATAACCCACCGCTTTCCTATTGCCGAAGCCGAGGCCGCCTATGCGTTAATGGACAGTGACGAACCCTATCTCGCCATCCTTCTGACTTATCCTGAAGCCGCGCCCGCAATTGAACGCAGCGTCGCGGTTGGCAAGGGTGTGTCTACCAGTTCCACCACAGGTTCAGGCTTTATCGGCTTTGGCAATTACGCGCGCGGCGTCCTGCTACCTGCGCTCAAAAAAGCAGGCGAGAGCCGCTTGACGAGCGTGGTAACCGCAACTGGCCTTTCGGCGCATAGTGCGGCTGAATCGTTCGGGTTCAAGCAGGCCGCGACCGATCCTGCGGCTGTCCTGAACGATCCGGACACTGACTGCGTTTTCATCGTGACACGCCATGATAGCCATGCGAAGCTGGCGATTGCAGCGCTGAAGGCTGGCAAGCATGTGTTCGTTGAAAAGCCTCTCGCACTTTCACATCAGGAACTGGCTGAGGTTGCCGCCGCCGCGCAAGGTTCATCTGGTTTGCTCACGGTCGGATTTAACCGCCGCTATGCCCCGATGATCATCGCCGCGCGCTCCGCTCTGGTTGCAGCGGGCGGGCCCTTTAACCTGCATTACCGGATCAATGCTGGCCCGATTCCCGGCGATAGCTGGGTTCACGGTGCCGAAGGCGGAGGCAGGATTGCGGGCGAAGTCTGCCATTTCGTTGACACCCTCAGCTATCTTGCAGGCGGCGCACCTGTGGCGGTCGAAGCGTTTGTCACGCAGGGCATTCCCGATAGTGTTTCAGCGCTGCTGCGCTTCGCCGACGGCTCGGTTGGCAGCATCCAGTACAGTTCACGCGGTGATACGACAGTGCCAAAGGAACGGATTGAGGCCTTTGCGAGTGGCTTGGTGATTCAGATTGATGATTTCCGCCTGTTGCATATCACGCGCGGCGGCAAGACGAGCACCACCAAAGCGGCAGCGCAGGACAAGGGTCAGGCTGGACTGGTTGCTGCATTTTTGGCGGCTGCGCGTAAGGGGGAGCTTCCACCAATTCCACTGGCTGATCTGATCGCGGTGTCATCCGCAACGCTCGACATCGCCGGGATTGCGCGTGACTGATGAGCGACGCGTCCGCCAAACCTTCGATCACGGTGATCATATTGTCGTTCAACGAAGCGGTGCATATTGGCCGCTGCATCGAACGGTTGCTACCGCTCGTTGAGCGCGTGGTCGTGATCGATAGTTTCTCGACCGATCGCACCGTAGAGATCGCCCAATCGCTTGGTGCCGAGGTTTTTCAGAATCCGTGGAAAAACCATGCCGCCCAATTTGCGTGGGGGTTGGAAAAGGCCAATGTCACGTCGCGCTGGACAATGCGGATCGACTGCGACGAATATCTTGAAAAAGGGCTGCAATCCGAAATCATCGAGAAACTGCCTGCTTTGCCCGAAACTGTTACGGCGTGCGATTTCAAGCTGAAGGTCATCTTCAAGGGCAAGTTCATCCGCTGGGGCGGGTTTTATGCAACGCGTCTGATCAGGCTGTGGCGCACGGGCTTTGGCCAGATTGAACAGCGCTGGATGGATGAGCGGATCGTGATTTCATCGGGTGAGCGGATATCGCTTGGCGGCGGTGATCTCGTCGATGAAAATTTGAAAGATATCGGCTGGTGGACTGAAAAGCATAACGGCTATGCCACCCGCCATATGATTGATTTTATCAACCGCGAGCATCACCTGTTTCCAATTGATGAACGCGTTGAACAGGGCGGACAAAATGCCGGGCGCTGGAAACGCTTCCTGCGCAACCGTCTCTATGGCGGCGCACCGCTTTACGTTCGCGCGATCCTTTATTTCATTCAGCGCTATTTTTTCCGGCTCGGCTTTCTTGATGGCAAACAGGGCTTTGTTTGGCATTTTCTGCAGGGCTTCTGGTATTTCGTTTTGATGGATGCCAAAATTGACGAGGCGCGCAGCTTTATCCGCGCACACGGCGTCGAGGCGTTTCGGGCTAAAATTGCGCAGGATCTTGGCATTGATGAAATTAGGCCAGCGCGTTGAGCGAGCCAAAGTGCGTCATGATCCTGCTCGGCGCATTTTGGCCAGGGCATGAGGCAACAGGCCCGAATATGAGCGCGCGCGCGATGTGCGAAGCGCTGTCAGATGAATTTACCTTTCGCATTGTCGCGCGCGATCGCCCCTTTGACGCAGCAGAGCCGCTCATTGATCACAGCCAATGGCATGATCGCGGCTATGCGGCCATGCACCATCTTCCCGTTGGGCGCGCTGGCGCAACGGGGCTCGCAAAGCTGATCCGGCAAACCCCGCATGACATGATGATGCTCAACAGCTTCTTTGACCGTGAATTTACACTGCCTGCACTGGTTGCGCGCAGGATGGGCCGCATCCCCGCCAAACCTGCGCTGCTTTCACCGCGCGGTGAATTTTCAGGCGGCGCGCTTTCAATCAAGGGCGCGCGCAAAGCGCTGTTTCACAAGCTAGCATCGCTTACAGACCTGCTTGACGGCGTGCATATTCATGCAACAAGCCAACAAGAAGCCGAAGATGCGCGGGCTGCATTTCCAGATACACAGGTAAGTGTGCTGGAAAATTTCCGGCCGCTGTTTGCGCTTCCCGAACATAAGCCTGCTGAAACACGCGGCGCTCTCAGGGTCGCCTTTCTTGGCCGGGTGTCACCCGTCAAACGGCTTGATTTTGCGATACAAGCGCTTGGTGCGGCGGGGCGCGCGGCAACGCTTGATATTTATGGGCCGATCAGTGACGCAGGCTATTGGTCGCTCTGCCAGCAAGAGATTGCTCGACTGCCAGCGTCAGTAACTGTGCGCTATTGCGGTGAAATTGCCAATGCTGATGTTGCAAGCCGCATGGCCGAATATGATGTGATGCTACTGCCGTCGCTCAGTGAGAATTTTGGCCATGCGATTTTTGAAGCGCTTGCCGCTGGCACGCCCGTTATCATTGGAGACCGGACGCCGTGGCGCGATCTGGTTGCGGGGCGAGCCGGCTGGGATGTAGGTGTTGATGATCAGGCCGGGTTTAGCGCCGCCATCCAATCCGCCGCCGATATGGACGGCGCAACAAAGGCGCTGTGGCGCAAAGGCGCGCGCGCTTGCGCTGAAGCCCATTTCAGAAATAACAAGGCCCCCGAAGAAATGCGCACGCTCATCCGTGAGATGACAGGCCGAGGAAAGAAGTGATCCCATGGAAACGTCTGATCCAATGCTCACCGAGAAACTCTACGCCAATTATGATACGTGGAAAGGCTGGGACACGCCCTTTTCTTGTCCGCCCGAAATGGCGGCCTATTATACCAAAGAAATGCGCGGCCGCTCACTGAAGGAATGCGATGTCCTTGAAATAGGCTTTGGCAATGGGGAGTTTCTGGGATTTGCCCGTGATCAGGGCGCACGCATTACCGGCAGTGAAATCACACCCGCAGCAATTGAAGCAGCCAAAGCGGCCAACATCCCTCTAATCCCCGGCGATTTTGAACGGCAACCAGGTACCGCGCACGCCACATTCGATATTATCGCAGCGTTTGATGTATTCGAGCATCTTGAGCCAGCCGTCATCGTCGCCAAGCTTGAGGCGATCACCCGGATGCTGCGCCCTGGCGGTTGGCTTTTGCTGCGCTATCCCAATGGCCAAAGTCCGTTTGGGCTTGGCCCGCAACATGCCGATGCCACGCATGTCACGGCGTTATCCCGCACCAAAATCGAGCAATACGCCATTGGCAATGATCTGCATACGATTGCTTACAGCGGGGTTGCGCGCCCGCGTTCAACCAAATTCGTGACCAATATTGCGCGAATAATCAGGCTTGGTTTGCGCGATTGCCACATGGCCGCCATTCGTTTTCTCTATTCCACTGACATAGAGCTTGAGCCCGTTGTCACACATTTGCTTGCCAAGCCCAGCCAAGACCTTAAGTGACGCCAGCGAACGAGTAACAAGGGCGTACCCAGTGACCAATCCTTTCAGAATATTGGCCGAACGGATGTCACGCAACATCAGTTTTTCTGCGCGCCTGCCAAAGAAATTCGGCCGCCGGAAGATTTACCTTTCGCCTGCCAACCAGCTTGCGATTTGGAAACCGGGAGAAGCAAAGTTTCAGGCCTATTTGCTTGGTTTTGCCGAGAGGTTCATTGGTAAGGATGATGTCGTTTGGGATATTGGCGCGAATATGGGGATGTTCGGTGTGCCCGCCGCGCACCGCGCCAAGTCAGTACTCGCGGTTGAACCCGATCCGTTCAACCAGCAATTGCTGCATAAAACGCGCGCCGCCAATCCCGATCTCGCGCTTGAAGTGCTGCCAGTTGCGGTATCGAATGAGGTGGGCGTGGCACAATTTGCCATTCCCGAACGCGGTCGTTCGGCCAACAGCCTCGTCGCCACGAGCTTCGGCACCCAAATGGGTGGAACGCGGCAATATTATTCCGTTATGACCGTTACCGCTGATTGGATCCTTGAACGCTATCCCGCTCCTGACTTTGTCAAAATTGATGCTGAGGGGGCTGAGCTATGGATATTGCAGGGCGCGACCAAACTGCTTTCGGTCGTGCGGCCAGTCATAATTGTCGAAATGCCCAATGAACATGCCGATGGCTGCGCGGATATATTCCGTAAGAATGACTATCTGATGTTTTCATCCTATACGCCAGTTGACCCTGCCAAAGCGGTCGATGATATTCACGATGTCTGGGATGTTCTCGCCATCCCGCGCGAAAAGATAGAGCGCTACCACAATGCCTGAGACAGCTCTGAACAATGCCTTCACCGCACTCAAACGGTTTGTCGGCCCGATCCTTGCCAACCGTAAGACAGGCGCGATTATCGCGCGGCTGTGGAATGATCGCATTCCCCATCGCGGCCTCATTATTGATACCAGCGATCCTGTGGTCGGTAATGATATTAAGGCGGCACTTCTGGTGCGTGGTTACGAATCAAGCGAATATCGTTTCGTCCGCAAATATTTGCCGCGTGACTGCGATGTCGTTGAACTTGGCGGCAGTCTTGGCGTCATCAGTTGCACGATCCGCCGCCATATTGAGGCTGAGCGTAAACTTGTGATCGTCGAGGCTGACCCGCGCCTGGCGGCATCGCTCACACGCAATCTCAAACTCAATAACTGTGAACGCAATAGCATCGTTGAGCATAAAGCGATCAGCTACTCTGGCGATGCCACTGTGTCTTTTGCGCTTGGCGAAACATCGGTCAGCGGTCGCATCGCTGAGCATGGTGCGGGGCTTAGGACAGTCGAGGTGGGTGCGACCAGCCTTTCGAAGCTGCTGGAAACGCATCAACTTAATGATTATTGCCTTGTGAGCGATATCGAAGGCGTCGAGTGGCAGATTGTCGCGCATGATTTTGAAGCCCTTGCCAAAGCGCGTGTTATCGTGATGGAAACGCATGATGTTGCTGAATATGGCAAGTTTCAGAAATTAATCGGACAGATCACGGCTTCGGGCCTATTTGACCATGTCGATCTTCACGGTGCAGTTGCTGTTTTCATCCGCCGCACGGCACAATCAAGTTCTGAATTGTCATGACCAAACCGCACAGGCTGACGATTATCGTCACGCACCCGATCCAGCATTTCGTGCCATTCTATCGCGGGCTTGCGCAGCATCCCGATATTGATTTGACTGTGGTATACGGCGCCCCGATCGGTATCGAATCCTACTATGACGAGGAAATGCAGACGCAGATCGCGTGGAAAATGGATATGCTCGGCGGCTATGAGAGTATTTTTCTTGAGCCAGACCAAGGCAAGACCCGGCCTAGCCCACGTTCGCCCTCAAGCCGCAAAGTGGCGCAAACGCTTGACACGCTCAAACCCGACGCAGTGCTCATTTACGGCTATGCGCAGGTCAACGCGCTGCGTGCGCTACGCTGGTGCCGGAGCAATAAAGTCCCGGCGATGATGATTGGCGACAGCGAATTGCTGCAACATCGCAGCGGCCTGAAAACGCTAACGAAACAGATTGTTATCCCGCAGATCCTCAAACGTTTCTCGGCGTTTCTCTCGGTCGGGGATCGGAATGAAGACTATTACCGGCAATACGGTGTCTCTGACAGCGCCGTTTTCCGATCGCCCTTTACGATTGACGAAACCGCTTATGTTGAGGCGCGCGCCAATCGTGCAGCGCTCAGACATTCAGTGCGCGCAGAATATAACATTGCTCAGGATGATCTGCTCGCGCTTTTCGTTGGAAAGCTTTCGGCGCGCAAACGTGCGGGCGATTTGCTTGATGCACTTGCCCTGCTCAAAGATAAAACTGGCCGCAAGGTTAGTGCGCTTTTTGCAGGCAATGGCGAGGACATGGCGGGACTTGCTGATAAGATTGACGCAGGCAGACTGCCCGCGTGTTTAGCAGGCTTTGTGAATGTGGATCGTTTGCCAGCATTGTACGCAGCCGCCGATGTACTCGTTCATCCATCACTCGCCGATCCGCACCCGCTTATTTGTTCGGAGGCGGCCTGTATCGGGCTGCCGCTATTGCTGAGTGACAAAATTGGTGCGGCGGGGCCAAGCGATATCGCGCGCGCTGGCGAAAATGCCATAATATTCCCAGTGGGTGACGCCTCAGAAATTGCGACCCAGCTTGCCCGTTTTGCTGATGATCAGGTGCTGCTTGATACAATGTCGCATCGGTCAGTTGCCGTTTTTGAAGAATTGAACCTTGATCGCAGCATCGGTGGTGTGCTTGAGGCTCTTGCGGCAATACGCCGAAGCTAATCAAATGACTGGCCGCGCGCTCAAAGCATTGGCAGACAAAAGGATAGTCGTTGCTGGCGAGTTTTGGCACGGTGCCCCGGCCAAAGGTTTTGCCAGCGGATTTCGGGCGCTTGGCTGTGACGTTGTTGAGATTGACGTCAATCATTTTTTGCCGCTGCCACACACGACTGCACTGCGCGTTACCAGCCGATTGCTCGTGCGCCAATTCAATAAAAACTACAATGATTTTATATTGAGCATTTGCAGAACGAAAAATATCGATATTTTTTTTCAAGTGAAAGGAAACAGTGTTTCACATAAAACTCTGGATTTGATCAACAGAATTGGCGTAGAAACGGCTTTATTTTATCCAGATGTCGATTTTAATCATCCAGGTGTAATAATAGAAAAAACCCTTTTAAATAAACATATATTTTCTGCAAAAAAGTTTCATGCGCCCTTCTTTCAAGCAGGATATGATCGTGAGATACTCCATTTGAATCATGGCTATTCACCCGCTGTCCACCGTCCGCGCGCGGCTTTGCTTGATGAAGCGGATTTTGAATGGGATATCAGCTATGTCGGAAATCCTAGCCCTTACAAGCTTCGGTGGCTCATTGATGTCGTCACCGCGTTCCCAAATAAGCGAATTAAGATTGTCGGGAATAACTGGCTGAAAATTGGAAGTGGCACGCCAATTGAGGCGTATGTCTCTAAGAATGCTGTCACAGGCGATGCGCTCGCGCATGTGATTGAATCGAGCAAGATCAACCTTGCGTTCCACTATGGGCCTGCTGGAACGCGCGGCTGGCAGGACTCCGTTTCGGCCAGAACCTTTCAGATACCAGCGGCGCGTGGTTTCATGCTGCATGTCGATAACCCGGAAATTCGCGATCTTTTTGCAGTGACAGACGAGATAGATGTTTTTGAAACGCCCGATGACCTTAATGCAAAAATTGCATATTATCTTGAAAACCCAATCATCCGGCAACGGATGAACCAAAAGGCCTACGAACGCTGCGTGCCTGCCTATAGCCTTGATGCGCGTGCGCGCGAGATCATCGCCCATATCGAAAATAGGCGGGCTTGGTGACGAGACGGCGGATTACCATCGCGGGGGAGTTCTGGTTTGGATCAACCGGTGCCGGGATTGCCCACGGCTTGCGCGAGCAAGGGCATATCGTATCCGAAGTCGATATGCGGCATCATTTTCCGGTAAGCCTCAGCCCGCTGTCAAAGCTTGCATTCAAAATATCGAGCAGGCAATTTATAGCCTCTTATCAACAGCATGTCCGCGATATTGCACGGCAAAGTGACAGCGACATACTACTTACGATCAAAGGGTCATTCCTTGATCGCCGTCTTTTGTCGGATATCCGCAAAATGGGGCTCTTTATCGTCAATTTTTATCCTGATGTTGCCTTTGATCATCCGGGGTTGAGCGCCGATTGGCTTTCTTCCTATGATTTGATCGCAACCACTAAATCTTTCCATATTGACCATCTGACAGCAGCACTTGGTGCTGATAAAGTGGCATTTTTGCCGCACGGATATTCCACGTTGGCGCACAGGCCGCGTGCCATTCCAACCAACGATATCCCATTTGATTATGATATCGCTTATGTAGGCAATGCCTCGGCGCACAAGGCTCGCGCACTTGCGCCTATTGCGTCGGCCTTTCCCGACAAACGCTTCTTGCTTGCAGGCGCAGGTTGGGAGCAGCATGCAGAGGGAACAGCGCTGCAATCATGCATCCGTCTGGGCCAGATTATCGGCGATGACTACGCACGAACGATTGAACGAAGCCGGATTAATCTTGCGGTTCATTTCGGCCCTGCCGGACAGCAAGGCTGGGAAGATGCGGTATCAACGCGCAGTTTTGAAATCCCGGCCTGCGGTGGATTTATGCTCCATATCGATAATGCGGAGATTCGCGGCTTGTTTGATGCAGGAACTGAGATTGAACTCTTTTCCAACGCTACCGAGGCAATCGCGAAAATTGAATATTACCTTACACATCCTGACCCGCGCATTGCGATTGCGCAAAATGGATATCGCCGCTGTGTTCCTGCATATAGCCTAGACGCGCGGGCGGCTGAACTGATGAATTTGATTGAGCAGCGGATGAAACCGCGTTAGCCTTAAGCCGCTTGATCAACCTCTGACACGGCCGGCGACCGCACCCCCGCCCGGCCGCGCCTTGCCAACTCTGCCTTCAACTCCTCTGGCTTTGGCGCCCAGAGGAACCCAAAACTGACGCTGCCTTCGCGCGTTTCGACGACGTGGTGGAGCCGATGCGCCTGAATGATTCGCTTCATATAGGTGCTTTTGGGAATGTAACGATGATTGAGCCGTTTATGAACGATGATATCATGAAAGCCGACATAGATCGCACCGTAAGCCGCCACGCCCGCGCCAATGATCGTCGCCCAGTGGCCCGTCGTCCCGCTTGTTCCCAATATAATCATCGTCGCCGATGGGACTGCAAAGATCACGAAATAAAGATCATTGCGTTCCCAAAATCCTGTGTGGGGGCCGTGATGATCAGCATGAAGGAACCAGCCCGGCCCGTGCATCACCCAGCGGTGCATGACGTAGGCAAAAAGCTCCATCCCAACGACCGTGATCAAAAACAGGGCAAGTCCGGCGATAACTAACATTCATCACATATAGAGTCTGGCTCCGCCCACGTCACTACCGCGCAAACGCCAAAGTGACAAAAATATGAACAATCGCCGAACGAGATGTTCAGGATGGCGTCACGCGGGCTGCCCTACACCAATTTTCGACAGGCTGATTATCTGTTGCGTTGCCCGGGTTGCGTATCGGGCGTGTTTTTTTCATAGTCAGCCTGTCATCCTCATCTTTGCCTGAAAGTCGCGTAGATGGTTGTCGTTCGCTTCATTACAGCCACCGCGTTGATCGCCTTAGCAGGCTGCGCAACACCGCAATCCCAGCTTCAGCGCGGCCTGATCAATGCGGGCCTCCCGAAAATACAGTCCGCCTGCATGGCCGACAGGATGGTGGATAAACTGTCGCTGCTCCAATTGCGGCGGCTGAGTTCGCTTGGCAATTTCGAGGATGAAAAGCTCGGCGATATGTCGGTTAGCCGTTTCATGCGGAACATCCGCGCGCTCAAAGACCCTGAGATTGTAACCGTCACAACACGCGCTGCGCTGGGCTGCGCTATTTCGGGTTAACCCTCCCCCGGCAAATGTCGGTCTTTTCAATTGCCCGCATCTATGCTTTAGGCCTTTCATCATCTTCAATGATAAGACAGGCAGCGCTTCCCCATGAACATCCACGAATATCAGGCCAAGGAATTGCTCGCAAAATTCGGCGTTCCCGTGCCTGTTGGTTATGCCGCGATGAGCGTTGATGAAGCGGTTGCAGCGGCAGGCAAGCTGCCGGGGCCGCTTTATGTTGTGAAGGCGCAAATTCATGCGGGTGGGCGCGGCAAGGGCAAGTTCAAGGAACTCGGCCCTGATGCAAAAGGCGGCGTCCGACTCGCCAAAACGCTTGATGAAGTGCGCGCGGCGGCGACTGATATGCTTGGCAACACGCTCGTTACGATTCAGACGGGTGCTGCGGGTAAGCAGGTCAACCGGCTTTATGTGACCGACGGTGTCGATATCGACAAAGAATTTTATCTTGCCCTCCTCGTTGACCGCGCGACCAGCCGAATCGCGGTTGTCGTCTCAACCGAAGGCGGCATGGATATTGAGGCAGTCGCGCACGACACGCCTGAAAAAATCCACACGATCACGATTGACCCCGCAACGGGCATTATGCCGCATCACGGCCGCGCGGTGGCTGCTGCGCTCAACCTGACGGGCGATCTTGCCAAGCAAGCACAGAATGTGCTCGCCAAGCTCTATGACGCATTCCTCGCCACTGACGCCTCGCAGATTGAGATTAACCCGCTCGCGGTGTGCGGCGGTGACAAATTGCTTGTGCTTGATGCCAAGGTTGGCTTCGATTCGAACGCGATGTTCCGCCACAAGGACTTGGCTGAGCTGCGCGATCTCACTGAAGAAGATGCGATGGAGATTGAAGCGTCCAAGCATGACCTCGCCTATATTAAGCTTGACGGGAATATCGGCTGCATGGTCAATGGTGCTGGCCTCGCGATGGCGACGATGGATATCATCAAGCTTAATGGCGAATTTCCCGCCAATTTCCTTGATGTCGGCGGCGGCGCTGATAAGGAAAAGGTCACAGCGGCTTTTAAGATCATCCTCGGCGATCCGGCGGTGAAGGGCATTCTCGTCAACATCTTCGGCGGCATCATGAAGTGCGATATCATTGCTGACGGGATCGTCGCGGCGGCCAAGGAAGTGAACCTCTCGGTTCCGCTCGTTGTCCGGCTTGAAGGCACCAATGTCCAGCAGGGCAAGGATATTCTTGCCAATTCTGGGCTGCCCATCGTGGCAGCAAATGATTTGGGCGATGCGGCCAAAAAGATTGTCGCAGAGGTGCGTAAGGCAGCGTAAGGCTTGCCAAAGATAATAGTTTTGTGCAGTGCACAGTGTAGTTTACGTAAACGTTAAGTGAAATCGCGAAAGGGAAATAGCGATGAAAATTCTCGTCCCCGTCAAACGGGTGATTGATTATAATGTCAAACCACGGGTGAAGCCCGATGGCAGTGGCGTCGATCTCGCCAATGTCAAAATGAGCATGAACCCGTTTGACGAAATCGCGGTGGAAGAAGCGATTCGCCTGCGCGAAAAGGGCGTGGCGACTGAAATCATCGCTGTCTCGATCGGCGAACAAAAGGCGCAGGAAACGCTGCGTACCGCGCTCGCCATGGGTGCAGACCGCGCGATCCTGATCGTTTCCGAAACCGAAGTTGAACCACTCGGCGTCGCCAAGCTGCTCGCCAAAGTGATGGAGGAGGAACAACCCGGCCTCGTTATCCTCGGCAAACAAGCGATTGATGATGACAGCAATCAAACCGGCCAAATGCTCGCCGCACTCACCGGGCGTCCGCAGGGCACCTTTGCCAGCGCCGTCAGCGTTGACGGCGACAGCGTCACCGTGTCGCGCGAAGTTGATGGCGGTTCCGAAACCGTGTCGCTCAAAATGCCAGCGATCATCACCACAGACCTTCGCCTGAATGAACCGCGTTATGCCTCGCTGCCCAACATCATGAAGGCTAAGAGCAAGCCGATGGCGCAGAAAACCCCCGCTGATTACGGCGTTGACGTAACCAAGCGCCTGACCACGCTCAAAGTGACTGAACCACCCGTGCGCACCGCCGGTATTAAGGTTGCCGATGTCGATGCGCTGGCCGCAAAACTCAAGGAAATGGGAGTAACCGCATGAGCGTCCTGATCTGGGTAGAACATGATAATGCGTCGGTGAAAGACGCGACCCTCGCCGTCGTCACCGCCGCTGCCAAACTGGGTGAAGTCCATGCGCTTGTCGCGGGCAATGGTTGCGCGGGCGTGGCGGATCAAGCCGCGAAGATCGCTGGCATCGCCAAAGTGCTGATCGCCAATGACGGCGCTTATGCCAATGCGCTCGCCGAAAATGTCGCGCCGCTCGTTGCTGGGTTAATGGCGGGATATGATGCGTTCCTCGCGCCTGCCACTTCAAATGGTAAAAATATCGCGCCGCGCGTAGCCGCTCTGCTCGACGTGATGCAGATCAGCGATATCCTGAGCGTCGAAAGCGCCGACACTTTCACCCGCCCGATTTATGCGGGCAACGGCATCGCGACGGTTCAATCATCCGACGCCAAAAAGGTGATTACCGTGCGCGGCACTGCCTTCATCAAGGCCGCATCCGAAGGCGGTTCAGCCGCAGTTGAGGCTGTGTCGGGTGCTGGCGATGCCGGGCTTTCAACCTTCGTCGGTTCCGAAATCAGCAAGTCCGAACGGCCCGAACTGACCAGTGCTAAGATCATCGTCTCGGGTGGCCGCGCGCTGCAAAATAGCGAGAATTTCCACGAAATCATCGAACCACTGGCCGATAAACTCGGCGCAGGCGTCGGCGCCAGCCGCGCGGCGGTTGATGCAGGCTATGTCCCCAATGATTATCAAGTCGGCCAAACCGGCAAGATCGTCGCCCCCGAAGTCTATATCGCCGTCGGCATCTCCGGCGCGATCCAGCATCTCGCGGGCATGAAGGACTCAAAGACGATCATCGCGATCAACAAAGACGAAGACGCCCCTATCTTTCAGGTGGCGGACATCGGACTGGTTGCGGATCTGTTTAAGGCCGTGCCGGAGTTGACGGGGAAGATATAGGGTTTCGATCAAAGTGGTACTTTGATCGAGGTTTGTAGCTAAGAAGGTGGCCAGAAATGGTCGCCTTCTTCAGTTTTGCAGGAAATAGCTAAACTGACTTTTTTCGCTTACAGGTCTAAATGGTGAATCTGCGTCTAATCTTGCGCGCAAATCTGGATCATCTTCCCATACGCTGTCAATCATACACCATTGAATATCAAAAAACTCTCCGTCCTTAGCGACTTGAACGCCGATACATTTTTGTAATTTCTGGTCAAATTTTTGCAGATATGTGAAATTCATCAGGCCATTTAGTCCCGCTACTTTCCATTCGGCGCTATTCGTCAATGACGAATCAGGAGAAAAGAGCATGAAGCCAATGTTTCGATCGGGATAGGCGATCCTATAAGGCTGCGCAAATTCATCATGAGTGGCATTCTCAATACAAAGCACTAATCGTTTCTTAAATTCACGCCACATTGAGCGTGGCAAACGCACAAATTCAGTCAAAATCGCATAGTAATCACCATTATAATCAGGGTGTGATGTATGGTCTCTTAATGTCCGCAAATAGGCTGATATGTTCCATGTATCTTCATCAGGCAGCAGCTTATGCAAATTTTCAAAAGACTCGAAAGAAGGCGGTGCGTCGTCGCCTTCTCCGATATAGCCACCAACCATAGATGCCTCAGGCAAACTTGCGCATTCCTGAGGATATGAGGTTAGCATCGCTTCGCGATAACGAAAATACCTTATCAAATCCTCCGGTACACGAAACACACGCGCAGCGTTGAGATAATCATTAACATCCACAAGATGAATGAAGCCACCTGAACTACTCTTGTGAAATTTCTTATAGCGGCAATCTGATGGCAGCGTTGATGCACCGTGAAATATCACCAGCTTGATAATTTCACGAAATTTACCGGGAGTAAAAATGAACGGGCGACCTAGTTCATTGTTCACCTCAATTCCCGGCTGGCTTTCAAGGTAATTAAGACTATCACGAATCTGCTTAGTTGCCGCGCGAATGACTTTTTTGTCAAACCACTTTCGCTCAGCGCTTTCATCCCCGGCGTCACTCATAGAGTGCTCTTTCACCTGCACAATAATTAGTACATCATCCAGTGCCACAAGTGCGTCCGCCAATTCAAACTCTTGGCCTGTAACCGCTTTGAACTTATTTTTAGCGAAAGAAAATTCTTCGAAGTACACAAGACTATGCAAAATCTGTGAGGTAAAGCTCTCTGCTGTTTGATTGTTGGTCACAGGGTAATCTAACACCCCAGTTGCCTGAAAAGCAAACGTCGCCAAAGCACAGCATGTTGCTCAAACTCAATTGCCTCCCTCTACCAAAATGTGCTAGATGTATTCTAATGACAAAGGTTGAATTCACCCTTCCTGATGCGCTTGCAGAAGCGGCGACCAAAGCAGGTTTGCTTGCACCTGAAGCGCTTGAGCGATTGCTGCGCGCGCAATTGCGCACGGCCGCAGTGGATCGTCTGTTTGACAATATGGCGAAGATGCAGGCCATCCCTGATCCGCAGCCAATGACACCCGAGGAGGTTGCTGTCGAAATACGGGCTATGCGCGCCGAGCGCCGCAAGGCAAAGGCTGCGTGAAGCGGATCGTCCTCGACACAAATGTCGTTGTGTCGGGATTATTGTGGAGTGGAGCACCATATAGCTTAATGGCAACAGCGCGGGCTGGGATGGTACAGCTTGTTACCAGCCCTAGGCTCATTGCAGAGCTAGCCCGCATTTTGGCAGCGTCCAAATTTGACTCCAAATTTATTGGAATCGGGCAGTCACGCGAGGAAATGTTGTTTGGTTATGCCATGCTGGCCGATACAATTGATTGTAAACCCCTACCCGTCCCAATCGCTCCAGACCCCGATGATGATTGGGTGATTGCAACAGCGCTTGCGGCGCAGGCTGACTTGATCGTGACGGGGGATAAGCCGTTTTTGGGTGTCGGAGCGGTGGGATCGATCCGCATTATTACAGTTGGGGATGCATTAGCGCTATTTTGATCGGTCAGCCTTTCCTACATGCTATAGTCTTGATATGTTCTTATCATGCCGCATCAATCCATCCTGCGTAACATATCAGCCCATCTTGATCCGCCCTGTTCGCCTGAGCGCAGATTTTCCAACATTGCAGTCCTGAATAACATACCGATTCAGTGTCAACTTCCTGAGATTTCCGAGGTTTTTTGAAACCCATGATCCGCATTAAAATGACGAGGCGGCAGACCAATAATAGAGCCGTATCGGCCCCAAACTAATCGATTCGATGAGTTTTCTAATCGATTCGATTATGGGGGTTGAGGCATATTTCTGCGATGCTTTACTCTTCTGAAAAATCAGAGTGAGAGTCGCAATGAACAATATCAACTCGGTCAATTTCAATACGTCGTCAAACTTCCAGTCGAATATGGGATTCAAAGGCGGCGTAAACGCGTCGTCAATGGCTTCGGAGAATCGCTTCTCATTTGGCGGGCTTGACATACAAAAGCTGGCATCGGGCCTGATTGAGGCAGCCAAAACCGGGCAATTGCCCGAAGGCTTGCTTGAGGCGCTGGTATCACTGCTGTCACCCGTGGAATTGGGGCAATTGCTCAGCGAGATTGCGAAGCTGCTCAGTGGTGAACAAGGGACTGGCAATGCGTCCGGTGAGGGCACTCAGGGCAATGCACCGACGCCACAAAACGCCAACACTTCACCAACGGATGGCGAAACGAGTGGAAACAACCGAGGCGCTGGCGAAACGGGTTCGAACAACCGCACCGGTGAGACCCAAACGAACAACAGAGCGGCCACAACACCGTCAGCCGCAACATCCGACACGCGGATCACAACACGCGCACCAGACAGCGCCAATCTCTCGTCGGTGGAGGCAATCGCCAATGACCCTGTGGTCGCCGCCGCGATTGAAAAATCATGGAATGCGTCAAATCCCAACACGCCGGGTTCCAAGCAGGAGCAGGGCTTCTGGGTAATGCGCGACGATAAGACTGGCGCGCTCTCAACGGTCAACTTCCCATCTAATGGCACCCGCGATTCGCTCACGCCGGGCGCGGTACCCGCGATTGAAGGCAAGACGGCTGTAGCCTTCTTCCACACTCATCCAAATACCGTAGCGGAGGGCTATACCAACGGGCCAAGCCCCGCCGATCAGAATTTTGCTGACGCGCGCGGAATTCCCGGTATTATCCAATCGCATAATGGCCTGTATTATTTCGATTGAAGCATATAAGCCGCGTCTCGCTGCTGCGGCGGTCACTGCCCTGCTTGTGGCGGTGCCGCTAACAGCGTGTGGATCAACGGTTGGCGCCTCAAAAAATGAGGCCAAGGAGACTTCAGCAATGGAAGACGGACGCGACAAAGCGATTACGGCTGGCCGCGAATTTGTGAAGCTGCGCTATCCCGATTTTGTTGAGGGTCGCAAAACCCCGATTGCAACGGATAAGGGCGATACATGGGAATTCACCTACCGTCTGCCCGATGACATGCTTGGCGGCGCGCCCGTCGTCATCTTCAACAAGGCCGATCTGAGCGTTAAACAGTCTTACCGGACGCAGTGACACGCGGTTTGGTGAAACGCAGGACGGCATAGCCCGCGAGTGCGGAAAGTAGCGACCCCATCAGCACGCCGATCTTCACCCCCTCTGCCTCCGCTGCGCCAGGGAAGGCAAGCCCGCCAATAAACAGGCTCATCGTAAAGCCAATCCCGCAGAGCAGCGACACGCCGTAGATATGCGCCCAGCTTGCTTCGGCGGGTTTGGCGGCAATCTTGAGCTTAACCGCGATCCAGACGCTGCCAAAAATTCCAATTTGTTTGCCAAGAAACAGCCCGAGAGCAATCGCAACCGGGAGCGTCCCAAGGGCACTGCTCCCGCCAAGCGTAACGCCCGCATTGGCAAAGCCGAACAGCGGAATGATGAACCACGCCACTGGCTTATGCAGCAGATGTTCCATCCGGTGGAGCGTTGAATCCTCAGCATCAGGTGCGGCTTTGGTTACGCGCACGGGTATCATCAGCGCCGCTAGGACGCCCGCAATCGTCGCGTGAACCCCCGATAGCAAAACCGCGAGCCACAGCAACGCAAAGCCGATCAGATACCAGCGAATCCGCGTGACCCCTGCCCTGTTCGCGGCAAACATCGCGCCGAGAATGATTAGCGCGGCGAGGAGTGCGGCGCCCTTGATCGCGCTGGTATAGGCGATCGCGATGATCGCCACCGCGCCCATATCATCAACAATCGCAACCGTTGTCAGAAACAGCTTGAGCGACGCTGGCGCGCGCGAACCGAGCAGCGCAAGCACCCCAATTGCAAAGGCAATGTCAGTCGCCGCTGGAATCGCCCAACCGCGCGCAAGCGTAAGATTATCATTAGTGACCGCAAGATAAACCAGCGCAGGCACCGCCATCCCGGCTGCTGCCGCGATCATCGGCAGGCGGCGGTCAGCCCACGTGGACAAATGCCCGTCAACAAATTCGCGCTTAATCTCTAGGCCGACAACGAAAAAGAACAGCGCCATCAGACCGTCATTGATCCAGTGGAGCAGCGACAGCGGGCCAAGCTTCGCGTTCAACACCGCGAAATAATCAGGCGCAAGCGGGCTGTTCGCTACGATCATCGCAAGCGCTGCTGCGGCCATCAACAGCAGTCCGCCCGCAGCTTCATTGCGCAGAAACTCACGAAGCATCGAACGGGGTTTGGCAAAAAATGAAGTCATTGCGTTGCCTTAGCCCTACCCGAATCGCGTGGAAAGCAAAACCGGACGGACAAAAAAAGGGGCCGGCGTCGTGTGACACCGGCCCGAGTAGGTTCGCAGGAGGAACCTGTTGAGGGGGGAGAATATCCCCCCAATCTCATCAATAATTATAGGCGCGCTCGCCGTGGCTTGAGAGATCAAGCCCTTCACGCTCAGCATCCTCGGCGGGGCGCAGCCCAATTGTCTTGTCAATAACGAAGAAGAGGATCGCCGAACCAATGCCTGACCAGAGCAAGGTGATGCTAACCGCCTTCACCTGAGTGATAAGCTGGGCCGCCATATCGTAGGGCGCAACGACAGCGGGCATCACCGTATAGTCAAAGAAGCCCTGCCCGCCGAGTCTTGGATCAGCGACAATCGCCGTACCAAGCGCGCCGACAATCCCGCCGACGCAGTGGACACCGAACACATCAAGCGTGTCATCATATTTGAACATATTCTTGACTGTCGAAACGAAGAAGTAGCAAATTGGCGAGACCACGAGGCCAAGCACAATTGCGGTCATCGGTGCGGCAAACCCGCTGGCTGGCGTAATCGCAACAAGGCCAGCAACCGCGCCGGTTACTGCACCAAGTAGCGAAGGCCGACCGTGGCGGAATTGCTCAACCAAGGCCCAGCTTACTGCCGCTGCTGCGGTTGCGACATAGGTGTTGATGAAGGCAACCGCCGTCACACCGTTCGCCTCAAGGTTTGAACCAGCGTTAAATCCGAACCAGCCAACCCAAAGCAGCGAAGCCCCGATCATCGTCATGGTGAGCGAGTGCGGCGGGGTCGCTTCTTTACCAAAGCCAACGCGCTTGCCGATCATCAAGCAACCGACGAGGCCAGCGATCCCTGCGTTAATGTGAACGACGGTACCGCCCGCGAAATCAAGTGCGCCCATGCCCCAAAGCAATCCGGCATCAGTAGGATTGGCGGGCAAGAAATCCGGGCCAGCCCAATACCAAACCATGTGGGCAATCGGGAAATATACCACCGTCAGCCAAGCAACGACGAAGATCATCAGCGCTGAAAATTTCACACGTTCAGCAAATGCCCCAACTATCAGTGCTGGCGTGATGCAGGCAAAGGTCATCTGGAAAATGACGAATACATATTCGGGGATATAAACGCCGTTTGAGAAGGTGGCCGCAAAGGTGCTTGCATCAACGCCCATCAAGAACGCCTTGGAAAGCCCACCGATGTAAGGACTGCCGCCAGTGAACGCGAGGCTGTAACCCCAGCATACCCAAACGAGCGAGGCGATGCTGACAATCATGAACACCTGCATCAGCAGCGAAAGCATATTTTTGGTGCGGACAAGCCCACCGTAAAACAGGGCGAGTGCAGGCACTGACATCATCAGCACCAGTGCGGAGGAGACCAGCATCCAAGCGGTATCGCCCTTATTGACCATTTCAGCCGTTGGCACAAAGGCCGCAGCGGCAGCCGGTGCCGCTTCGGTGACGGCTTCCGTAACATTGGCCGCCGCCTCTTGAGCCCAAGCAGGCAATGCGAACAGCGCAGCGCCAATGCCGCCCAGTCCGCCAATCAGTTTCTGTCGATTTATCATGCTTTCCCCTGTCATCTTAAGCGTCATCTTAAAGCGCATTATTGTTGGTTTCGCCGGTGCGGATCCGGACGGCTTGTTCAATTTCAAGAACGAAGATTTTCCCGTCGCCAATCGCGCCGGTATTTGCCGATTGCTGGATCGCCTCAACCGCGCGGTCGGCAATATCCGAAGCGCAGGCAACCTCAACCTTGAGCTTTGGCACCATGTTGGTGGTGTATTCGGCCCCCCGGTAAATCTCGGTCTGGCCTTTCTGGCGGCCAAAGCCTTTGACTTCGGTGACGGTCATTCCTGAGATTGCAAGCTCGCCCAGTGCCTCACGCACGTCGTCAAGCTTGAACGGTTTGATAATGGCAATGATAAGTTTCATTGGGCCCCCTGCGGTGTTTCATTAAGAAGCACAGCAAAGGTCATGCCAGTTTGATGCAATGCAGCATTCTGGGGAATATTAGATTTCTGGGATTAAACCATAAAGCATCTTAGTGCTCAAAATTTAGGCGGCTACCAAAAATAGCCTAGTTTTCAGGCAAATCGAGCGCCTTGATCGCCACTTCCAAATCATCATCAAGCACCATCAACCGTACCGGAATCGAAAGACCGATGCCATAAGTGGCCATCTCAAGATCAAACAGCACTGAGTCAATCCCAGTCTCTTCAAGCCGAGACTGCGCTAAACCTGCTTCAAAACTATTGTAAAACCGTGCGGCTTCAACCAGCGACATTGGTTATTTCGCCCATGCTGGCATAATTGTTTGAACGCGAATTGGTAAACCATCGATGCTTTGCGTGCGCTTCGCGATTTTGGCGAGCCGTGTCGCGGGGTCATCGGCGGCATGATATTTGGCGAGCGTCTGCCGCTCACGATCAAAGCTCATGAAGGGTACGCCCCAACCGCAGCTTGTCTGAATACTGTCAAGATCGATCACGAAAATCTGGCGGGTTCCCGGCAACACGGTAAAGTGCGCCACCAGAGCGTCCCAGCCAGCATCCTGCGGCAAGACTGCCCGCCCCTGCCCATACATGCGGAAAATCAGCGCAGGCTGATCAAACGCACACATCATCACGGTGATCCGCCCATCCGCCGTTAGGTGCGCGTGTGTTTCATTGCCCGATCCACCAACATCAAGATAGGCAACCTGCGTTGGCGAAAGCACCCGGAAACTGTCCATTCCCTTGGGACTAAGATTGATCCGCGCGCCCTCCGCCGCCGTTGCTACAAAAAACACCGGCTGCTTGGCGATAAACGCAATGTGATCCTCAGTGAGGCTGGTGAAAAAATCCATGAGCGTCCTTTCGTCACGGCTACACTAACGAATGGGAGCGTAAGGGGAAAGCTGGATTTAATGCGCGGGGATTCGCAGCTACCCCTCCACATGCAACCAATCGGCGTGTCTTGGGGCTTTCTTGGTTTGGCTCCACTCTTCGAGCATCAGCGGGGCGACGCGTTCCAGTTCCGCATACTGCGCTTCCGTGCCAATATTGCAGGCCAGCTCTAAGCGGTGGCCGTTTGGATCAAAGAAATAGATTGAGCGAAAAATCCCGTGGAAGGTCGGCCCGAGGACATCAACGCCTTGCGCCTCGATATGCGCCTTCGCCGCTTTTAGGGTATCAAAATCAGCGACTTCGAATGCAAGATGCTGCACCCACTCAGGCGTTTGTAAATCGCGGCTCATTTCGGGTTGATTGGGCAGTTCGAAGAATGCCACGACATTGCCGCCGCCGCAATCAAGGAAGACGTGCATGTAGGGATCATAGGCACCCGTAGAGGGCACATGATCCTCGGCAAAGGCATTGGTATATTTCATGCCAAGCACGCGTTCATACCATTCGACCGTCTCCTTCGCATCCTTGCAGCGATAGGCGACGTGGTGGATTCGGTTGAGGGTGAAAGGAGTATTCATGTCATTAGTCACCAAAAGTTATCCCTTTCTAAAATCGGCGGCGGAACTCTACCCGTTTCGAGCCACTCACCAGAAACGTATCATAATTTGTGTCTTTGAGTGCGGATCGAACAGGATTTGTCGCGGCAGAAGTGTTGGCCCAATACTGCGGACGTACGGCACTTTTAGGGAGTTTTTCTTCGATAATCGCTTCGATCTTGTGAAAAGGCAGATCAAAAGTCTTGAAGGACTGACCTCGAACATATTCTGCAAGCAGCTCAAATTTAGACATTCCTGTACTCTCCCGTCACTCCGCCACCTCAAGCACACCGCGCGCGATTTGATCGCGTTCGATGCTTTCGAACAGTGCTTTGAAATTGCCCTCGCCAAAGCCTTCGTCGCCCTTGCGCTGGATGAATTCGAAGAACACGGGGCCAACTTGGGTCTCGGAGAAAATCTGGAGGAGCAGGCGCGGGTTGCCTCCCTCGGTTGAACCATCAAGCAAGATGCCGCGCGTTTGGAGTTCATGCACAGGTTCACCGTGACTGGGAAGCCTGCCGTCAAGCATGTCATAATAGGTGTTCGGCGGGGGCGACATGAAGGGCGTACCAATCGTCTTGAGCCGATCCCAACAGGCAATGATATCATCACATATGAAGGCGATATGTTGAATCCCCTCGCCATTATAGGCGCGGAGGAATTCCTCTATTTGCCCGCCGCCGGCCTTGCCTTCCTCATTCAATGGAATGCGAATTTTGCCGTCAGGGGCGGTCATCGCCTTTGAGGTGAGGCCGGTATATTCGCCCTTGATGTCGAAATATCGGATTTCGCGGAAATTGAAGATGCGCTCATAATAGCCCGCCCAATAGGCCATCCGCCCGCCGTACACATTATGCGTCAGATGATCGATCAGCTTGAAGCCTGCGCCAACGGGGTGTCGATCAACGCCGTCGAGATAGACGAAATCAATGTCGTAGATTGAGAGATCATCACCGTATCTGTCCACCAGATATATGAGCGCGCCGCCAATGCCTTTGATTGCGGGAATGCGCAGTTCCATCATGCCGGTTTTAGCCTCAACAGGCTCTGCCCCGCGCTCAATCGCGGCGGTATAAGCGGCCTGCGCGTTTTTGACCCGAAAAGCCATGCCGCAGGCTGAAGCACCATGCTCAGCTGCGAAGTACGCCGCATGGCTGCGTGGCTCATAATTGGCGATCAGGTTAATCTCACCCTGCCGCCACAGATCAACATCCTTTGAACGGTGATGCGCAATATGGGTGAAGCCCATCCGCGCAAAGACAGGCTCCAACAGCCCTTTTTCAGGCGCACAAAATTCGACGAATTCAAAGCCATCAAGGCCGAGCGGATTTTCAAACAGATCGGTCATTGCGGCTAATCCTTCATTATATAGTTTCATTTGCAACTATATGGAGTCGTGCTAAATGTCAATGATGACGCTGCGCCTTGATGCCTTCCTCCCCTACCGCCTCTCGGTCGCTTCAAACGCTGTTAGTACGCTCATTTCGGCGAGCTATCGCAAGCGCTTTGGCCTCAAAGTGCCCGAGTGGCGGCTGATCGCGATCCTTGCCGAGGGCAGTGAAATGACGCCGCAAGCGCTTGGAAATGCTGCGCGAATTGACAAGATCAGCGTCAGCCGCGCTGCCGCCGCGCTGATCGAACGAGGGCTGATTGCGGCACGTGATAATCCCGGCGATGGCCGCTCACATCTATTGGCACTCACACCAGAGGGGCGTTCGCTCTACACCGAAATCGCACCCCTAGCGCTTGCAATGGAGGCCGAGCTACTCGCGAGCTTTTCAGAGGAAGAGCGCGTAATGCTTGATGCTCTGCTTCGGCGGATTGAAGCAGCGGCGGGTACAAATTCCACTTGACGTGAACGTAAAGTTGGTATCACGCTTTGCGGAACCTTCGACAACTTTCAGGATATTCCATGACCCTCGATAGCCTCTCCCGCTCAGTCTACACCGAAGATCATGAGGCATTCCGCGATACAGTGCGCCAGTTCGTTGCCAAGGAGCTTGAGCCCAATACTGCAAAGTGGGATGCTGAAGGGCTGATCCCCAAATCAATCTGGCCACGCGCGGGCGAAATCGGGATGCTCTGCCCAACAGTGCCGGAAGCCTACGGTGGGCTTGGCCTTGATTTTGGGTATAACGCGGTGATTGATGAAGAGCTTGGCTATGGCTGCGATCTCGCGACGGGCTTCACGCTGCAATCGGATATCGTTGCCAATTATTTGATGGCTTATGGTTCGGAGGAGCAAAAGTCCGAATGGCTTCCGCGCATGGTTTCGGGTGAGATTGTTACAGCGATTGCGATGACCGAGCCGGGGACTGGTTCTGATCTTCAGGCGCTGCGCACCACCGCGCACAAGGACGGCAATCACTATGTGATCAATGGTTCCAAAACCTACATCACCAATGGTCAGACTGCTGACCTGATCCTCGTGTGCTGCAAGACCGACCCTGATGCTAAACCGGCGTGGAAGGGCGTTTCGATTATCCTCGTTGAGGCAAACCGCGAAGGCTTTGAACGTGGCCGCAACCTCGACAAGGTGGGTCAGGATGCAGCGGATACATCAGAGATGTTCTTCACTGACGTTCGCGTACCAATGACCAACTGTCTGGGAGATGAGGGCAAGGGCTTCATCTATCTGATGAGTGAACTGCCGCAGGAACGCCTGTCAATCGCGGTTTCTGCGCAAGCCGCTTCGCAGCGCGCGTTTGACCAAACGGTGGCATATACGCGTGACCGTAAAGCCTTTGGCCAATCGGTAATTGATTTCCAAAATACGCGCTTTGTGTTGGCCGATCTTAAGACCAAGCTCCAAGTTGGTTGGGCGCATCTTGATTGGGCACTCGCGCGGCATCTCAAACGCGAACTTACCCCCGAAGAGGCGTCGGCGGCCAAACTCTGGCATACCGAGCTTCAGGGCGAAGTCGTTGACAAATGCCTCCAGCTTCACGGCGGCGCTGGCTATATGAATGAATATCCAATCGCCCGCCAATGGCGCGCCGCGCGAGTCACCCGCATCTTTGGCGGCACCAGCGAAATCATGAAAGAACTCATCGGGCGCTCACTTTAGAAATCTTGCCAATCAGGGTTAAAGTCCCAACACGGAACAACCCGTAAACTGGGCTTGGCGGCACAGCGTGCAACGGGTAAACATCGCGTTAACCGGAGTCCCGTTGATGCAGCTGATGAGTACCCTTCCGCGCAGCCTGCGCAAGACATTGCTGACTTTTGGCGCGCTCGGCGTGATGGCCGTAATGGCGGCCCCTGCTCCGCCGGTTGTCGCTTCAAAACTGTCGGTTGCTACTAAAGTTGTCGTGCCGCCCAAGAAGCCACCGCTTGACCCCAACGCCTATGTCATCAAGCGCGCGCTTACGATCACGGAGCCAATCGTCCACGGTTTTTGGAAATGGGATGATGCAGGCATCCCTGATGGGCCGATTATCATTACCGTTGATACTGTCGCACAGACGATGTCGGTATTTCGCGGCGGTTATGAAATTGGGGTTTCGGTTGTCCTCTACGGTATTGGTGAGAAGCCGACCCCGCTTGGCGTGTTTCCAATTACTCAGAAAAAGAAGCACCACATCTCAAATCTTTACGGCGCGCCAATGCCATACATGCAGCGGTTGACTGATGACGGCGTCGCTATCCACGCGTCCGATGTGCTTGAAGGCTTTATCACTCACGGCTGCATCGGCGTACCCAAAGCGTTTGCCAAACTGCTGTTTGAAGAAACCAAAATTGGCGACCGCGTGATTGTTACGAGCGGAGAGCGGCTACAGGTCGGCGGCGCGGTCGGCGCAGTGAGCTAAGACAAAGCGCCAACATATTAAAATTATCGTTTATCAATAATTCCTCTTGCCAATTCGCGAATCATCTCTTATTGTTTATCAATAATATCGATATTGGAGAACGATATGAATGAGGCAATAGCACTTCACCCGCCGAACGCACTGAAAGATCGGTTGCTGCGCACCACCCTCGTGATTTTGCGGATCGTGCAATATTTTTCGGCTGCGGCTGCGCTGTTTGCGGCGGGTATAACAGCGACATTTTGGCTGTTTTCAGACTTAGCTGATGAGTATTTCAAGGAAACACCCTTTCCAGACACGCTGATAAGCTTCACGTCGTTGACGCTGACGATTGTCATAGCTGCCACCCTGACATTTATGATGTTCGGTCAGTTGGTCAAGGTCGTCAAAACAGTAGGTGAAGGCAACGCATTTACCACCGAAAATGCCATCAGGCTGCGTAAGGTCGCCTATCTCTCGCTCGGTATATTGGCCAGTGAATTTATCGTGGCGTGGATCGGCTATTTTTATCACGAGTCAACGCGCGACGGGCTTCGCTGGTTTGATTGGGATCCGTCGAGCATCATCACGATCCTCGTTTTATTTGTCATGGCACGTGTTTTTGAAGAAGGAGTGAGACTCAATGATGAAGCTCAGTTTACGGTCTAGGGGATGGCGATTCATATTCATCTTGACGATGTCCTGCATGACCGCCGGATGTCTCTCACCGAATTGTCAGAACGAGTCGGCATCACACTCGCGAATTTATCCATCCTGAAAACGGGCAAGGCCAAAGCCATTCGGTTCAGTACACTTGAGGCGATATGCGATGCGCTTGACTGCCAACCTGGGCAGATCATGGTGTACCGACCTGATGATTAACAAAAAAGGGCGACCCCGCGAAGGGCCGCCCTTTTTCACATAAGCTGTTGCGCTTACTTGAGTTCGACAGTCGCACCAGCGGCAACAAGCTGTGCCATAACCTTCTGGGCTTCGTCCTTCGAAACGCCTTCCTTGATCGCCTTTGGCGCTGCTTCCACAGCAGCCTTGGCTTCGGTGAGGCCGAGACCAGTGATCGCGCGGACTTCCTTGATGACGGCGATTTTGTTGCCGCCGTCGCCGGTCAGGATCACGTCAAATTCGGTCTGTTCTTCAACCACTGGGCCAGCAGCAGCGGCTGGGCCAGCAACAGCAACAGCAGCAGCAGCCGAAACGCCCCACTTTTCTTCAAGAAGCTTCGAAAGTTCAGCCGCTTCGATTACGGTCAGCGCCGAAAGGTCATCAACGATTTTGTTAAGATCAGCCATTTTATATCTCCAATAAATTCAAGTTAAAAAGTTCAGGCAGCTTTTTCGGCATAGGCGTTAAACACCCGTGCAAGCTGGCCAGCCGGTGCCTGGATAATCTGCACAACCTTGGTCGCAGGTGCTTGTACAAGCCCCACAATCTTGGCCCGCAGTTCATCAAGCGATGGCAATGTTGCCAGCGCCTTTACACCGTCAACATCAAGGACAGTATCACCCATCGCGCCGCCAAGAATTTCCAACTTGTCATTGGTCTTGGCAAACTCGACTACCACCTTGGCGGCGGCAACCGGGTCTTTCGATGTGGCGAGCGCAGTCGGCCCGGTCAGCAGATCGCTGATCGAGGCGTAGTGCGTGCCCTGTGCTGCGATGTTGGCAAGCTTGTTCTTTGCTACCCGGTACTGGGCACCCGCTTCACGCATTTTATTCCGCAATACCGTCGATTGTGCGACGGTAAGGCCGAGATTGCGGGTGACAACCACCACACCAACCTCTTTGAAAGTTGCGTTCAGTTCGGCGACCAGCGCGGATTTTTCAGTACGATCCATGCCATTCTCCACAGTTCCGCAACGCCGGGGGATTCCGGCGCGCGGGCAAAAAGTCCGTGATGGGGAAATGGATCAGGGCCGGGCAAAACCACGGCCAAGAATTTCGTTCCCCGTCTAGGCTGGACATTAAGCAGGCCGAATTGCCTGCACCAACTGTCTCGGACGGTGGCCGGGGCAAGCCCCAACCAGAGACAACGCATATAAAGCGATTCCGGGGGAGGTCAAGACGCGAGACGGTGTGGGAGATGACGATGTAGCGAAGCGGTTGGGCCTTAAAGCAACAAAGGATACGGTCGATTGAAGTGCGATTGTATCCTTTGTTGCTTTAAGCCGTTTCAGGAAACCCCGGAAACCTCAGCAAGTTGACACTGAATCGGTATATTGGTTGACCCTCCTGATTTGGCGGTGGCAGCCTGTGAAAGCGAAGCGGTGATAAGAACGCGAGTCATGAAAAGAACATATCATAAACATTTTCGATAGGAAAGCCCATGCCAAACCCCTCTCCCCTTGCGGGAGAGGGAGGGAGCCACAGAGTGGCGGAAGGGTGAGGGGGTACAGAGCGAAGCGTAAGCGAGCGTAGCTTCTGCTGCAATGAGCGCCGTCTTTCAGCCGCAGACGCGGCTGGCCCCTCACCCGCCCTTCGGGCACCCTCTCCCGCAAGGGGAGAAGGTTTTTTCGCGACGTCGCCCCGTGCGCGACACGGGGCTTGGCTTCTTCTTTCAACTGTCTCCCGAAGAAAAGGCTAACCCCGTGTCGAAGCACGGGGTGACGAAAGTGGGTCAAGCTGAAGTTATCGGGGTCTAGGCGCACCCTCTTCGTGGCTTTGTGTCTTTGTGTGAAACACTCTTGGCATGGTGAGCGTGGCTGGCCTTGATTGACTCACACGAAGCCACAAAGCCACAAAGGGATACATCTTAAATAATAAACGCCATCAAACGCTCGGCGGCATTAGCAAGCGCGATCATCAACGTCTGCACCTGTGGCAGGGTGGCGAGCTGTGCAGTTGTGCCGAGGATCGAATAGGCGTGGAGATAGAACCCGGCGGTTTGGAGAACATGCCTACGCTTCGGCGTGATCGTCGTTGAAGGCAGTCCGGCCTCATCCGGTTTTGGCATTCCGGCAATATCACGGGTGTAGTCGGCAAGTGCTTTGACAATGCGGACGATATTATCGGTCGCATGGCCATCCTTGGCAAGCGCGATGATCAGGTCAGTCACCTTATCAATCGGATCGGTCAGCGCCTTATCCGATGCCGCCACCTCATCAATCGGGGTTGCGACCAGCATTGCCTCACGCTCGGGATCAAACGGGAAGTGGGTTATCAGATCAAGATGCGCTTTGAAAAAGGTGCGAAACAAATCAGCCGTTCCCGATTCCCATTCACGCGGGTCTTTCAGAACCCATGTATCGGGATTATCCTTATCGGCGTCACCCGGCGCAATCCAAACTTGCGCAGCAATCGCCGACGCCATGCCCTTGACGATGCTGACGATTGGCTGCGTGCCGCGTACCAGCAATTCATCGGCATAAGCTGTCAGGCAGTGGCGAATAACATCAGGCGCATTGCGCGGTAGGCTCGCCGCGAGTGCGCCGATGAAAGCGCGCAACTGGCTTGGCAACGTCGCAAGATCACCATCGTAGCGTGGCTTATCAAAGGTCGCATTCGGCCCGGCATCAAGCCGATCGTCAACAATCCGCGCATCAGGGCTGGCATATTTGACAATCGCAGCCTGCACTTCGGCCTTGCTTGGCTTAGGCGGCGGGGCCACCCGTTCTCGCGCGTCATCGATCCAGCTTTGGAGCGTGGTATTGACGTAGGTTGCGCCCTTGTCCCAGAAATCTTCGTTGGTGGCATCGGCGAGCTTTACGAGGATGGCCTTATCCTCGGTGCGGCCATTATCACCGGGGATATCGAATGCCGCGCGTTCGCCCTTGATCCGCCTGTCATACCAATCGACCCACACGCTATACCCCTGATCAAGCGCATCAAGTCGCCCGGTGGCGGATACCCATGTAGCACCCCACCCCTCAGGTTCACCCGCAGGCCAGAGCGCCAAACGCGTCAGGCGGCGCACAGCGGAGGCGGGATCGCCGTCACTGGTAAGCCATTCGCAATCAGCGCTGATACTGGCCCAAGCGGCATTGGCGGCATTGGCGGCATTGGCGGCATTGGCGGCGGCATTGGCGGCATTGGTAGTATTGGTGGCATTGCTGGCATAAGCGGCGGCAGTGGTGGCATAGGCGCCGGCCTTGGTGGCATAAGCGATGGCATTGGCGGCGGCAGCATAGCCAGCGGCAAAGGCGGCATTGCCCATATCATGGGCTGGAAAATTGCGCGCAGCCCATGATATGGCTGTAGCGCGGAACAGCGCAAGGGAATTGGCTTCAACCCAATCATCGGGGACGACTTTCGCAAACGCATAGGGCAACACCCGCAGCACCGCGCGCGCGGCAATCACTTGCGCGAAGTCGGCTGGCTTGTCTTCAAGCCAGTCTTCCAATTCTTCGCGCGACGTGATTTGGGCCATGTCGGCTTTATCACTGGATATGGGGCGGGGTGCAAGGGCCTAACAATTCCTCCCCGGAACGGGGAGGGGAACCAGCGAAGCTGGTGGAGGGGCCGGTTAATGCGGGGGGAAAGCTTCGACGGTGGCGTGCGTTGATAGCTGCCCCTCCACCCCGCTGCGCGCGGTCCCCCTCCCCGTTTCGGGGAGGAATTCTTCCTTCGCGTCTTCGCGCGAACCTATTCCACGCTCACCGCGCGTGGCTGGCTTGGGATTTGTTGCGCACTATGCCGCCTGAACGCTTGCAGTCACGGGTGCCGCTGCTTGCGCTGGGGCAAGTGTGCCTATCAGGCAGGTGGCGGAAAAAACGACGGTGCAGAGCGTTGCGGCGATGGTGTTGCGAAGGCTGGCGGGGTTGTAGCTATTCATTTTAGGTCTCCAAAGAAATAGGGTTATGCGACGGTGGTGTAGCTGACCGACGAAGCGGTTTGCGCCGGGGCAAGCGTGCCGATGAGGCAGGTTGCTGAAAATACGACGGTGCAGAAGGCCGCGACGATGTTGCTGCGGATGCTGGTTGGGTTGTAGCTGTTCATTTTTAGTCTCCTTAAATGGGTGGTCTGTAATGTTTTTGCCGCCGGTATTGGTAGCATGTCCTAAGCACTGCACGGCGCGTGCCAGTTTTGGAAAATGCCTGATTTTCAAGCTTTCTGTATGATTAACAGGCGTTTCAGCCCTTGTTCATATCCTTTGAAATGGCGTATAATACCAATATTCAGGATATTTTTCATCTCAGTTGGAAATGCAATATGCGATTTCGCACTTGCAACATTTCTCTCTTTGCTAACAAGTTTGGAACCGTTTGAACGCTATGCCCGCGTGTGAGATCAAACGCGGGCACGCCACAGGAACTTTCGCTATGGATAATATCTGCAAACTCAAATCAACCGCGCTCGTCCTTCAGGGCGGCGGCGCGCTCGGGGCATATCAGGGCGGGGTGTATGAGGCGCTGGCGGCGGCGGGGCATGAGCCGGACTGGATCGCGGGGATTTCAATCGGTGCGATCAATGCCGCGATCATCGCGGGCAATACGCCTGAACGCCGCGTTGAACGGTTGCGCGCGTTTTGGGATCTCGCGTCATCACGGGTAACGGTGCCGCCGCTTTTCCCCGCTGGCTTTATGCGGACATGGTTTAACGAAGTGTCGGCCAATATCGTCGCGGTCGCGGGCGTGCCGGGCTTTTTTGAGCCGCGCTTCCCGCCGGCGGCGATGGCGCTGCCTGGAACGCCGGGTGCGATCAGCCATTATGATACTGCGCCCTTGCGCGATACATTGCTCGAACTCGTTGATTTTGATTTGCTCAACGGCGGGCCGATGCGGCTGAGCGTTGGTGCGGTCAATGTGATCACTGGCAACCTTACCTATTTTGACACGCATGAGCGGCTTATCACGCCCGAACATATCATGGCGAGCGGCGCGCTGCCCCCCGGCTTTGCGCCGATTATGATTGACGGTGAGCCTTATTGGGATGGCGGCCTCGTGTCCAACACGCCGCTGCAATATGTGCTTGATCAGCGTGAGCTTGACGCCAGCATTGAGATTTTTCAGGTCGATCTGTTCAACGCGCGCGGGGAGTTGCCGCGCAATTTGTTCGACGTGGCGCAGCGTGAGAAAGACATTCGCTATTCAAGCCGCACCCGGCTGAATACCGATATGGCGGCTGAGCTGATGAAGCTGCGCGATGCGGCGCACCGCTTGGCGCAGAAACTGCCTGAGAGTTTTCGTAATGATCCTGATGCCAAACTGCTCGGCAATCGCGGCTGCGACAGCGCGGTGACGGTGATGCACTTGATCAACCGGGGAGAGGGTTATGAAACCCATTCCAAAGACTATGAATTCTCCCGCGTAACGGTGAACGGCCACTGGGCCGCTGGCCTTGAGGATGCCGAACATTCGATCCACCACAATGACTGGGTAAAGCGCCAACCAATGAACGCGGGGATGCAGGTGTTTGATCTGGTGGGGAAGTGAGAGCATAAAAAAGGCCGGAGGTTTCCCCCCGGCCTTTCTTATTATTCTGATCGCAGCGGTTACGCGGTAATTTCAGCTACGTCGATCTTGACGCCGGGGCCCATGGTTGAGCTGATCGCGGCCTTGCGGAGGTATTTGCCCTTCGCGCCTGATGGCTTGGCCTTGACGATGGCATCGACGAGCGCATCAAAATTGGTGCGCAGATCGTCGGCGGTGAAGCTTGCCTTGCCAATGCCAGCGTGAATGATCCCGGCCTTTTCAACGCGGTATTCAATCTGGCCGCCCTTGGCTGCTTTCACAGCTTCAGCAACGTTCGGCGTAACCGTACCAAGCTTAGGGTTTGGCATCAGGCCTTTGGGGCCGAGAACCTTACCAAGACGACCAACAAGGCCCATCATGTCTGGCGTTGCGATGCAGCGTTCAAACTCAATCTTGCCGCTCTGGCAGATTTCGAGCAGGTCTTCTGCACCGACGACATCCGCACCCGCAGCAAGTGCTTCTTCAGCCTTTGCGCCGCGTGCGAACACGCCAACGCGGACGTTTTTGCCAGTGCCCTTGGGCAGCGTCACAACGCCGCGCACCATTTGATCGGCATGACGCGGATCGACACCAAGATTGAGCGCGACTTCGATGCTTTCATCAAACTTCGAAGTTGCGTTGGCCTTGATCAGCGCAATCGCTTCGTTGACGCCGTGGAGCTTTTCACGGTCAACCGCGCCCGCAAGAATTTTCGCTTTTTTGCTTACAAATGTCATGATCTCAGCCCTCCACCACTTCGAGGCCCATTGCGCGGGCGCTGCCTTCGATGATCTTGGATGCGGCGGCGAGGTCGTTCGCGTTCAGATCCTTCATCTTGATTTCGGCGATATCGTTAAGCTGCGCGCGTGTAATCTTGCCAGCACTTGCCTTGCCGGGCTCTTTCGAACCAGACTTGAGGCCCAGAGCCTTTTTGATCAGGAAGGTTGCAGGCGGTGTTTTCGTGATGAACGAAAAGCTCTTATCGGCGAACACCGTGATGACCGTTGGGATCGGCATCGCCTTTTCAAGATCAGACGTCGCCGCGTTAAACGCCTTGCAGAATTCCATGATATTCACGCCGCGCTGGCCCAAAGCGGGGCCGATTGGCGGTGATGGGTTTGCGGCACCCGCAGGTACCTGGAGCTTGATATAGCCCGTTATCTTTTTTGCCATTTATAGTCTCACTCACTCTATAGTGGGGTTATGCGCAACAGCGCGTCGCCCGGTTCAAGTTTAGCGGTATTTGCGAAGCTTAAAGCTCCTCCCGCAAATTTATCCGGCTCTCACCGGAATGCTTATTTCGATAATTCGACCTGTTCAAATTCAAGCTCAACCGGGGTTGCCCGGCCAAAGATGCTGACGCTGACCTTGACCCGGCCCTTGTCGAAATCAATTTCTTCAACGATCCCGTTGAAGCTTGCAAACGGCCCGTCAAGCACCTTAACCGAATCGCCAATTTCATACTCAACCGTAACGCGCGTTTTGGGCGCAGCGGCGGCGGCTTCTTTGGTATTCAGAATGCGCGCGGCCTCTGATTCGCTGATCGCCTGCGGCTTGCCCATACTCCCAAGGAACCCGGTGACCTTTGGCTGATTTTTGACGAGGTGATACACATCATCATTCATGTTAAGCTTGGCGAGGACGTAGCCGGGGAAAAACTTTTTTTCCGACTGGATTTTCTTGCCGCGCCGTACCTCAGTCACCGTTTCAGTCGGCACTTCGACCGCATCAACCAGCGCTTCGAGGCCAAGCCGCGTCGCATCCGCCATGATTGCGTCGCGAACCTTATTCTCAAAGCCTGAGTAAGCGTGAATGATGTACCAGCGTGACATTATGTGGGTCTATTCCTGAAATCAGACGAGTGAGAGCAAGGATTTCACAATCCAGCTAAAAAAACTGTCGAGGCCGAAGAAAAAGAGGCCAAGGATCGTCGTCATGATCACAACCATCACCGTCGTCATGATCGTTTCGCGCCCGGTTGGCCATACAACGCGCGCGGTTTCAGCGCGCACCTGCCGCATAAATTCGCCTGGGGTTGTTCGTGCCATACTGCCTTCGCTCTTTCTATCCAATCAGCCAAAACCCGTCGCCCGGAGAGCCGGATAATGGCTTTTACTGATTTGGAATGAGTCGCGCTTTAGTCTCTAACGGGCCTTAAGGCAAGTGCCGGTTCGCGCATCAAATAGATCAGGAAGAGGCACATGACTGACCAGCTAAACGCAGGCAGCACGACAAATAGCAAATGGATGATACCCGATGATTCTGCCGCCCGTTTTGGGTCAAAGCCGAACCAATCCAGTAGTGCATAACAGAGCGCAATCGCGAGTGCGCTGCCCACTTTCTGGATAACATTGATAATCGCATACAACAGTGCAGTGCGATCTCTGCCGCAGCGCGCTCGGTCTAGTGGGGCAAGATCAGCGATCATCCCGTGAATGAAAATGAGACTGGCAAAACCCGATCCCACCAAGGTAGAAAAGATGATTGATTGGGTCAGCCCCTGCGGCAGATACAGAAATGACCCGCCGAGGATCGACACGAGCCAAGCCGCCATCGCTATCATCATACGCGGCTTGCCAAAACGCCGGGCAAGTGCCGTCCACATGGGCGTAAACAGCGCGCCG
Source organism: Sphingomonadales bacterium (assembly GCA_043747445.1). Taxonomy (GTDB): domain Bacteria; phylum Pseudomonadota; class Alphaproteobacteria; order Sphingomonadales; family Sphingomonadaceae; genus Aquisediminimonas. The sequence goes on from JAYTPB010000096.1 coordinate 50,096, forward strand.
CCGATGAAGGTGCCAAACAGCAACAGCGCGCTACGATTATCAAGTCCGAGTGTACCGTCAGCAAAGAAAATAAACAGCGACGTAAGCGCACCAAAGGCAAAGGCGCTGAGTAACTGAACGGCGACGAGCGCCAGAAATGGCCGGAAACTCAGCGTCTGTATGACCTCACCGCGCCAACCAATGCCTAGTTCAGGCGTAACCACCCGCGCCGGAATGCGCGCAATGGCCCAGAGCGCGAGCGGCATCGCAAACAGAAAGAGGCTGGCGTAGGCGATAATCCGCCCTTGCAAACTCAGCCCTGGAATCAGGAGTTGCGCAAGCGCTGGCGCAGCAAACGCTGCGATTAGCATTGTCTTTGCGCCAATCTCACGCGCACCGAACACGCGACTGCTATTATCGGGAGAATTGGCATCTGGCGTATTGGCAAGTGCTGCGCCCCACGAAAGATGCGCCACATCAAACAAGCTGCTTGATGAATAAAAAACGACCATCACCATAAGCAGCAATGGGAACGGCAGCGTATCACCAACCAAAACGATCAGCGCCAATAGGAGCGCAATCGGGGCCGCAGCGATCCGTATCCAGCGGCGATGCGGCGCTGGCCCGGCGTGTACCCGGTCAATCATAGTGCCGATTAGCGGATCGACCACACCGTCCCACAAGGTGCAGATCGAAAACAGCAAGCCGACAAGACCAACCGCAATGACCCCGCCTTCGGCGATGTAGGGCGGCAGGTAAACCGTGAACGGCAGGCCAACAATTGCCAGCGGGCCAATTGCCGCGCCGTAATAGGCTGTTGTCTTTCGGGTCAAAGGTGGCGGTGTCATATCATACGAAGCAAACGCTCACTGGCCCTATATCGGCTACAGGCTGCAAAGCGCCTGGCAGGAGTTGGGGGACTCGAACCCACGACCCTCGGTTTTGGAGACCGATGCTCTACCAACTGAGCTAAACTCCTAAGCGGTGATGAGCCTTTAACCAGCCCAATAGGCATACGCAAGAGCGCAACCCCATTGCGCCGATATGGTGGCATCGCTTATGGGGCTGAATTCAGGAGACTAACGATCAACGCTGAACCCGCCAATAACAACGCTGAATTCGCTCGTCGTCGTGCCGATGATGATCGAGCAATCCTTGTTGCCGCACTGAAACGTGCCGCAACCGGTGATAAAAATGCGTTTGAAGATGTTTATCGTCGCACCTCGGCGAAGCTTTTTGGCGTTTGCTTGCGTATATTCCCTGAACGCCAAGATGCAGAGGAAGCCTTGCAGGACGCATATTTAACGATTTGGAGCAAAGCCGCCACCTTTGACTCAAACCGTGCCAGCCCGATTACGTGGCTGGTGACGCTGACGCGCAACCGCGCGATTGATCGGTTGCGCGCGATCCGCAATCGCGGACTCGCTTCACTTGATGAGGCGGTTGACGTTGCTGATCCAGCCCCACTTGCTGAAAGCGTGATGCTTGCCGATGAGGCTGATGGTCGCCTAAACCATTGTATCAACACGCTTGATAGGCGCGATGCCGAATGCGTGCGCACCGCGTTCCTAAAAGGCGCGACTTATGCCGAACTGGCGACGCGTGACGGGGTGCCGCTTGGTACAATCAAAAGCCGTGTGCGCCGCGCGCTCCTCAAATTGCGCGAGTGTATGAGCCAGTGACGATGCAGCGCCTCTCAGATGATGACATCATCCTTGCGGGCGAAGCAGCGCTCGGTCTGCTTGACCGCGCGGGCGAGGCACTGGTTGCCTCGCGCATTGCGACTGATGCAAATTTTGCTGCTGAAGTAAGTGCATGGCAGGATCGTTTTGCGCCAATGCTGGCCGCCGATGCGGCACCACCGCCAGCAAAAATATGGCATGATATTCGCGCAAAAATTGGGGCAGTGCCCACGCGGCGCGCGGCGAACACTTCGGTAACGTTATGGAAAAGCATCGCTGGCGGCGCGACTGCGGTTGCGGCAACGCTTGCGTTCATGCTCGTCAATCCGCCTGCACCACGCCCTGCGGAACCTTCGCCAACATTGGTTGCAGCCCTTGGCAGCGAAACCGGACGCGCGGCGATGACCGCAGCCTATGACACAAGGCGCGGCGAACTGGTTGTTACCCCCGTTGCGATGAAGGCCGATGGTCGTTTTCCCGAACTTTGGGTGATTGATGCCAGTGGCGATGCAAAATCGCTTGGCTTTGTCGATGCAACCAGCGCGACACGCGTTTCGGTCGGGCCTGCACTACGTGCGCGGATGAAAAGCGGGATGACACTGGCTGTTACACTCGAAGCTGATCGCACTGCGCCGCACGCAAAAGCGGCTGGGCCAGTGATCGTCAGCGGGAAAATCGAAATTTTATAATTTATTTTTGCAGCATTGCATCCGCTGCGAAGGCTGGCGCGTATATGCGTTCAGCATCTTAACCGGGATGCAAATCATATAAGGATGATCGCTTTGAAAAATCTTAATCTCCGCTCCGCAATTGCGGCTGTTGCTCTTGTTGGTCTGGCTGCTTCGGCGCCTGCTTTTGCCAAAATGGCGAAGAACACCAACCCCAACGTCGGCGGCGCGCCAATGTTTGCTTCGAAGAACATCGTTGAAAACGCTGTCAACTCGAAGGATCACACAACGCTGGTTGCTGCTGTAAAGGCTGCTGGTCTCGTTGAAACACTGATGTCGGCTGGCCCGTTTACCGTGTTTGCACCAACCAATGCTGCGTTCGCTAAGCTTCCTGCTGGCACCGTTGAATTCTTGGTGAAGCCTGAGAATAAGGACACACTGACTTCGATCCTGACTTACCATGTTGTTGCTGGCAAAATGACAGCCGCTGACATTGCCAAAGCAATCAAAGCTGGCGGCGGCAAAGCTTCGCTTACCACCGTAAACGGCGGCGCGCTGACCGCAGCGATGGTTGGCAAGAAGCTCGTCCTCACAGACTCCAAGGGCACGAAGTCAACCGTGACCATCGCCAACGTGATGCAGTCAAACGGCGTGATCCACGTTGTTGACACGGTCGTGCAGCCTTAGTTTCAAGAAAATAGCATAAGCGGTAGGTCGTTTCGCCCCCCTTTTCGGCCTATCGCGCTATGTTGTTGGAACCCTAGTCAGAGCGGCTCACAAGAGCCGAACTGGCTAGGGTTTTCTTGTATGTGTGCCGCACACAGCGCATTTTGTTGCGATTTCACCACGCTACTGGTAGCGGCGGCGCTGTTGTATTTTCCCGGAGCATAAACTTGACAATCTTGGTGACTGGCGCTGCGGGTTTTATTGGCTATCACCTGTCGGAACGGCTGCTTGCGCGCGGCGAGACCGTAGTCGGGATCGACTGCATCAACGATTATTATGATCCGCAATTAAAGCGTGATCGGCTCGCTGATCTGCAAACGCGTCACGGTGATCGCTTCCAGTTCGTTAAGGTTGATTTTTCGGATCATGTTTCGCTTGAAGCTGCACTCGCGCCGTATCAGTTTGACCGCATCGCTCATCTCGGCGCACAGGCGGGGGTGCGCTATTCAATCGAAAATCCGCGCGCCTATGTACAGGCCAACCTAGTCGGCCATGTTAACTTGCTAGAGGTTGCGCGGTCGCGGTCAGCAGCGATGGTTTACGCCTCGTCATCCTCGGTTTACGGCGGCAATGAAACGCTGCCATTCCGCGTTGAAGACCGGGTCGATCATCCGATGTCGCTTTATGCCGCGACCAAAAAAGCCGATGAATTGATGAGCGAGACCTACGCGCATCTTTACCGGATTCCACTTACCGGACTGCGCTTTTTCACGGTGTACGGGCCGTGGGGTCGCCCCGACATGGCGATGTGGATTTTCACCAAGGCAATCTACGATGGTACGCCAATCAAGGTGTTTGGCGAAGGCGCGATGCGCCGCGACTTCACCTATATTGATGACATTGTCTCTGGCGTTGTCGCCTGCCTTGATACGCCGCCTGCCGATGATGGCGCTGTGAAGGCGGGGGGCAGCAAGAGTCCACACCGGATCTACAATATCGGCAATAATAATAGCGAAGAGCTGATGACGATGATTGGCCTGATCGAAACCGCGTGCGGACGCGAAGCGATCAAGGAACTACACCCGATGCAGCTGGGTGATGTGCGCGAAACCTCAGCAGATATTAGCGCGATTTCGCGTGATCTTGGTTTTGAACCAAAGACCAAAATTGATGTCGGCATTCCCCGATTTATCGATTGGTATCGCAGCTATCATAAGCTTTAAGGCGGAAACGGACTGGTTATGCGTATAATTGTCATCGGATTAGGCTATGTCGGGCTGCCGCTTGCGGTTCAGCTTGCGAAGCATTTTGAGACGTGGGGGCTTGATATCAATCAGGCGCGGATTAGCGAGCTAGAAAGCGGGTTTGATCGCACTGATGAGATTGACCGCGAACGGCTGACCGCATCAACCCTGCGGCTAACCACAAACGCCGCCGATTGCCCGCCTGCCGATGCCTATATCGTCACCGTGCCGACGCCGATTGACGGCAATAATCAGCCCGATCTTTCGCCCGTGATCGGTGCTACCAAAATGGTCGGCGTGATGATCAAAGCCGCGCACAAGCCCGTGATCATCTACGAAAGCACCGTTTATCCCGGCGTTACCGAGGATATTTGTGGGCCGCTGCTCGAACAAATATCGGGCCTCAAACACCGCACCGATTTCTCACTTGGCTATTCGCCCGAACGCATTAACCCCGGTGACCGCGAACATACCGTTGACAAGATCATCAAGGTGATTGCTGGCGACAGCCCCGAAGTCACTGAAACATTGGCCGAAATTTACGGCAAAGTGACGAGCGGCGGCGTGTTCCGTGCGGCATCAATCAAGGCTGCCGAGGCCGCCAAGGTCATCGAAAATGCGCAGCGCGATATCAACATCGCCTTCATGAATGAAGTGACACAGATTTTTGCGAAGATGGATCTTTCGATCTGGGACGTACTCGCGGCCGCCAACACCAAGTGGAATTTCCTGCCCTTCCAGCCCGGCCTTGTCGGCGGGCACTGCATTGGCGTTGATCCTTATTATCTCAGCCACCGCGCCCAAGCGCTTGGCCATGATCCGCAGGTGATCCTCGCAGGGCGCGCGATCAATGACGGTATGGGCAAGTGGATTGCCGAACAAATCCACAGCCAACGTGGCGGCGTAGCGGGATCAGTGCTCATGCTTGGGCTGACGTTTAAGGAAAATGTTCCCGATCTGCGCAATTCAAAAGTGGTCGATGTCATCCGCCACCTCGAAACGCTGGGTCACAGCGTCACCGTCCATGATCCACTTGCCGACGCGGGCGAAGCCATGCACGAATATGGTATTACGCTGGATGCAAACGCGCTCAATCATCAATATGATACGGTCGTTGGCGCCGTGGCCCACGCCGTGTATTGCCAGCTTGATCCGTTCACGTATGCTACAGTTTTGGGGCTTGTTGTCGACCTGAAGCGACTCTGGCCCGCAGCAATCATCCCCAGTGATAAAAGGGCATGGTCATTATGAGCGCAAAGCATCATGCACAGTTTGGCAAAGCAGCGCGCTATGGCCGCTAATACAACGCTCCCAGTTCAGAATATGAATGCGGAAATCCATCCATCTTTGCGAACAAGAATAGCGCGAGGCCTTCGTTTCGGACGTTCAATACGAGGATGGGGCAGGCTCACCCGTTTGATCGCTGGCGCGCCTGCTAATCCAGCATATACAATATCCAACCCAACGGGATGGTTCACGGGCAGTCTCGATTCCGTCCTTGAAAGTCAGGTCTATTTTCTTGGTGGATATGAGGAGGATTTGATCGGCGCTTTCCTAGGGCTTTTTACCGATCAAAACAAACGGGTGATCATTGATGTTGGCGCGAACATCGGAACCCATAGCATCGCCTTCGCGCGTCATTTTAACCGGGTGGTTTGTTTTGAACCCAACGAGGCTGTTTTCCCAAAGCTCCAACGTAACATCAGCAATAATCAGCTCAGCAATGTAACCGCCTGCAATTACGGCTTGGGTGATGTCAGCGATAATATGTCATTCTACAGCATCGACAATGGCAATGAAGGGCTTGGTACCTTCCTCAATGTTGAGCAGTATGACAGAGACCTTCAGAAAATCGGTGAATTCCGTATCGAATGCGGAGACGATGTTCTGGCCGACATCATTGACAGCCCGATTGATGCGATCAAGCTCGATATTCAAGGCTTTGAGCCCCAAGCGCTGGCTGGACTGCGCAAAACGCTTGAAGCACACCGCCCGATTACATGGGTTGAACTTGGCAATGGCACCCAATCATCAATCAGTGAACAAGACGGAATCGTGTCGCTATTCCCGTATCCAGTGGACGTCTTCTGTTTTGAAACCGTGCGCGGCTTCCTCACAAGCCAAACGCGACTACGAAAGCTTGAACATATCGAAAATTATGTCGGTGACGTCGTTATTTGTCCGAAAGCCTAGCTATTGATGATTTTTAGCCGCCGCCCATAATTGCTAGGCACCACCGAAGTCGCAACAAGCGCTGCGGCGGCCAGGGGCTAAACTCCCCAAAATTGACGATGGAGTGCGATGGAGGCTATCGATGGCATACCAACGATCGGTGCCGCCTCCAGCGAAAAAGGTCAACATGTCAAGGAATCGTCGCGGACGTGAGAATGGCGGGTTTACTGTGCCTACTTTACCACCATCCCGGTAAACTTAGCAATAAACGCATAGGCATCGGCAAACTCTGCGATCACTTTATCAACGGGCTTGCCGCTGCCATGCCCTGCCCGCGTTTCGATCCTGATCAGGTGCGGCTTGTTCCCCAAATCGCTTGCCTGGAGCGCTGCGGCGTATTTGAAGCTGTGGCCGGGGACGACGCGGTCATCGGTGTCGGCGGTTGTCACCATGATCGCGGGGTAATCCTTGCCGCCGACGATATTGTGATAGGGGGAGTAGCTGCGCAGGATTTTGAAATCGGCCTCTTTGCCGGGGTCGCCGTAATCATCGATCCAGTAGCGCCCCGCCGTAAAGCGATTAAAGCGCAGCATATCCATCACGCCTACAGCGGGCAGCGCGGCGGCAAACAGATCGGGCCGCTGATTGACCACTGCGCCGACGAGGAGCCCGCCGTTTGAGCGCCCCTCAATCGCGAGCTTGCTCTTGGCGGTAATCCCTTGCGCAATCAGATATTCACCCGCCCCGATGAAATCATCAAAGACATTCTGTTTTTGCGCGAGACGCCCGGCATCATGCCATGCCTTGCCGTATTCGCCGCCGCCGCGCAGGTTCGCAATCGCGAGTACCCCGCCCTGTTCAAGCCAGGCGAGCCGTGTCGCGCTGAACCCCGGTGTTTGCGAAATATTGAACCCGCCGTAGCCGTAGAGCAATGTCGGCGCTGGGCCCTTGTCAATGCTGTCCTTGCGGCGGACGACGAACATCGGCACGCGCGTACCATCCTTTGACGCGAAGAAACGCTGTTCGGTGATATAATCCGACTGGTTGAAAGCAACCTTTGATTGAGCGAAAATCTCTGCCTTTCCAGTGGCGGTGTCAAATCGGTAAACCGTTGGCGGAATTGCAAAGCTGGAGAAGCTGTAAAAGGTTTCGCTATCGCCGCCCTTGCCGCCAAAGCCCGCCGCCGTGCCAATATCGGGGAGCTTAATCGCGGTGATCAATCGCCCGTCAAGTTCGCGCAGTTCGGCCTCGGACTTGGCGTCGCCCAGATAGGCAAGGATCATCCGATTGCCGACGAGCGAGGCGCCAACGAGCGTTTCAGTCGCTTCGCCGACGATCTGGCGCGCCGTGCCATTCGCGCGGGTTGCGCTGAGCGTCACCAAGCGCTGGCGCATCGCGCCCTTGTTGGTGAGGAAATAGAGCGTATCGCCAACAGAGCCCGCAAGCTGCCAATTATAATCAAGCCCGTGATGAGCGGACGTGGCTTAATCGCTTTGCCGTCAAGACGCGCGATGTGCAGCTCATAACGGTCGTCAGTGCCCGATGACGTCGTGATCAGCAGATATTTGCCATCGTCGGTAATCTGCGCGCTGTGGCCAAGCTTTGGCCGATCAGGCGTCGCATAGATTTTAACATCCTCGCTTTGTGGCGTGCCGAGTTTGTGGAAATAAACCGTCTGATTGACATTGAGCGACTGGAACGTCGCGCCTTTGGTGGGCTCGGCAAAGCGTGAGTAGAAAAAGCCACTGCCGTCACTGTTCCACGATAGGCCGGAGAATTTGACCCATTTGACCTCATCCTCAAGCATCTTGCCGCTTGCGACATCAACGATGCGCAGTGTCCGCCAATCGCTGCCACCGTCCTGGATTGCATAGAGCAGCTTGGTGCCGTCATTGCTTGGTGACCATTCGCCAAGCGCCGTCGCGCCGTCCTTCGCCCAGTCATTGGGGTTGAGCAGGATGCGCGGCGTACCGTTAAACCCATCGCGGACATACAGCACTGACTGGTTTTGCAGGCCATCATTGCGTGTATAAAAATAGAAATTGGCGGCCTTGCGCGGCACGCCGTAACGCTCATAATTGAACAGCGCTTTCATCCGCTCGGCAAACACCGCCCGCCCCGGAAGCTGCGAAACATAGCCGTTGGTAATCTTATTCTGATCCGCCACCCATTTCGCGACCTCGCTATCAGTGCGGACATCATTTTCGAGCCAGCGGTACGGATCAGCAACGGGCACGCCGAACTGCGGCTCAACCAGATCAAGCGCGCGGGTGTGGGGATACGATGGCAAAGGGCGCTCCGGCAAGGGTTCAGTCGCGGCGAGAGGGGCCGCAATCAGGGCAATGGCAACAAGGCCAGCGGTCACACGCATGATTTTGGACTCCCGATTGGTAAGAGGCGCTCCCGGTACGCTATCTCCCAAATTGAAGGGGTGTTGGCAAGGGGGTGGGGACAGGGTCGCAACGCAATACTGCACATAGGAGACTTACCTACCGTCAAATACAGCTACAATTAACGCAAAGTGCGACTCGTCGCAAAATTCGATGCCTTTCTTTCATTTTGTGACACCCATCACTTTGCGACCCTAAGCAATTTGATGTATATTAAAGTATCGACTCGCTCTGAGTCGTCAGGAGACATGTTATGGTGATCCAGAAAAGACAACTTCAAGCACTTTCACTCGAAAGACTACACCGCCTGCTTGATCCGGGCCGGGTTTACTACCGCCCTGTCGTGTTTGATATATTGCAGCGCGGCGAACTGGCCGAGATTAAGGCTCTGATCACAGGCGCTGAGGAATTGAAGGCCGAATATGGTGATTTTGATGGCTTGATCAAAGCGGCTCAAGTTGCGTCGCGTAAGTCCGCAGGATCATGATCACCGAACGGGCGGATATTTTACTGCCCGTTCGCTATTCTGGCCTTGATGACATAATAAAGCGCATACCGGTCAGCGTTGTCTGGGAAATTACGCTTGCCTGTGATCTTGCCTGCCAGCATTGTGGATCGCGCGCTGGCAGGCGGCGGCGTGACGAACTCAACACGGCGGAGGCGCTTGATCTGGTTGGCCAGATTGCCGAACTGGGCGCACGCAGCGTCGGGCTGATCGGCGGCGAAGCCTATTTGCGCAAGGATTGGATTACGATCATCAAGGCGATCCGCGCCGCTGGCATGGAGTGTGATCTGCAAACTGGCGGGCGCAACTTGAGCGAGGCGCGCGTGGCCGAGGCGGCGGCGGCGGGATTAAACGCGGTCGGCATTTCAATCGATGGCATCGGCGCAACGCATGATCAGTTGCGCGGCGTGCCGGGATCCTATGAAATGGCGCTTGCGGCGATGCGGCGGGTTCGTGCGGCGGGGCTTGAGGTTGGCGTCAACACGCAGATCAATGCGCTGACGCTGCATGAGCTTCCCGCGCTGATGGATATCATCATCGAAGCGGGGTGCCGCAATTGGCAGCTCGCGATCACAACCGCGATGGGTAATGCCGCCGATCACCCCGAAATGCTACTACAGCCTTGGCAGATGATGGAGGTGCTGCCGCTACTCGCTGATCTCGCTGTGAAAGGGCGTGAACAAGGGCTTTTTCTGCAGCCTGCGAGCAACATCGGCTATTTCGGCCCGCATGAATCGCGGCTGCGCAATGTGATGAATGAGGAAATCCATTTCCACGGCTGCAACGCGGGTGACACGGTGATGGGGATCGAAGCCGATGGCACGATCAAATCCTGCCCCGGCCTGCCCAGCCCCTATGCGGGCGGCAATGTCCGTGAACGGCGGCTGCGCGATATTTGGGAGAATGCTGAGCCGATGGCGTTCAACCGAAGGCGCACGGTCGATGATTTGTGGGGCTATTGCCGCACCTGCTATTACGGCGAAACCTGCCTCGCCGGGTGCACGTGGACGGCGCACGCGCTGATGGGCCGCGCGGGCAATAACCCGATGTGTCATCACCGTGCGCTTGATTTTGAAGCACGTGGCTTGCGTGAGCGGCTTGTTAAAGTGAAGGATGCGCAAGGACAATCCTTCGACCACGGCGAGTTCGAGATTGTGGTCGAGGCGATCCCGGTAAAAGCCGATGGCTGAAGCAGGTCGCATTCCGGTGCCGCTACGGCTGTGTCGCGGGTGTCGGCGTTTCGTGCGGATCGAAAATGCCGACTGCGATTTCTGCGGCGCTGACTTGGCCGCACTTGAGGCCGAGCACGCCGCCAACCTCGCCGAAATGCGCGCCGCCGCCGATGCACTCCGCGCGGCATTGGCGGCACGGGGGGTCTAGCCTTCAATTACCCCTTGTGGGACGCTCCGGCAGGGATTCAGCAGCAATAAGAGGCATCGCGATCAGGTCAATGGCGACAAGGCCAGCGGTCACACGCATATATTTGGACTCCCGGTTGGTAAGAGGCGCATCCCAGTAGCGGTTTCCCAAATTTGGGGAGGAATGGCAAGGGTTGGGTTTACTTTTGCCTCTTCGAAACTACTATCAGGCCATTGCCCCACAGCGGCTATTCTACCCCCACATGATTTTGCTGGCAATTGAGCTTTTTATCCTCAATGTGTGACATTCGTTGGCGTAGCAGTTGGGGGATTGGGTGTGAGTAGAGTGATCACAGCCACAGGGATGGCGCTTTTGTCGATTGGCATTGTTGCACCTGTGCAAGCGCAGCCGGTGAGTAGCGCAGGACAGGTGGCGCTAGACACTGCCGCGACACCAGTGGCTACAGAGGCCGCGCGCCGAAAAGGGCCGAAGATAAAGGAAAAGACGGCAACAGACACAAGCCGTGTGGCCAATCCACCCACAACTGGTGCACCTGCCGCCGATGCGCCAATTCCGGCTCCGGAGGCGGCCCGCACTGGCCGGCCAAAGATAAAAGTGAAAACTCCGACTAATGATAGGGTGACGAATCCAGCTCCAGCGACAGAACCAGTCGCCACTCCTGAAACGGCTCGCACGGGTCGTCCCAAGGTGCGGGACAAGACGCCGATGGACACTAGCCGGACGGGCGGTCGTCCCAAAGAACGGGATGACGATGCACGCGACACTAGCCGCACGGGAAGCCCATCGGCAACGACCCCCAAACGTGGCACCAACCTCCTGCTTCCCGCCCTAGGCGACGCAGCTGCAATCGCCGCCATCGTTGTAACGACGAGCGGCAATGACAAACCGTCGAGTCCTTAAGGGATAAGGTGATTGCCTGAAAGAAACGCGGTGGGAGGCAACGAATTGAAGCAAGGCATCGCGTCAGATTTCGCCACCCCGAGCGCAGCCTGCCAATCCAGCGGTGCCAATCTGGATTGGCGCGCTGCGCTCGCAATGACGGTGTGAGGAAGGCAATTTGTGACTGACTTCCACCGCCACGACGGTTATGTCGCCGATACACCGTACCCAAGCAATTTCCATCAACCGATCCAGCCGCCTTGGCTAGACGCTGTGCTGGCTTTGCGCGGGGTTGTTCCGCCGCGCAAAGCAGGCGCGCCGTTCACTTATGTTGATCTGGGTTGCGGCGATGGCCTTGGCCTGATTCTGACCGCCGCGTCGTACCCGCAAGCGCGTTTCATCGGGGTGGACGTCATACGCGACCATATTGCGCGCGGGCAGGCGGTGATTGACCAGATTGGCCTCACCAACATTACGCTGCAATGCAACAGCTTTGCCGATCAGATGGCGGTCGCGGACGGCAAGGCAGATTATGTCGCAGCGCACGGTGTGCTCACTTGGGTCAGCGCCGACAATCGCGAGCAACTGATTGACCTCGCAGCCAAATGGCTGCGTCCCGGCGGGGCCTTCACGATAAGCTACAACACTCTGCCCGGCTGGGCTGAACGCACACCCTTTCAAGCACTGGTGCGGGCGACGGCAGCTGGCATGGCGGGCACATCGACCGAACGCTTCATAGCAGCGTGCGCGCATCTGCGTCCGTTTGGGCTGGTGAATCCAGCCGTCTGGGCCGACATTGATTTGGAGCGGCACCTATCGAACAATTATTTCGCGCATGAATATCTCCATGATCACTGGTCACCTCTGTGGTCAGGCGATGTCATCACCGATATGGCGGCGCGCGATTTGGCCTATGTCGGCCTTGCCTGCACTGAGCGGCTGCGCGATGACCTGTGCCTGACCGAGGATTGGCGCGCGATTTTGGCGCAGTGCCTGTCAGTGCCAGAACGAGAAATTGCGGCAGACATTCTCACCAATTGCTGGTTCAGGCGCGATGTGTATGTGAAGATCCCCGCCCCTGTTTTTGAAGCCGATGAAGCCGCCGATTTTCGGATGAAGAACGTTTGGGCCTTGTGCCCGGGCGCAGAAAACGAAGCTTTGAATTGTGAAATCATGGCGGGAAAGCTCGATTTTGACAATGCCGCCGCGCGAGCAATTCTAAAGGCGCTAACGCTCCGCCCGACACGCCTGTCGAGCATTGCATCCGCGAGCGCACTCGACGTGGCCGATATCCTCAACACGGTGGACGCACTTTGGATTGCGGAGCGGATCATGCCGGTCGATTCTGAGGCACCCCGTCCACTGCTTGAAAACATACGCGTTGCGCTGAGTGCAGTCGGTATCGCTATAAATGGTCAGGACAAGGCGTTTGGTGTCCGCTTTTAGATAACAGCTTTGAATCGCTTAACATCTCGCATTGGCGCGAACGGCGCCGTTCAACCGCTACCCCTCATCCCCCAGAAACAGGAAATCACGGTCAAACTGTTTCATTGCTGCGCCACCATCAACGAAGATCGTCTGGCCTGTGATGGACTCTGCGCTCGCCAGCCACAATACTGCGTCGGCGATCTCATCGGGGTCTGGCAGGCGTTCGAGCGGCATCATTTGGGCGAGGCGCACCATTTGTGCTGGGCGATACTCCTCGGTGGGCAGCGTTAGCCCTGGCGCGACCGCATTCACCCGCAGTTTTGGCGCGAGCGCGCGGGCGAGCGTTTCGGTCGCTCCGCTAAGCGCTTGTTTGGAAAGCGTGTAGCTCAACTGGTCAGCGCCGGGGTGGCGGATGCGCTGATCAAGAATGTTGACCACACAGCCCCGCGCGCCCTCTGGCATTGCCGCTGCAAGACCCGTGGTCAGCATCACAGGCGCGCTGACATTAACCGCGTGGTGGAGCGCGATTGCATCCGCAGTCACCGTAACCGGATCATCCCAGACAAAACGTGAGGCGTTATTGACGATCAGATCGGGCAAGCGACCGAAGTGCGCCGCGACTGCGGGGAGGAGCGCTGTGACGGCGGCGCTATCGCTAAAATCGGCGACAAAGCTGTGCCAAATGCAATGATCCTGCGCCAGTATCGCCGCGAGTTCGGGTTCTGGATGATCGTCACTGCGGCTGTGGAGCGCCAACGCCCAGCCTTCGCTCGCCAATCGTGCGGCAATCGCGGCGCCAATCCGCCGCATCCCCGCCGTGACGAGCGCAAGCTTCATTTTCTATGCCTTATCATGCGAACGCCGATGGATTCCCCATCCTCGGCAATCGCGAGTTTGACGATGCTCACCTCAACCCGCGCCACGCGCTTATCCTGCACGAACAGCGTCTCGGCAATGTGATCGGCGACTGCCTCAATCAGGACGAAATGGACGCCTTCGGGCAAGGCTTCGCGCGCCGCGCGCTTCAAATCCATATAATTTTTGGACGCCAAAAGCGGAGTATCAGGCGCGAAATGGGTGGGGATGTCGAGATCAACCGTCACTGAAATGCGCAGCGGCTGCGGCAAATGCGTTTCTTCGGAATAAATGCCCGTGAGGACAGGCACTTCAAGATCAAGCACTTGCAGTTGGAGAAGGTCGTTGGTCATAAGCGGCGCGATTAGGCGCATGGGCGCATTTCATCAAGGTGGATTATCGTTTTTCATTCGGGCGCGCAGCGTCTAAAGCCCGCGCCCGTGACTGAAATTCTTCCATTAAATCAAATTCCCACCGCCGATGTGGAAGCGTTGCTTGATGCCGCCTTTGGTGCCGACCGCCACGGGCGCACCGCGTATAAGCTGCGTGCTGGCACGAAGGCGATCCCGGCGCTGAGCTTTGCAGCGGTTGACGACGGCGTATTGATCGGCACCCTGCAAAGCTGGCCAGTGGTGCTTGAAACGCCCTCAGGAGCGCGTGCACCGCTTACGCTTGTTGGCCCGGTTGCGGTATCGCCAGCGCTGCAACGTAGCGGCATTGGCCGGATGCTGATGACACATATGTTGGCAATCGCCGATGCAGGCGCGGCCGACGCGCTGATGATGATTGGTGACCCCGAATATTATGGCCGCTTCTTTGGCTTTACCGCAGAAGCGACAAACGGCTGGCACCTCCCCGGCCCCGTCGAGCGCCACCGGCTTTTAGCACGGATCAGCCGAGCAGGCGGGGTGCCGAGAGAGGGCGTGATTGGGCCTGATGTGGGCCAAATGGCTTGACATTTTCAGGGAATTGTTGCAGTTAGAATTCGCTGATGAAATTTTGATGTAAATCATTTTCTCGTTAAGGGGCGCGTTGTGCTAGCAGCGCGCCCCGCTTCGTTTGGGGGCTGGCTGCTAGACCAACCCCCTCCCGCCATCACTTATCCCGTGATACTTCCACGATCTTGAGGATCAAGGCCGCGAAAGCGATTGCCGCCGTGATAATGGCGACAATCAGGATTGCTGATTCATTTTTGATGTTTATCACCTCCTCTTGACGGCATGATTGCGGAGTTAACCGCGCCGCCTGGAACTTTATGAGAACATTCGTGCAATTGCACAAGAGCGTCATCGCCTATTCCCCCCTGCCCGCACCTGATCTAAAGCCACCTTATGCCCATGCGTGATCTTCCCCCTGATTTGGCCAAACTCTCGCTCGGTGAGATTGAGGCGGCGCTTGCGGAAAAACGCTTGCCGCCGGTTGATCAGTGGCATCCCACGCACTGCGGCCCAAGCGATATGGTGATTACGCGTGATGGCAGTTGGTTTCACCTAGGCGGCCGGATCAATCGCCCCGCAATGGTCAAGCTGTTCTCCTCAATCCTGCGGCGAGAGGGCGACGGCAGTTATGTCCTCGTCACTCCGGGAGAAAAGCTTGATATCATCGTCGAGGATGCGCCGTTCATCGCGGTTGAGGTAAAGAGTGAGGGTGAGGGCACAGAACGCAGCCTCGCCTTCCGGCTAAACACCGATGATCTCGTCATCGCTGGCCCTGCCAACCCGATACGCGTTGTGAACTGCGATGATGGCCCACACCCTTATGTGATGGTGCGCGGCGGGATGGAGGCGCTGATCGCGCGGCCAGTTTATTATGAACTGGCAGAGCTTGCGGTGGCCGAGGGTGCGGAGCCACTTGGGCTGTGGAGCGGCGGCGCGTTCTTCGCGCTGGACGCCGCATGACCCTCGCTGATCGGCTGCGCGCTGCGATTGCTCTTGAAAACGGCGCGGAAATGATTGCGCATGATGGGCATGTGAACGATCTTGCCACTTATGAAGCCACCCCTGCCGCCGTCCTGATCGCCGTTACCGACCGCGCCGAACCCGGCGTGATCCTCACCCAGCGACCCGAAACAATGCGCCGCCATCCCGGCCAAGCGGCATTCCCCGGTGGACTGGTGGACACGAGTGATGCCGACGTGATTGCCGCAGCCCTTCGCGAAGCCGAGGAGGAGATTGGCCTGCCGCGCCATATCCCCGAAATCATCGGCACGGTTGAACTTTACCGCACGATCACACGTTATACGATCACGCCCGTCCTCGCGGTGATCCCGCCTGATTTGCCGCTGATTGCCAACCCGCAAGAGGTATCGCATATTTTTGAAGTGCCGCTCGCGTTCCTTCTTGATCCCGCCAATCATGTGGCAAAAGCCGCAGACTGGAATGGTCATCAGCGGCATTTCATCGAAATGCACTGGGAGGGTCAGCGCATCTGGGGGGCGACGGCGGCGATGATTGTGAACCTGTCGCGGCGGCTGGCATGGCTGGGGTAGTCCTTCCCGATGCACCGTGGCGGCATAGCGCGGGGCTTGGCCTGCTCTGCCGCACGCTTGGCAGTGATGAGGGGCTGGTGCGGCTTGTCGGCGGCGCGGTGCGTGATGGGCTGGCGGGGCAGCCGGTCACTGATATTGATTTGGCAACCGCGCTGTCTCCTGATGAAGTTATCGCGCGGCTTGAGACGGCAAAGATCAAGGCGGTGCCAACGGGCCTTGCCCACGGCACAGTGACGGCGGTGCTTTCATCAGGCCCGATTGAGATCACGACGCTGCGCCGCGATGTTGCAACCGACGGGCGGCACGCGACAGTCGCTTTTACTGATGATTGGCAAGAGGATGCCGCGCGGCGCGATTTTACAATCAACGCGCTTTCGGCTGATCCGTTCAGCGGTGCGGTGTTCGATTATTTCGGTGGCGCTGATGATCTTGCAGCGGGCCGTGTGGCGTTCATCGGTGATCCGCTCAAACGCATTGCCGAGGATCATTTGCGGATCATGCGTTTTTTCCGCTTTCACGCGCGCTACGGCCGGGGGGAGCCTGACAGAGCAGCGATTGCGGCCTGCGCACAGCGCGCCAATGATTTGATGGCACTTTCGCGTGAGCGGATTGCCGATGAATTGATCAAGATCCTTGCGCTGGCTGATCCAGGCAGGGTCATTGCACTGATGATTGACCAGGGGATTTTCAAACCCGCCCTGCCCGAAATTACCGATGCTGCGCCGATGATCCGACTGGTCAAACGCGAAAGCGAAGCAGGGATTGCAGGCGACCCTATGAGGCGTCTGGCCGCACTGCTTGCGCCTGATGTTGCAGTTGCCGAGGACATATCGGCGCGATTGAAATTCTCAAATACGAAGCGCAAGCGGCTTGCCTGTGCGGCGGCGCGAGTGGGCCGTGACGCTGATGCACCTAAAGCACTGGCTTATTGGGTAGGGCATGAAGGTGCAGTTGATCGGCTACTGCTCGGCGACGGCGAGGCGCGCATGCTAACAGATTGGTTGCCGCCAACGCTCCCAATCAGCGGTGGCGCGATTGTCGCGCGCGGCATCAAGGCTGGCCCCGATGTCGCGCGTATCCTCAAGGCGATTGAGCGGCAATGGGTCGATGAAGGCTTTCCCAACAAAGCGCGGGCCGAAGCAATTGCCGATGGTCTAGTTCCCTAACTCAATCCCTCTTTCCCTGTCGGCGTAGTGTCGCAACATCACCGATGAAGCGGGTTCCAACCAGTCCGCGTGCCAATACAGCCGCCGCACGGCCGCCGCGCGCACTACTTACCGGCACCTTCACATTCGCCAGGTCAATGCCCGGCTGTCCTATCGCCTGAAGCGCCGCACTCAGCTTGGCGACATCACCACTCTTGAGCTTGGCAAAGGCGGCCTCAACTTCGGCCAATTCTTTTTCAAGCGCATCGACGCGCGCGATTTGATAATTGGTCGGGGCTGATTCAACTGAGCTAATCGCGCCGTAAGCGGTATCCATATTTTCACGCAGCCGTTCTTCACCCGTGATCGCGCCACCCTCTTTGGTGGCGACAACCTGCTGTTTGAGGATCGCAGCCTGCGATGAAACGCTTGCGGCGAGCGTTTTGGCTGTGCCGCCCTTGGCAACAGCGGCATCAGATTGTTCCGCAGTAGCTTTAAGGCCAGCAACAAGTGCCGACATCCGCCCGAACAGCGCGCTGACACGTTGGGCCGCGTCAAACTGCTTTTTGCGATCAGCAACAGTGAATGTCGCGCGGCGATCAAGCCCGATATCGAGCGGCATCGTCACCGTTTCGCCAGCCTTGGTCAGTCGCACAGTATAACGACCGGGCAGCACGCGCGGGCCTTGCGTTGAATAAAATGCGAGCTGTGCGGCAGGCGGCGCAACCGGAGGCTTGACCCGCATCGACCATTCAACGCGGTTAAGCCCGCGCCGTTTTGAGGCGGGGAGCGTGTCAACAACATTGCCCGCGCTATCAAGGATTTCGAGCTTCATCCGCCCGATGATATGGCGGTCCTTTTGATAGTAAGTGATCACGGCCCCGCCCGGTGGGTTATCGCCCGCAAACTTGCCGTCACCGTCTGACCAGCCGCCATTGCCCTGCAACCGCTGTTGCGTTGCGCGGCTTGGAAGCAATTTCACCGTTGCTGCAAGCGTCCCCGCGTCAAGCGCGCGCAGCGGTGAGATATCGTCAATGATCCATATCCCGCGCCCGTGCGTGCCAAGGACAAGATCATTGTCACGCGCCTGAAGGGCAATATCGCGCACAGCGACTGACGGAAAATCTTTGGGCTTAAATTCGGCCCAGCTTGCGCCGCCATCAACTGAAATGAACATCCCAAATTCGGTGCCCGTAAACAGCAGATTAGGATTGACCGAGTCTTCCTTGATCACATGGATATAGCCGCGCACGCCCGTCGTCGCAGCGCCGATCAGCGGCATCCAGCTTTTGCCGCCGTCACGCGTGCGGTAGAGATAGGGCGTCATGTCGCCGTAAGTATGGCGATCCACCGCGACATAAGCGGTGTTTGCGTCATGGCGGCTTGCTTCAACCCAACTGACCCAATTGCCCTTGTTTGGCAGTTTGAGGTTGGCCGTCAGGTTGCTCCACGCCTTGCCGCCGTCGCGCGTCAACTGGACATTGCCATCATCAGTGCCAACCCAGATCGTCCCCGCTGCCTTGGGACTTTCGGAGATTGAATAGAGCGTGGTGTGCATTTCGGCGGCTGAGTTATCGACGGTAATCCCGCCTGATTGCTCCTGCTTTTGGCGCATTGGGTCATTGGTTGTCAGATCAGGCGAAATCCGATCCCATGTCGTCCCCTGATCGCGTGAGCGAAAGAGGAACTGTGCGCCGATATAAATTGTCCCTTTTTCATTGGGGGACATATGAAGCGGGGCATTCCAGTTGAAGCGCAGTTTCTCCTTATAACCGCCCTTGGGCTGAATATCGCGCTGCTGCATCGTCTTGCGGTTGATCCGCGCGAGTTGTCCGCCCTGATATTCTGCATAAGCAAAATTGGGGTCGGCGGGATCAGAAAATGTCCAGAAACCGTCGCCGCCGTAAAGATTTTCCCAGCGGTCATTGGTGATCCCACCGGGGTAGGCGCTGTCGCCCGCCCAACTGCTATTATCCTGTAGGCCGCCGTACACTTGATACGGATCTTTATCATCAACGCTCACGTGATAAAATTGGCTGATCGGCAGATTTTCTGATTTCAGCCAGCGATTGCCGCCGTCGTGCGATGTCCACATGCCGCCATCATCGCCGCCAATCATATGTTTGGTGTTGTTGGGATTGATCCACAGCGCGTGCCAATCGGCGTGTGATCCGCCGCCGGTGGTGCTGAAACTTTTGCCTCCATCTTGCGAGACGATCGGTTGAAGGTTCATCTTGAAGACGCGGTCAGCATCTTTGGGATCGACCACCATTTTGGCAAAATAAAAGGGTCGCCACACCATATTCTGGCTGCGGTCACGCTCTTCAAAGCTTTTGCCGCCGTCATCGGAGACATAAAGTGCTGAACGAACATTTTCGATGAAGGCATAAACGCGATTGGGATTTGACGGCGCAAAGACGATTTCGCTGCGTCCCCAAGGCCCCTTGGGCAGGCCTTTGGTGTTAGCCTCGGTCATAGCGCGCCAGCTTTTGCCGCCATCAAGCGACTCCATCATTGCACTGGCCGAAGCCTTGTCCGGCCCATCACCGCCTGAACGGAATGTCCAGCCCTGACGCCGGAAATCCCACAGGCCCGCGATCAAGCGATTCGAATTTGACGGATCAACCGCAAGCGTTGAACAGCCCGTTGAAAGATTGCCGCCTTTGAGGATTTGCGTCCAATTCTTGCCGCCGTCGGTGGTTTTATAAAGCCCGCGATCCGCCGAATCTGACCACAACGCACCCGGCGCGCAGACATAAACGGTTTCTGAATTTTTGGGATCAACGACGATGTTGACGATGCGCTCGACGTTTGGCAGGCCCACCCGTGTCCAACTGTCGCCGCCATCAGTTGATTTATAGACGCCGTTGCCGACCGAAACTGAGTTGCGCGTCCAGCTTTCTCCAGTGCCGACCCACACGGTCTGCGGGTTATTGGGATCAAGTGTGACCGCGCCGATGGATTGGACGGGCTGTTTGTCAAAAATGGGCTTGAAGGTCGTGCCGCCGTCATCCGATTTCCAGACGCCGCCAGAGGCCGCGCCGACATAGACGGTCACCTTGCCGTCAGCCTCTTGGCGGACAGCGAGCGAGGCGATCCGGCCTGACATTCTGGCCGAACCAATGTTGCGGACGCCAATTCCGGAGACAGCGGCGGAATCAGCGGTCGCGGTTTGCGCGGTCGCAATGCTGCTGAGTGAACCAGCGGCGGCGAGTGCGATCAACATGCGGGTTTTGAACATGGCGTGCATCCTTACTTTCTGGCTCACTTGCTGGCGGTTGGTTTGGCGGCAGGGCTTGCCGGTTGTGCGAAATAATCGGGTTTAACGTCTGCATTGGCGCTCGCAGTTTCAATCGAAACTTGCTGGCGCTGGCTTGACCCCTTTTGCCCGCTTTGAACCGACATCGGATAATACACCCCGCCAACCTTTTCATAATCGCCAAGCTCATATTCAAACACTTGCTCGGCACCGCGCACCTTTCGCGTTTCGGTCATCGCAATTTCCAAATATGTGCCGGGATCAAGCAAATAGACGAAACTGTCGCCGTCCTTCTCTGACACGCGCAGCTTATACGCCAGCGTGCCGTCAAAATCCTCACGGCCAAGATATTCGACGCTGCTGCCATTGGCCGCCGCCGCGTGCAGCGGCCCATCGACAAGGCCTGAGTCCGCAAGCGAGCGCGCATCATCGGCTGACATGGTTTCAGCATCACGCCGCCCGCCAAACGGGTTGATCGTCCAACCCGCCTTGCCATCATAAGCCTGAACCAATGTCAGCCCCTGAAGCGTTGAGTCGAACCGCACTGCCCCTGCGCCGCTCGCACTGTTGCGCGCGCGCGTTTCAACATAATCAAGCTCAAAATCGCCGGGGAAGCGGATCTTACCCTTGAACTGGAGCGTGCGCAGCGCCTTTAGCGCGTCAGCCCCGCCGCGTGCCTCCAGATTTTTGGCAACTAGCTCCTGCGCGCTCGGTTCTGCCGCCTGCGCAGAAAACAACGGCGCACTCACGAACGCATACGCAAGCATGATGTTTTGAATCTGGCGCATAGCCCTGCCTCCACCTATGTTCTTAATTGGCGGGAGGCTATGCCTGTGCACCACTCACGGCAAGGCCCTTCGTCGTTGATATCAGGTCGTTGGCAGATTACGAGCATCCCTTTCGCAATCGGCACTTTTGTGCAAAGCTTTGCGTCGTTTGCTCAAGACGAAAGTGTACGCAATTGGTAAAGTCAGACGATCGTCGCGCGGTGCTGCTTGACCGGATGGCTGACCACATCCTTACGCACGGGATTTCTGCGTCAAGCCTAAGGCCACTTGCCAAAGCCGCACGAACGAGCGACCGGATGTTGCTTTATTATTTCAGTGACAAATCCGAAATGATCGCCGCAACGCTTGAACATATTGCGCAGCGACTTGGGCTTGTACTTAGTGAACTGAGTGGACACACTTCGCTCCCGATTGATCAACTCACCCCCAAATTATTTGCACTGCTCTCCGCCGAAGCCCTCTGGCCTTATATGCGGCTATGGCTTGAAATCGCCTCGCTTGCCGCCAAAAATGATCCTGTCTGCCGCACCGTTGGAGAGCAAATCGCGCGCGGATTTCTTCATTGGGGCGCGACGCAACTTGATAGCCCAACGCCTGAAGCACGTGCGGCTGATGCGGCCAAGTTGCTTGTAACGATTGAAGGCATGATGTTGCTCAAAAGCGTCGGGCTTGACGATGTGTGTAGAATGGCACTCAAGTAGAATTGGTGGACACATCATCGGCCCCGTTCATGATCAACCCAAGCACCAGCCCGACGCCGGCACCCCAAAAGATCACGGCGGCTCCCTTCACGATTAGCTTAGGATCACTTCCGTAAAGGCTCGGGAACCAAGCGTGAGCGATACCATCAAGCAAGAGCGCGGTTGCAGTGATGACGATCAGGCTGATCGCGGTTTGATCACGGCTCAGCTTCGCCAGCGCCCGACCGATCCATATTGCGGGAACCGTGCCGGGGATCACCAGCGCATAAGTGATCACGCGCCCAAAGCCATCGAGCGCACCCATCGGCCCGATGGTGCGGACAAGGATCGCAGCGAGAAACCACAGCACCGCACCGTAAAGCGCAAGGATGATCATTTGCTTGGTGGTGAGCAGGCGGGTTTGGCTTGGGTGTGTCATGAGTCGGGCCTCCGCAATGATTGCTAAGCCCGATTACATGAAAAATGTAGCGAGTGCTACAATAAAGTTTCCGTCACCACGGCCTCCGCCGGGGTGACGTTATTTTACGCCGCCATTTGCCCTCTTGCCAGTTCACACTGCGACCAGATTTCGGACAGCGCGTTCACCAGTTTATCAATGTCATCATCGGTATGCACGGGCGACGGCGTGATGCGCAGCCGCTCAGTGCCCTTGGGAACCGTAGGATAATTGATCGGCTGAACATAAATGCCGTGATTATCCATCAGCCAATCACTGATCATCTTGGCCTTGCGCGGATCGCCGACCATTACTGGAATGATGTGGCTTGGGTTTTCGATCATCGGAATACCCATTGCATGGAGCTTGCGCCGCACCGTCGCAACGCGTTCTTGATGGCGCGCGCGCTCCATCTGGCTGGCCTTCAAATGCTTGACGCTGGCACAGGCACCCGCCGCAATCGCGGGGGGAAGCGCGGTCGTGAAAATGAAGCCACTGGCAAAGCTGCGGACGAAATCACACAGCGCCTTGCTCGCCGCGATATAGCCGCCCATCACGCCGAAGGCCTTGCCAAGCGTCCCTTCAATGAGCGTGATCCGATCCATCAGGCCTTCGCGCTCAGCAACGCCGCCACCGCGCGGGCCGTAAAGCCCAACCGCATGAACCTCATCAATGTAAGACATTGCGCCGTGTTTCTCGCAGACATCAAGGATTTCAGCGATTGGCCCGATGTCGCCGTCCATTGAATAGACGCTTTCAAACGCGACGAGCTTTGGCCGACCTGGCTCGACTTCGCTCAGCAAGCGGTCAAGATCGGCTGGATCATTATGCTTGAAGCGTTTGCACTCGGCGCGACTGTGGCGAATGCCCTCAATCATTGACGCATGGTTAAGCGCATCGGAAAAAACGATGCAGTTAGGAAGCTTTGCCGCAATCGTGCCAAGTGCCGCCCAATTTGAGACATAGCCTGAAGTGAAAATCAGCGCGTCTTCCTTGCCGTGGAGATCGGCAAGTTCAGCCTCAAGCAAGACATGGTGATGGTTCGTGCCCGAAATATTGCGGGTGCCGCCTGCGCCTGCGCCGCACTGGTCAAGCGCGGCGTGCATCGCGTCAAGCACCTGCGGGCTTTGGCCCATGCCGAGATAATCGTTTGAGCACCAGACGGTGACTTCCTGTGTGCCATCCGCCACGTAACGCGTCGCCTTGGGAAAGCTGCCCTTATGCCGCTCAAGTTCTGCAAAGACGCGGTAGTTGCCTGCGCTCTTCAACCCCTCAAGCTCGCTCTGGAAAAAGCCTTCATAATCCATCGTCACTCTCCCTATTATCTTTTTGTCTGATTAGCCCTGCTGGTCAAAGCAAGGCGAGATTCATTCAATTGTTCACCGCGTGGTTTTGCCCACGCCCACAGCGCGGAGGAGCGCAGCGGCACCATCAATATGCAATTTTCGATAACGCCAAGCATCGCCAGCACGAGGAGCAGCAGATAGCCAATGGCTTCACCGCTACCTGCGGGGGCCGCAAAGGCCGCATTCCCAAGCATGACCGCAAGCGCGCTTGATCCGATGAGTGTGAAGGGGAAAAGCAGGTTCATCGCACGGGTACGGAAATAGCTTTTGAGATAATCGAGGTGATCGGGCATCATTTCAGCGCCTGTATTGGCGACACCCAGAAAAATATTGAACTTCGAACACAGCCGCATTGCGAACAACAGCGCGAAGGTTTGCGCCGCGACCTGATTGGGCTGGCCCCATGTCATCGCGAACAGTACAACACAGGTTACGGCAAGCGCTATCTCATGGTGGATGAGCGTTGCTGTAGCAAGGCGGAAACGCTCCCAACCGCGCACACCCTCTGGGCAGGCAGTCCGGCGCGGCCCCGCGACAAAGCCCATCAGGAAGCTCATTTCATGCCAGCCCCAGATGATCAGTGTGGAAACAAACGCCAGATATGCAGATGAGGCGCTGCTTTCGCTCGCGCTGACGATCACGCCGCAGACGGCGGGGCCGCACAGCACCGAAATCCCGAGCAGACTTGCGGGATGGGTTTCGCGGTCAAGCCGATTGAGCCAGAGGATCGCGCCTGTGCTGAAAAACCACAGGCAGGTCACAAAGATAAAGGCAGTGATCATCCCCGTCATGCGCGCTTACCAGGCCGGAACCAAGCGCACTTGCGCGGGCAATGCGTTCGCCTGAGTAGGGTGCAGGTAGAGTCGGGCAAAGGTGATCGCGACGCGCGCGCTATGGCCAATGCTGGCAAGTTTACCAATCATGCCGCCGCGCGCCTTTGCCGCTGAAACCGCCGCACTGTGCTTACGCATCGCGGCGAGCAAGCTCTGGAATTTTGGACTGTCAGTATCAAGCACGACTGGGAAGACCTGCCGGGTAATCTCATTGCAGATGCGGAACACCTGCTGGCCGTATTCGCCCGGCGCCATCCCCACCGCATCGTAGAAGGCTGGCCGCGCATGATCACGCACTGACATCGTGGCATAAACCGCAACGAGGAAGAAGCGCACCCATAGCTTATTGAGCCCTGTCAGCAATTTGGGATCAGCGCGCATCAGCAGCGCGAACGCATCACCGTGGCGAAACTCATCATTGCACCATTCTTCAAACCAGTTGAAAATCGGATGAAAGCGCTTGTCAGGATGGCGCGCGAAGTGACGGAAGATCGTGATGTAACGCGCATAACCAATCTTTTCAGAGAGATAGGTCGCGTAAAATACAAATTTGGGCCGGAAATAAGTGTATTTTTTGGTGCGCGTCAGAAAGCCCAGATCAATCCCGATACCCGCATCCTTGAGCGAGTCATTGATAAAGCCAGCGTGGCGCGATTCGTCACGCGCCATCAGTTTGAACAGCGCCTTGGTATCGGGGTTTTTCGTCCGCTTGGCGATTTCGGCATAGAGAATGCAGCCCGAAAATTCGGCAGTAAGCGAGCTTACGAGGAAATCGATAAACTCCTCACGCAGCGCGGGCGGCAGTGCTTCGATCACGCCGTCAAATTCAGTCGTCCGTTTGAAATGATGCTTGTTCGGGTCACTTTCCATTTCTGCGATCAGCGCATCCCATTCGCTGCGTACCCGGCTGACATCAATCCTATCCATCGCCGCAAAATCAGTCGTGTAGAAACGCGGCGAGAGGATCGTATCCTCACGCGCCAATTCCTGCGTGTTTGCAGGTTCAAAATTATGCGTCATTTCAGTCATCGTCCAGCTCCCGGCGCGGATGAAAAGGTGATTTCGTAAAGTTCGGTCAGCTCAACTTGGCTTTTGAGCCGTGCCCAAGCACGTTCAAAAATATTGGCGCGCGCCACCGTTGCAGTGCGCCGCTCAACCATCCGCTCGCCAAACAACACGCGAATGGGCGCGCCGTGAACGCGCACTTGATCTCCAGGCTGCATGATTGGATTGCCGTCGAGCTCAACATGGGCATGTAAATGCTCATTTGTATGTTCAACCACGATGGTGCAGGGCACATCAAATTTCACGCGTTCAAACATCAGCGCATTGCCACTTTCTCGGGTGGCAGCAACGCCGCGAAGGCCGCACGGTTATCAGGGCCAAATGAACCAAGCTCAATCGTCCGGCCGGTTCCAGTATCCGTGAGCGAAAGGCTATAATCATCCCAAAGCGTGAGGCGATACGCCGCCTCCATCCCTATATTCTTGGCCCGCCGTTCGCGCGCAAAACTGCGCAGAACACCGCGAATAAAACCGCTTGGTTCGCCGGGCATGATCGCGCGGACGAGGCTGTTTTTATCAACATCTGTGATCAAGAGGACGCCGCCGGGATGATCAGCAAACGCGAGCGTCCGGCTCATGCGCACTGCCATCTTCTTCTCGACACGCGAAGTATTAGCATCACTTGGCTTGCTGAGCAGCCCCGCCGAAACCGCTCCAGTCAGCACCAATGTAACCCCGACGAGTAAACCCGCCGCAATCAATGCACGCCTTGGGAACGGTTCGGAGTCAATCTCACTCATGCTGCTGCCAAGGCTCCTGTAGGTTCAGATACGGCGGATTCAGATATTGCCGCCCGCCGTCCGTTTGGGACAGCGGCTAGCAGCGCATCGCTCAGTAATGCTGCAACGTTCGCAACATCTGGGAGAGCACGCATCATTGGCTCAGGTACGGCAACTTTCCAAGGGCGGACGTGAGGCCAGAACTGGATATAGCCCAGCCGGTGTGCACCAGAAAGCGCGAGTGGAATATCACCCGTGCCGTCAGTATTGCGCTTGAGACCTGCGCCCGCAATCGCCG
>JAYTPB010000097.1:0-9270 GCA_043747445.1 Sphingomonadales bacterium
TTTGGCTGTCGCCGCAGGCACAGGCGCGCTGAAATTTTTAACTGGCTTTGGCGTTGCGGGTTTTGCCCATGTCCCAAAGCTTTTTTCGAGCAGCGGAACCAGCGTCGTCAGGCTGGTATTGCCCGCAATAAAAATGCGCGCAGTATCAGGCCGCAGCCATGCCTTGTGGAACGACGAGAGAGCGGCTTGATCAAGCTTTTTGACCGTTTCAGGCGTTCCTGTGCCGCTGCTGGCGCGACCATAAGGATGGCCTTCACCCCAGAGTTTGACGGGTAGAACGCGGCCCGCAAGC
Organism: Sphingomonadales bacterium; assembly: GCA_043747445.1. Taxonomy (GTDB): domain Bacteria; phylum Pseudomonadota; class Alphaproteobacteria; order Sphingomonadales; family Sphingomonadaceae; genus Aquisediminimonas. Next base: position 293 of record JAYTPB010000097.1, read on the forward strand.
CCCTGCGGCTGGGTCAGTTCTGCCGAAATGCGCGCCAATTGCTGGCCACGCAGCCGCTCAACTTCAGCCGGGGCAAAGGCGGGATTGCGAACGATATCGGCGAGCAAATCAAGCGAAGGCGCAAGGTTCGGGGTCACCGCAAACAGGCTTACATTGGTGCGATCAACGCTTGCCCCGGTTGAAATCGTTGCGCCAAGCCGCTCGCTCTCCTCAGCAATCTGCACTGAATTACGCGTCGCGGTGCCTTCATCCATCAGCGCAAGCATCAGCGACTGCGTGCCAAGCGCGTTCGCCGGATCAGCCGCCGAACCCGCATCAAAGCTGACAGTCATCTGGACAGCGGGCACCGCGCTCCGCTTGGCAAAGAACACTTCGATGCCATTTGAAAGCGTTGCGCGTTCAATCTTGGGAAAATCAAGCGCGGTCAATTCACCCACTGGCGGCAGCGTTGATCGATCAGGGCCAACAACTTTGGTTTTTGTCATGGCAGCAGGTGCTGTCGCTGTTTTTGCGGCTGGTTTCGCAGATGCTGGCTCGTCATATTTCTCACGCTCACCGGGTTCAACGGTCAGCGAGAAAACCGGGCGCGACAGCCATTTGCGCGTGGCAGCAGTGACGGTTGCCGGCGTCATAGCGGCAAGCTCGGCAAGCTCTGTACGGTAACGCCCGGCATCGCCTGAATAAACCAAACCTTCGGCAAGCGTCGTTGCCTTGCCGCTAAACCCACCGACCGATTCAAGCCCATTGATCGTACTCGCGATTGAACGCGTAGCGACGCGGCGCACTTCGTCCGCCGTTGGCCCCTTCGCCATAAATTCAGCGATCAGCGCATCAAGCCGCTTGGCAACAAGCGCTGGATCAACACCGGGTTTCACATCGGCAGAGGCAGTAAACATACCAATTTGTTCAAACAAATCAGCCGAAGCTGTCACTGAAACCGCGATCTGCTCCTTGCGGACAAGCGCATTGTCAAGGCGGCTGCTTGATAGCCCGCCAAGCACCGTTGCGCCGACTTGAAGCGCGGTGGCATCCTTGTCATTCAACCCCGGTATCGCCCACATCCGCATGATCCGTGTCGTTGCCACCCGATCTTTCATGACTTTGCTAACTGGCGCTGCAAGCGTTGGGACGGGCGCATTCACCCGCGCGATCGCTGGCCCGCGTGGAATCCCGCCAAACCAGCTTGTGACCTTTTGCTTGGCGGTTGCAAGGTCAATATCACCCGCAAGCACGAGCACCGCATTGTCAGGGCCGTATTTGGCGCGGAACCAGTTTTTGACATCCTCAAGGCTTGCCGCATCAAGGTCAGCCATCGAACCAATCGTCGTGTGATGATAAGGATGTCCCTTAGGGAAAAGCGTTTCCTGAATCACATATTCGGTCAGGCCGTAGGGCTGAGTGTCCCCCTGACGTTTCTCATTCTGAACAACACCGCGCTGATTATCAAGCTTCTCCTGCGTGACCGCGCCAAGCAGATAGCCCATCCGGTCGCTTTCAAGGAAGAGCGCGCGGTCAAGCGCTGCGGTTGGCACCGTTTGGAAATAATTGGTGCGGTCAAACCATGTGGTGCCGTTAAAATCAGTCGCGCCAACCTGCTGAAGCGGTTCAAAAAAATCACCCGGCGAATTTTCAGAACCATTGAACATCAAATGCTCAAACAAATGTGCAAATCCGGTTTTGCCCTGTGGCTCATCTTTTGAACCAACATGATACCAGACCGATACCGCAACCACAGGCGCTTTCCGATCAGTATGGACAACAACGCGCAAGCCGTTGGGGAGGGTGAATTGTTCGTAAGGGATTTTCACCGCTGCGGCGAGCGCAGAGACGGGCGCGGGCTTTGCGGGCGCTGCCACGGCTGGAGACAGCGTAAGTGCAATCAGTGGAAGCAGTGCGATCGATTTTTTCATATATCTCATCCTGTCAGGCGAATTTTCATAGTCTATACGCGCAAATTAACGTGGGGCTATGCACAGCAAAAGGCCTTCGACGAACCGCAGCCATGTTTCGACCAAATGCTAAGGTCGATAGGCGCGCTTGGCATTGGCAAGCAAATCGGCGCGTTCAAAATGCACTGGCTTGAACTTGCGGTCGACAAACAGCTTCATTTGATCGGTATAATGGGGCGAGTTAGGGCGGGTCGTAGCAGCACCATAAGGCTGAATCGACTGGCTGTTCACCTTGCCCGCTTTGTCCCAATTGACCAACATGACGAAGCTATCGCCGTGCTTGACGCGCATCCGGCCATCGGGTTGCGGTTCCCACGTGGTTGCGGCACGCAGCGTATCGGTGCCACCATTGGCGGGCAGATCAACGGTGCCGCGCATCATCCGCTGAACCTCGCCAAGCGAGGGATCAATCCGGCCAAACCCCTTCATCAATCGGTCAACCGCCTCACGCAGCTTGACTTTAGCGTCGCCGAGCGGGCGACCGTGATAGGCATCGCTATTCGCCAAGTGCATCATCGCCTCGCCAAGCGCATCGGCCTTGGCATTGCCGTCGCTGTTCCAATCCCAAGTGCCAAGCAATTTTTGCGCGGCCTGCAAGTCAGGCTCTTTGCTAAGATCAAGCGCCATGATTTTTGCCATCCAAGCCCCGGCAAAGCTGTTGCGACTATAGGCTGTATCAAATTTGATCGCGAGCAGTTCGGCTGGCGTAATCGATGTGTCCGCCGACAAAAGTTCGTTGGCGCGTACCATGCGGTTGGTCGTCCGCCGTTCAATCCCAAGCAAGGGTGAGAAATTCGCCGGGTTAAGCTCCGACCCCGGCCCCGCTGCGACAAAAGGCGTATTGTTCGCGTTGAAGACAAAGCCGCTTGCAGGGTTTAATATCTGCGGCATTTGCGCCAAGGATACGGTGTTTTGCCACATTGAGGCTGAGGTATCGCCGGGCAAAACGCCCTCATAATCATAGCCTGCTTTGCGCTGCGGAAAGAGCGCGTTGTAAACATAGGCAATCCGGCCGGTTTTATCAGCGTAGATGAAATTGGTTGAAGCGATGCCGCCAATTGACATCGCCGTCCGCCATTCGTCCCAATTTTGCGCTTTGCCGATCCGGTAATATTGCTCCATGTTTTTGAGCTGATCAATCGTTGCATAGCGCACCGCAAAAGCGCCGTTTTTATTGATGATCACTGGCCCGTGGAGCGAGCGGTAAACCGTGCGGGGGATGGGAAGCGTGAACGGGCCGAATTTCACGCCAAGCCACACGCGCTTACTTTCCAGCGGCAACCATTTGCCATCATAGCGGTACTGGGTGCCAGCATCGTTAAGCACCAGCTTGTAAACATCGATGAGATCAGGCCCATTGACGGTATTTGTCCATCCCAGATTGCGGTTATGACCAAGCGGAATGAAGGGCATACCGGGAAATAGCGCCCCTGCCATATCAAGCCCCTCACCCGAATGCATCGTCGCCTCGTACCAGGCGACTTGACCTTCATAAGGTTGGTGGGCGTTCGAAATGAGCCAGGTCTTGCCGTCGGCCATACGTTTCGGCGCAACCGCAAACGCATTCGATCCGTTGCGCGCAGGATCGCGACCAACCGGGGTCAGCGGCGGCGCAGCACCGTCAACGGGTGGCATTTCATCCGCCGCCAACTTACCGATCACGCCGTCAAGTCCAAAGAAAAATGGCGCGCGCAACACAAAGCCCGTCGCGATGTCTTCGCCGTTGACAGGAAACAGCTTTGACAGCCGCACTTCGCCGGGGTGCCGCGCCGCAAACAAGTTAAGTCCCGTGGCATAAGCATCAAGCAAGGCGCGCACGTCGGCCGGAATTTCGCGGTAGCGGCGCTGCGTCGTTTCGCGCGCGCCGAGCAGATGTTCGACATAATCGACCTTGGCCCCGTCGCTCCCGATCATTGCGCCAGCACGCGCGCGCGTCATCGCGACAACTTGTTGGATCGTTTCGAAATCATCCTCGGCATGAGCATAGGCCAGCCCGTAGGACGCATCCGCATCGGTTTTGCCAAAAATATGCGGCACGCCAAATTCATCGCGCACTATCCGCGCGTCGTACTTGCGCTCAGGTGGAGGTGGTGGCGACACAGCAACAAGCGGCTCCCAAACCGCAGCACCTATTGCAAGCGCCACTACCAGTCCGGCTATCACCGTAACCCATTGCTTCATCACGATTATCCTCAACCTATTTACGAATGCCATTGACGATAACAGCGCAATCGGCAAGTCAGTTCGGGTAAACTCTATTCCCGAGGTCATTATGCGCTTTCGCTTTATCACCATGCTGTGTGTTACAGCCCCACTCATAGTCGCCGCTGCCGACGCGCCTGAGGCGGTGATCACACCCGAAGCGATGCGTGCGCACATCGAATTTCTGGCGGATGACGCACTCGAAGGGCGCGAGACCGGAACGCGCGGCCATGAAATCGCGGCAAATTATGTGGCAAGCCGCTTCCTTGCGCTGGGGCTTAGCCCGGCGAACAAGGATGGATGGTTTCAGAAAGTGCCGTTCGCGGGCGCTCTGCTAGATGAGGCAAAGTCGAGCTTCAGCATCGCGGGTGAAAATTTTGCCAACCGCAAGGAGGTGTTGTTCGGCCCCGCACGTACTGACGGCACTGATAGCCAGCAAGGCCAGGTTGTTTTTGTCGGTTACGGCATTGATGATCCCAAGGCGGGCCAGAATGATTATGCGGGGCTCAATGTAAAGGGCAAGGTCGTCGCGGTGCTGACGGGCTTCCCCAAGGGGATGCGCAGCGACGTCGGCGCGCATTACGGCCGCAGCAAAGCCAAAATGGCGCAAGCGCGCGGCGCGATCGGCGTCATCACGATCCGCACATTGGAGCGCGAACGCACCCGGCCTTGGACACGCGAGATTGAGGGGCCGATCCACCCAACGCTCAATTGGGCGCAGGCTGATGGCAGCGGCTTTACCGAAACGCCCGCAATCCAATTTGGTGTAACGCTTCATGATAAGGCGGCGGCGGCGCTATTTGCGGGTGCGCCGGCCAAGCTTGAAGCGGTACTCGCAGAGGCCGATAAAGTCGGCGGGCGACCAAAGGGCTTTGCGCTTAAACCGGCGATCTCGCTCAACCGCACGACGACCATGTCACGCATTACCAGCCCCAATGTGATTGGGATGCTGCCCGGTTCTGATCCAAAGCTGGCGGGCGAATATGTTCTGCTGATGGGCCATCTTGATCATACCGGAGTTGATCCCGCCAAAGAAGGCGACAAGATTTTCAATGGTGCAATGGATAATGCCTCCGGGATCGCGGCAATGCTTGAGGCGGCGCGCGCACTCGCGGCCTCACCAACCCGTCCGCGCCGTTCGATCCTGTTTGCCGCTGTGACCGCCGAAGAGCGCGGCCTGCTCGGGTCAGACTATCTCTCAAGACATTCGGTGGTGCCGGGCGGTAAGGTGGTCAGCGTCGTCAATCTTGACATGCCGATCCTGCTTTATGATTTTCAGGATGTGATCGCCTTTGGAGCCGAACATTCAACCATGGGAACGGCGGTGGCGCGCGCCGCGCAAAAAATGGGACTTTCGCTTTCGCCCGATCCGCTGCCATCCGAAGGGCTGTTTACCCGTTCGGATCATTATAGTTTCGTCAAACAAGGCGTGCCGTCAATTTTCCTGATCACCGGTTTCAAAAATGGCGGCGACAAGATTTTCGCCGATTTCCTCAAAACCCATTATCACAAGGTCAGTGATCAACCGAGCCTGCCATTCAACTGGGATGCCGCTGCCAAATTCGCGCGGATCAATACGCTGATCGCGGCAGAAATTGCCAATGCTGATGATGCTCCCAAATGGTATCAGGGCAGCTTTTTTGGCAACATTTTCGCAGGCGACGCCGCAAAGGCAACCGATCCGAAATAGCCATTACCCTTGTCTGGTTCAAACCCATCCTTACATCATAAGTGAAAGGAAGGGTTTTCCCCCATGAACCTCGAAAAATTCACTGACCGCGCCAAAGGCTTTTTACAAAGCGCGCAGACTGTCGCGATCCGGATGAACCATCAGCGGATCGCGCCAGAACATTTGTTGAAGGCGCTGCTTGAGGACAATGAGGGCATGTGTGCTGGCCTGATAAAGGCGGCGGGCGGCGATGCGAGCGTTGCTGTACGCGAAACCGATGCGGCTTTGGCAAAGCATCCGAGCGTTTCAGGCAGCGGCGCGCAGCAAACACCCGGCCTCGATAATGATCTTGTCCGCATTCTTGACCAAGCCGAACAGGTTGCAAGCAAGGCTGGCGATAGCTTCGTTACCGTTGAGCGGCTGCTCCTTGCGCTCACACTTGCGACGACGACAACTGCGGGTAAAGCGCTCGCGGCCGCAGGGCTTAAAGTTGACGCGCTTAACGCCAAAATCAACGAACTTCGTAAAGGCAAAAGTGCCGACACCGCGTCCGCCGAAGACACATATGATGCGCTCAAAAAATATGCGCGTGACCTGACCGAGGCTGCACGCGACGGCAAGCTTGATCCCGTGATTGGCCGCGATGAGGAAATCCGCCGGACAATCCAAATCCTTGCGCGCCGCACCAAGAATAACCCTGTCCTCATTGGTGAACCCGGCGTTGGCAAAACCGCGATTGCCGAAGGGTTGGCGCTGCGGATTGCGAACGGCGATGTGCCTGACGGCCTCAAAGGGCGCCAGCTTATGTCGCTTGATATGGGCGCGCTGATCGCAGGAGCGAAATATCGCGGCGAATTTGAGGAGCGGCTCAAATCAGTGCTTGATGAGGTGCGCGGGGCCGAGGGGCAGATCGTTCTGTTCATTGATGAAATGCACACGTTGATCGGTGCGGGCAAAGGTGAAGGCGCGATGGATGCGTCAAACTTGCTCAAACCAGCGCTCGCGCGCGGTGAGCTCCACTGCATCGGCGCGACGACGCTTGACGAATACCGCAAGCATGTTGAAAAGGATGCCGCACTTCAGCGCCGGTTCCAGCCTGTTTTCATCGGCGAGCCAACTGTTGAGGATTCGATCTCAATCTTGCGCGGGCTCAAAGAAAAATATGAGCTTCATCACGGTGTGCGGATTACTGACGCCGCGCTGGTCGCGGCGGCTACGCTGTCGCACCGCTATATTTCTGACCGTTTCCTGCCCGACAAGGCAATTGACCTGATGGATGAGGCCGCGAGCCGCATCCGCATGGAGGTTGAATCAAAGCCTGAAGAGATTGAAACGCTTGACCGCAAGATCATTCAAATGAAGATCGAATGCCTCGCGCTGGAAAAAGAAAGCGATACAGCGTCAAAGGATCGGCTGGCGAACCTGCGGAGCGAACTTGCCAATCTCGAAGAACAGTCGGCGTCACTCACGACCCGCTGGCAGGCAGAGAAGGAAAAAATCCATAGCGAGGCGAAGGTCAAAGAGGCGCTTGACGGGGCGCGCCTCCAGCTTGATCAGGCGCAACGTTCGGGCGATTTGGCGAAGGCTGGCGAGTTGCAATATGGCACGATCCCTCAGCTTGAGAAGCAATTGGCCGACGCCGCTGGTGCTGCCGAAGGCGCGATGCTGCGTGAGGAGGTCACCGCCGATGACATTGCGTCAGTCGTCGCCAAATGGACGGGTATTCCGGTTGAGCGGATGATGACGGGTGAGCGTGAGAAATTGCTCGCGATGGAGGCGACGCTTGGCAAGCGCGTGATTGGGCAGGCCGATGCGGTAAAGGCCGTTTCTACTGCCGTTCGCCGCGCGCGCGCTGGCCTGCAAGACCCCAACCGTCCGCTTGGTTCCTTCCTTTTCCTCGGGCCAACTGGGGTTGGCAAGACCGAGCTGACCAAGGCGCTCGCTGGCTTCATGTTTGATGATGACAGCGCGATGGTGCGGATCGACATGAGCGAATTCATGGAAAAGCACAGCGTCGCGCGGCTGATCGGTGCACCTCCGGGCTATGTCGGTTATGAGGAAGGCGGCGTTCTAACCGAAGCGGTACGTAGGCGGCCCTATCAGGTCGTTTTATTTGACGAGGTTGAAAAGGCGCACAGTGACGTTTTCAATGTCCTGCTCCAAGTGCTTGACGATGGTCGCCTGACCGACGGGCAAGGGCGGACGGTTGATTTCACCAATACGATCATCATCCTGACGAGCAATCTTGGTTCGCAATTTATCGCGGGGCTTGGCGAGGGCGAAGATGTCGATAAGGTTGAGCCGCAAGTGATGGAAGTTGTGCGCGGCCATTTCCGCCCCGAATTTCTCAACCGGCTGGATGAAATCATCCTGTTCCACCGACTGGCGGCAGAGCATATGGCGCCGATTGTCGATATCCAGGTTGCCCGCGTCGCCAGGCTGCTTGCCGACCGTAAGGTGACACTACACCTGACTGCAGGCGCGCGCGCGTGGCTTGGCCGTGTTGGTTATGATCCGGTTTACGGCGCACGGCCCTTAAAGCGCGCGGTGCAGCGATATCTGCAAGATCCGCTTGCTGATATGATCCTGCGCGGTGACGTGCCCGACGGGTCAACCGTCAACGCCGACGAGGGTGATGGGGCACTGCTATTGTCAGCGAAGTAAGCGCAGGGATTGCAGGCGCTGGGGATTGGCGGCAGAATGCGGTTGTGACTAACGCACCCGCTTCTATTGCTGATATCGCGCGCGACCCGTTATGGCTCGCTGACCGCTATGACCCTGAGCAAGACGCGGTACATTTTCGCTATGTTGATCGTGATGGGCACCGCGCCGTAACCTTTTTAACCGACGAATATCTTGGGAAATCGAACAGTCCGGTTATCATTAAACGTGAGGATGCGCTTTCTGCGCAACCGCCCCAGGCGCCCATTCATTTCATTTTCCATTCTGCCTTCTGCTGCTCAACGCTGCTCGCGCGCGCGCTTGATGTGCCGGGGGTGGCAATGGGGCTTAAAGAGCCAGTCATTCTCAATGATATCGTCGGCTGGCGGCAGCGCGGCGGTGATCCTCGCCGGATCGGACAGGTGCTTGATGGCGCGCTCACCTTGCTCGCCCGGCCTTTTGCCCATGGTGAAGCGGTGGTGGTCAAGCCGTCCAAT
>JAYTPB010000098.1:0-13385 GCA_043747445.1 Sphingomonadales bacterium
GTCGCTTTGACTATGGCTGGGGTGCAAGCGTTCAATTATCGCGGGGCGATGCGACATTCGCTGCCTGGGCAGGTGCTAATCCTCCATCCCGAAGAAATACACGATGGACATTGCAGCGATGAGGCGGGATTCAGCTATCGGGCAGCCTATGTTCCGCCAACTCATGTGCAGACAGTTCTTGGAGGCGCGGAGCTGCCGTTCATCGCCAATGGCGTCTCGACGAATCCCGCCTTGATCGCGGCGGCCATGAGCATGGTGATAGACTGCGCGGGCGTCGAGGATCCCGGTGCTTATGAAGATGCTCTCTACGATCTGGCGCAAGCCATGAACGACGTGGCTGGCAAGGTGGCACCGGTAAGGATCGCCAACCGAACAGCCGTGATGCGGGCACGCGAATTTCTCGAAACCGCTGTCGTTTTCGGTGCGCGACTGGATCAACTTGAACAAGTTTCTGGCTGTGACCGTTGGCAGCTTTCGCGTGATTTCCGGGTGTTGCTTGGCACCAGTCCTTATCGTTATCTGCAGCACCGACGGGTCGATCTTGCCAAGCGGCTGTTGCGTAAAGGCGCGAAGCTGGCTGAGGCAGCCCATGGCGCTGGCTTTGCGGATCAGAGCCATTTTGGCCGCACATTCCGCAAGGCAGTTGGTCTCACGCCAAAGGAGTGGCTTCGTTCGGACTTGTTCCGCACGATCATTCTATAGCCGTCTGCGCCGGGCGGCTAGCCAGTGCGACATGACCCAGATTATCTTTTCCGAAGAGACACCAACGGGCTGGCTACCGCCGAGTATCGCCGCCCCCTTTATCTGCATTTTCCTTCTTGTTATCAGCATGTTGCCGGGCGATCTCACACTTTCATATCTCGGCTTTACTGAGCCGATGGGGTCCCCGCGCGGACCTTTGGGCTTTTTCCTGATGCTGGTTTCGTTCATCGCCTTAGGGCTTGCGGTATCTGGCTGGGTTCGCTGGGTCGAAAAGAGAAGCCTCGCCAGTGTCGGACTTTGCGGCGATGGGCGGCTCAAAAAGTTCCTGACCGGACTGGCCGTTGGCATAGCGATGATGGGCGCGATCGTGACGGCGATAGCACTTTCCGGCGGATACCGTGTCGCTGATCTGGCCCCCGCCTTTGCCAGCCCTTCTGCGCTTGGTTGGATCGCCCTGTTGCTCGCCGGCTTCACCGTGCAAGCGAGCGTGGAGGAGTGCGTTTTTCGCGGCTGGCTGTTCTCAACCATCATGCGGCGTTGGAACATGACTGCCGCCTTCATATTGTCGTCCGCCGCGTTCACCTTTGTTCACTTTTCGCCCAGAGCAACGCTGCTGGAGCTGGTCATGACCTTCATCTTCGCGATTTTCGCCTGCGCCTGGGTGCGGTATTCGAATTCGATTTGGGGGGTGATGGGCTGGCACGTCGGCTGGAACTGGTTTGGGGGCACCGGCTTCGATGTGCCGATTACGGGTTTGGACACCGGTCTACCCGCACTGGTGGTGAAAATGGTGCCTGTCGGGCCGGCCTATCTCAATGGTGCCGGGGAGGGACCGGAGGGGAGTGTGGTTACGCTTGCCCTGCTGACCGTGGCTAGCCTGAGCCTGCTATTCCTTGCAAGGTTGCGCGAACGAAACGGAATCGATCCGCCACGTTCAGGACACCAACCCTAGCCGTTTCGCTCCACAAGACTCCAGGCAACGGCAGGTCGGTAAATCGACGTCGTGGTTGGCGGATTGGAAACGGCAGTTTTCGCAATTTCCCGTCCATAACCGGACAGTCCGCTCCCCCCGACAAAGCCGCCAATCAAATCCCTTTCCTACAGAAAATATTCATGGTATGTTCCGTTTATGGTCGACGCTTTCGCCCCTCGCTTGGCTTTCTCACTGCGTCGCCGTGGCGGATCGGTTTTGCTATTTTCTCACATCGTGGGGGGCGCGCGAATATACGGATTCAGTGTCAACTCTTTAGTTTTCCGAAGTTTTTGAAAGGGGAACACACTTCAAAATCATCACTTTGTCTTTCTTCCTTCTTCGTGGTCTTCGTGGCTTCGTGTGGGATCAATCTACGGCCCGTCACGCGCTGTCAGCCGGAGTATGGTCTCACACGAAGACACAAAGCCACGAAGAGGAAAAGCTAATGAGCGTTTTGGTGAGATTTTAGTGAGACTTTCTGAACAGATGTCATCTTGGGCGATAATGACTTTTCACCCGCACCCCGTCATGAGGCGGCACTTGGAGAGCTTAAGGTGACAAAAGGTGACAGAAATAGCGCGTTACAGCGATATTATGTATCAAACGCACCAACGCCTGCCTAGCGTAATCCGGGTATCGGCGGGTAATAGCGGGTATGGCCGAACCACACGTTTTATCAGCACTTCAAGCCAAGCATCGCCGCGTTAAGGGGCAGATTGTCGCGCTCGACACACAATCAACGCAGCTTCGGATTGACCTTGATCATATCGAACACGTCATCCGCATGTTTCAAGAGGACTGGAGAGACGATAACGAGGCTGTAGCGCCCCGTAAGCCGTCACGATGGGATAAGCGCGGGCAAGGCATCAAGACAGCGCTCACAGTGCTACGCGAAGCCAGCGAGCCTGTGACAGGGCGGGAAATAGTGCTTGCGGTATGGGCGCGTACAGGGTTGCCAGTGCCAGCCAAGAAAGAGCTTTACCGCATATCGTCAACGTTCAACGCGGCGCTAGGGCGGCGTGTTGGTAAGGGCGTGGTTATGGTTGAGGGGATGCCTAAGCGGTGGCATCTTATGCCGCCCGCTGCCAATAGCCCTTCCAGTTGCGGCTAACGCCACTGCCAAGCGCTGCACCAAAGATCATCGCGGCTTGGCGTCCGTTATCAACGCGTCGGTGATCTTCGCGCCATGCAGCTTCGCCCGCATACTGGTTGAGATAACGGCCCGCGATATGGTGATGTGTGCCGACTTCCATGCGGCGCAGACGGCTAAAGAAGCTCTCCGCTTGGTTGGTGCAAGCGCCGTCATCCTTGAACGCAACGCTGTGATTGACGCGGCGCGTATCCCAACCAGCGTGTAGGGCATCCCAGCCCGAACCTTCGTCGGCATGGATGGTTGCAAGGTTGGCAACATGATCACGCACCATAGGCACCGCGTCGCCTTCACTGCGCACAACGAAGGGAAGCGAGCGCCCGCCACGTTCGCGCATGATGACAACGCATTGACGCTTGCCCGAATGGTTGGACTTCAACCGACGATCCTTGCGATCCTCTTTGCGGTTTTCAGGCTTCACATAGCCACCAAAATAGCCGCCATCGATTTCGACAATGCCGTCGAGTGTGCGGCCCGCTTGCTCAATCGCCATTGCTTCGCGCAGCTTATGCGTAAGGATGAACGCTGTCTTATACTGGCAATTCAAATCACGGGACAGGTGCAGCGCTGCAACGCCCTTGGCACCGTTGCCAAAGATCACGATAGCCGCAAGCAAATCAGTGAACGACATTTTGCGGTTGGAAAAGATCGTGCCGCTCGTCACCGAGAAGTGATGCTTACACGCCTTGCACTCGAATTGACGGCGCGACTTGATTTCGTAGGTCTCGACACAGCCGCAGCGCGGGCAATAGGCCTCCCCGTCAGTGTCAGCCCAACGCATGGCGCAGAACGCCTGATAAGCCTTATCCTCGCCCATTGTGAAAACAGCCTTGAGGCTCAAGGTGCGGGCGGCGGCTGAAAGTAAGAAATGTTGTGCCATGTAACTATGTCCGTTGCTTATGCATCGTATATAGTTACGTTCATACACTCTTGTCAATGGCAAAAGTATCGCATATGATGTTTTTTATCACATAGGAGATACGTTATGGCGAAAGCCGCAAAAGATTGGGAAGATCAGGCCAAGGGCTTGCTCAAATCGGAGTTGAAGCGGCGCAATGTGTCATACGTTCAGCTTGTCGAAAAGCTGGCGGCAATCGGTGTGGTGGACTCTGAACCAAATGTGCGCAACAAGTTGAGCCGTGGGAAATTTACAGCGGTGTTTTTGTTGCAATGCTTAGAAGCTATCGGGGCATCATCTTTGCGCTTATCGGATTAGTTTCAATAGGGGCTGGCGAACCACCAAAAACACAAATTCAGGCCGAAGCCACCAAAGAAAAGCAGGAAATAGCCAAAAGCTTGGAGAGTATAGCCACGTCCCTCCAGCGCGCGAACGAATCCAGTGACGCAACAAAGCCATGCGCCAATGATGAGGAAGATCGTAACTCCGATCTTTGCGCCCAATGGAAGGCGGCGGATGCGGCTTCGGACGCTGCTAGATGGGCTTGGTGGCAACTGGTAGCTGGCATGATTGGATTGCTTCTTGGTTTGGTGACCATGGGAGCCGCTATTGCTGCCGCTTGGTTCGCTAAGGGTGCCCGGGACGAGACCAAACGCAGCGCTGATCTTGCCGATAGCAGCCTCGAATACACAAAAATTGTCACTCAAAGACAGATTGAAGCGTTTGTTTATATCGGCAGTGCAAGTTATCATGACAAGCCGATTGAATACAGTTTTGATAATCAAAATTTTGGAATCGTGACTTTCACCTTTCAGAATTTCGGTAAGACAATGGCCTATGATGTGAGTCTCACAATGGACGTTCTCGCGCCTGATTTTACTGGTGATGGTGGCAAGACTGGTGATGGTGGCAAGAGAGTGTTGGCGGAAGAAAAATTCGGGGGTGAGTTTTATCCTAGTGGCAGAATTCGTGAGTATACAATTGAATTTCCGTGGCCCGATAATTTCAAGCGTAAAATCATCGCTAATTATGCAGAAATCGAAATTGAATTCGCTATAGCCTACAAACTCGATTCCCAAGAATCCGAAATTTTTACTAGCCACGAAGGCCGTATGGTGGCCTTCTTGAGCAAAGAAAGTGACAGAGTTGACTTCGTCCCGCCGTACAAGGGATGGCACACCAACGATTAAAGCAAATGCTATTAATAATTTAATCACGCCCGTTCTCCCCGGCTAAGGGGGAAATCGGCTTGGTGCGTTTGCTACATAATGCCGCGTTACAGGTAAACCTTTGTCACCTTATGGGGCAAAATCAGCCTGACCTCCCGTCCCAATCCTCCCGCCTTGCTTTCGCCATCATTATCCCCTATCTATATTGCAACGCAGCAAGGCATGATGCTTTGCCTGATCGTGGCAGCGTGATTGTTCGGGTATCCGAACCGCCCCTGATCCTAACGCGTTTTGGCCCAACGGCTTCCCTTTTCACGCGGGTTGTCAAAACAAACCCCGCTTGTTGGCGTCGCACATCTGCGCGCGTCAAACGTATTTACTGAAAGATTTTTATGACTCAATTTTCCGATCTTGGCCTGTCCAAGCCGATCCTCGCCGCGCTCGCCGCGAAGGGTTACACCACCCCAACCCCAATCCAGACGCAGGCGATTCCGCCGCTGCTGCTTGGCCGTGATTTGCTCGGAATCGCGCAGACGGGCACTGGTAAGACCGCCGCTTTTGCGCTGCCTACGATCCAATATCTTGAAAATGATCCGCGTCCACGCGCGATCCGGGCGATCCGCGTCCTCGTCCTTTCGCCAACGCGCGAACTCGCGGCGCAGATCGCCAAATCCTTCCAAGATTATAGCCGCCACATGAAGATTTGCGTTGAAACTGCATTTGGTGGCGTGCCGATCAATCGCCAGATCCGCGCGCTGACTGCGGGTGTTGACGTTCTCGTCGCAACGCCGGGCCGCTTGATGGATTTGATTGAGCAACGCGCAGTGACGCTCAAGAATGTCGAGATTTTCGTGCTTGATGAGGCCGATCAAATGCTTGACCTTGGCTTCATCGAGCCGCTCAAGCGCATCGACAAGATGCTCCCCAAAGAACGGCAATCGCTATTTTTCTCGGCCACCATGCCAAAGGCGATTGCCGAACTCGGCGCGCGCTTCCTCAATGATCCGGTCAAGGTTGCGGTCACCCCGGTTGCTTCGACGGCAGAACGCGTCAAGCAATATGTGACGTTTGTGAACCAGATTGAGAAGCAAGCGCTGCTCACCATCTCGCTTGCCGCTGAGCCGATTGAACGCGCGCTGATTTTCTCGCGCACCAAGCACGGGGCAGACCGGATTGTGAAGCATCTCCACGCCGCCAACATCGGCTGCGCTGCAATCCACGGCAATAAATCGCAGCCGCAACGTACGCAAGCCCTGCAAGCCTTCCGCAAGGGTGAGATCAAAATCCTCGTCGCGACGGACATTGCCGCGCGCGGGATTGACGTTTCGGGCGTCAGCCATGTTTATAATTTTGATATGCCCAACGTGCCCGAACAATATGTTCACCGCATTGGTCGCACCGCGCGCGCTGGCGCTGATGGCATCGCGATCAGCTATGTTTGTGGTGAGGAAAAAGGCTGGCTCAAACAGATAGAAAAACTGACTGGCGTTCGGCTTGACCCAGTGCCGCTGCCCGCCGATTTTGACGCCCAGCGCGCAAAGCTGCCCAAGCCCGCCGCAGGCTCTGGCGACCGTGACCGCGATCAACCACGACGCGGCGATGGTCGTCGTCCCGCACCCGCTGGTGCGGCGCGCGAAGATCGGCCACGCCGTCCCTTCCGCCCGCAACGCAAACCCGGCGGCGTCGGCGCGCATAAAGGCGCAGTTCAGCGGACGGGTGGGCGGTAGACCTAATACCCCCCTCTCCCCTTGCGGGAGAGGGCAGGGAGAGGGGGCCAGCCGCGTCTGCGGCTGAAAGACTCTTCAACAGTTGCGCAAAAATTGCCTTTGGAGGCTTCGAGCCTCCTTCAGGCAAACCCCTCACCCGGCCTTTCAGGCCACCCACTCCCGCAAGGGGAGAGGGTTATTTTGAAACCAACTGAGCGCCCATCATCGCATGGAGCATGTTGACCGCTTTCAAGGGCCGCACCATCACCTTGAAGCGCGTGATAAGGTCATCTTCATTCCACCAGATCATGTCAATGCCGTTGACCTTGATGCCCTCAATGGTCTGTTCAAATTCAAGGATCGCCGAACGTTCGCCGTGCCATTCGTTCAAATAAGTAAAGCCGTCGCCGCCAAGCACTTTGGCTGCACTCCAGAGATATTTGAAGGTGATGTCCTTCCCAACTTGCGGCGTGTGAACCACGGGCGATTCGAACACGACATCATCGGCGAGCATCGCGGCAAGGCTTTCCGCGCTTGGATGCTCCATATAGGCGTGCCATTTGTCGAGCGCGCTCATCACTTATACTCTTCGGGAATCGCGTCGGGCTGAGCATCGCCAAGCTCTGATCCGCCATCAACATTAAGGATCGCGCCGGTAATATAACGCGCACTATCGCTTGCGAGAAACAGTGCCGCTTCGGCAATATCGCCTTTGGTGCCATAATCGCGCAGTGCAATCCGGCCCTTAATTGTCGCCTCTGCCTGATCATTGGGCGCGAGGCGGAGCATCCCTTCGGTATCCGCAATCGGCCCCGGGGAAATCGCGTTGACGCGCACGCCCGCTGGCCCCCACTCCATCGCCAGACATTTGGTGACCATGTTGACGCCCGCTTTGGCCGCACAGGCATGGATTTGGAACATCATTGGCTTGACCGCCTGCCCCGCCGTAATCGTGATCAACGACGCACCGGGCTTATTCAAATGCTCAAAGCTCGCGCGGAAGACATTGAAGGTGCCGAGCAGGTCAATATCAACCACCGTTTTGAACGCATTCGCACTCATCCCGAGCGCAGGCGCGAGGAAATTTCCAGCCGCGCCCGAAAGCACGATATCAATCTTGCCGTAAGCCGCGACGGTCTGCGCAAACGCTTCCTGAAGGCGGGCATAATCGCGGACATCGCCGGGAAGCCCGAGGACATAATGGCCCTCGTCAGTCAACATCTTTGCCGCCGCTTCAACCCGGTCAACCTTACGGCTGAGGATCGCGACCTTCGCGCCGTGCGCAGCAAATTGACGCGCGATTTCAAAATTGATGCCCGTCGATCCACCCGCTACAAAGGCGACCTTGCCCGCCAAAACATCGCTCCTGATTGCCTGTCCCATACTCTCTCCCTTGGTTGAAAGCGCATAGTGAAACAAAGCAGCGGCGGGCGCAAATTATCTGCGCCCGCCTGAGGATCATTGTCAGAGTATCAAGTCGTTGGTTCAGGCATCATTGACGAATGGAGATGGTCAATCTTCCAAGCGCCATTTTCCATGCGATAGATGAAGGAATAACGCGCCTTCACATCGCTTTTTGCGCCCGTTTTTGCATCAGTGAACGTTACCGTCCACGTGCCAAGGCGTGATGCCATATTGCAACCAAGCTTTACTGTGCTGGTGTTGATCGTGCCGACCGGGCTGCCTTCCAAAAACTTCACGAAATAATTGTTGATGCCTTCAGGCGTAGTGCGCGGCGTATTTGATACAGTGGGCAGCAACACGGCATCACGCGTGAAGAGCGCCGTCACTTTTGCAGGGTCTTTTGTGGCCCAAGCCGCATTAAATTTGGCAAACTGGCCTTCAACTGACGGCACTGAGACAGGCGCGCAGCGCTGCGCATTACCCTTTGTAGCCGCGACTGCACTTGTACCTGAAACCGCGACAGCCGCGATCAATGGAAGCATTAGATATTTCATTTTAGTCTCCTGTTTCATTGTTAAAGTGTGAATATTATACCACAGGGTGAGCAGGTTCAACGTCGCCCCGCGTTTTCCAAAGCGACCAGCCAATGCCGCCGAGGATAAGCCCGAAGGTCACCACGAGGCTCAGCACTGGCGGGAATTTATCCCCGCCAAGGATGAAGTCAGCGACGAAAATCTTCGAGCCAATAAACACCAGCACAAGTGCCAGCGCATATTTGAGATAGTGGAAACGGTGCACCATCGCCGCCAGCGCGAAATAGAGTGCACGCAGCCCTAGGACAGCCATGATGTTTGACGTGTAAACGATGAACGTGTCCGTCGTGATCGCAAAGATCGCTGGTACACTGTCTACCGCGAACACCAGATCAACCACATTGATCACAACCAGCGCGAGGAACAAAGGCGTTGCCGCGCGCACTAGTTTCCCCGTTTTGCTATCGGGGACACGCACGAAAAATTTCTGCCCATGCAGCTCAGGCGTGACCCGCATGAGGCGCGATATGAATTTGACGGCAGGATTGTTCGCAACGTCCATTGGCTTGTCACTGGCGAAGAGCATTTTCACGCCCGTCGCGATCAGGAACACCGCAAAGATATAGAGCACCCAATAAAATTGCTCGACCAGTGCTGCACCCAGCGCGATCATGATGCCGCGCAACACGATAACGCCGATAATGCCCCATAAAAGCGCGCGATACTGATATTTCGGCGGAATCGCGAAGGTCGTGAAAATCAGCCCGATGACGAAGATATTATCAATCGACAGCGCCTTTTCAATGAAGAAGCCGGTATAATATTTCATCGTCAGATCTGTACCGATCTCAGTACCAAACGCCGCAGTTTTTTGGAAATAGACCCAGACACCGAAGGCGAGCGCGAAGCTGATGTAAAAAGCTGAGAGTTTAAGACTTTCCCCAATGCCCATCTCGCGGTCTTCCTTGTGCAAAATGCCAAGGTCAAACGCGGTGAGGGCGATCACGATGCCGATAAAACTCATCCAGAACCAGACCGGGGTGCCCAGCCAATCGCTTAGTAAAAATTCCATGATAATCCCTGTTTTCCGTTACACATCGAAAAGGGCTGGCAGCGACAAAGAGGGGGTATGCCGCCGCCAGCCAGAGCATGAACATTGTCGGCGAGGCCAAACCTGCCAAACGATCATGCTCTATTTCGATAGGTTAAGCCGTTCGTAGCGACGGGCGACCCATCGCAAGACGGTGCAGCCGATCCTTGACCGCGAGCTTCAATTTCTTGAGCCGCTGAACCTTTGCAAGATCAGGCCAGCGGCGTGATAATTGCGTGCGGATTTCATCATCAAGACGACGGTGAACTGTCAAAAGGCGGTAAGCAATAACGGACATAAAGCCACTCCATGTTTCAGTTTGACTGGATCGGAGAGGTATCGGTGCGATTGTGCGTACACTACTGGGCCAAGCAACACCGGAATTCTCCGATGCGATCCGACATCACGTCTCAGTTTCCTGAAAACGCCAGAGGGGCCCGGTTCGCGAATCTGCACATACCCAAAAAAACGAAAAATTCAAGGGTGGTGATTATGGTGATTTCAAATTAGGAAAATCTCCCATGAAAAAACTCCGTAAAGCTGTATTTCCCGTTGGTGGCCTTGGCACCCGTTTTTTGCCTGCAACCAAGGCAATGCCTAAGGAAATGCTCACTGTCGTCGATAAACCTCTGATCCAATATGCGGTTGATGAAGCGCGTGAGGCCGGCATTGAACAAATGATTTTCGTGACCGGGCGTGGCAAATCCGCGCTCGAAGATCATTTTGATATCAGCTACGAACTCGAAACCACAATGCGTGAGCGTGACAAGGCGCTTGATGCGATTGAGGGCACGCGTTTTCGCCCCGGTGAAGTCATATATGTCCGCCAGCAGGAACCAATCGGACTCGGCCACGCGATCTGGTGCGCGCGCCATATTGTCGGCGATGAGCCGTTCGCGATTTTTCTGCCTGATGAGCTGATGGTGGGTGCCCCCGGCTGCATGAAGCAGATGGTTGAGGCCTATAATGAGATTGGCGGCAACATCGTCTGCGCGCTTGAAGTCGCGCCTGAAGAAACCCGCAAATACGGGATTATCTCGCCCGGTGCGGTCAACGGCAAGCTGACTGAAGTGCTTGGCCTTATTGAAAAACCAGCGCCCGGCACCGCGCCTTCAAATCTGATGATTCCCGGCCGTTATATCCTTCAACCAGAAGTGATGCGCGTGCTTGAAAATCAGGCGCGCGGGGCGGGTAATGAAATCCAACTGACCGACGCGATGGCCCAGATGATCGGAACCCAGCCCTTCCACGGCTTCCGCTTTGAGGGTCGCCGCTTTGATTGCGGCGATAAGGCCGGCTTCATCACCGCCAACATTGCGCTCGCCCTTGACCGGGCCGATATTGGCCCAGTGGTCAAGGATTGGCTGGATCAGAATATTTGAGCGCTTAAGCCGCGCGCCGTGTTGTTTCATTAAGCCAGGCCCGCGCCTGACGCTGTGCCTCGGCAATCTCACGCGCCGTCATATCGTCGGCGATTTCGGCGCGGCATTCTTGGCCCCGCTCATTGCCGCGTAGCGCCGCCAAGTTAAACCATTTGTGCGCTTGCACCAAGTCTACATCAACCCCGCCCGTTCCCGATGAATAAGCGATGCCCAATTCATAGAGCGCGTTGGTATCGCCGTAAGCCGCATCGGCCATCCGGCTATCGATTAAAAAATTTGCGCTTTTGCCGCTCAAAGCCATTGTCGTTCCCCTGCT
Source organism: Sphingomonadales bacterium (assembly GCA_043747445.1). GTDB lineage: Bacteria > Pseudomonadota > Alphaproteobacteria > Sphingomonadales > Sphingomonadaceae > Aquisediminimonas. Next base: position 11,324 of record JAYTPB010000098.1, read on the forward strand.
GACGTATCTGTCAAATGCAAGTGTCACCGAAATGGTCTCAATAAATGGTTAACGCCGCGATCACTTTTTGCTCCGAACTGGAAAATTATCGATCAAACGGGTGGTGCCAATCCGTGCAGCGGCGAGCATTCGGGCTTCTCGGTCAAGCGTTTCCAGCGGTTCAAGTGACGCTGAATCGACGAGTGTAACATAATCAACTGACGCAAAGCCCGCCTGCAAAAGCATGGTTCTGGCCTGGTCGAGCGCGAGGTCAATGTGCGCGCCAGCCTCAATTTGCGCCGCAGCCGCTTGCAGAGCACGCGGCAACGCCAGCGCTGCACGGCGTTCATCAGCAGACAAATACGCATTGCGCGATGAGAGCGCGAGGCCGTCACCGTCGCGAACAATCGGTGCGCCGACAATCTCAACGCCGAGATTAAGATCAAGCGCCACCCGGCGGATAACCGCCAATTGCTGCCAGTCTTTCTCACCAAACACCGCGATATCGGGCTGCACTTGGGTCAGTAGTTTGGCAACCACAGTCGCCACCCCGTCAAAATGACCGGGGCGTGCCGCACCGCAAAGACCGTCACCAAGTCGTGCCACGCTCACGCTTGTGGCAAAACCCTGCGGATACATCACTTCAACACCGGGCAGCCACAGGCCCGCCACCCCTGCCTCGGCCAGCAGCGCCGCATCCTGCGCCTCTTGCCGTGGATAGCACGAAAGATCCTCATTCGGGCCAAATTGGATGGGATTGACGAAAATCGAGACAATCACATCATCGGCAATCGCCTGTGCCTGAGTGACGAGCGCCATGTGCCCGGCGTGGAGCGCACCCATCGTCGGCACCAGCGCAATGCGCTTGTCCTCGCTCCGCGAAGCGTTCACCATTTTTTTGAGGCGATCAAGGTGACGGATAGTTTGCACGGTTGGCCTTGCTCCGATATGGCGTGGCGACGCCCGATGCCGGGAGGGTCGCAAATAATCAAGGGGGTTTGCGCGCGTTTATGGTCGATGGGAAGACGCATTATATCGTTTTTGCCAATGAAAAGGGCGGAACCGGCAAATCGACGACAGCGGTGCATACCGCCGTTGCGCTTGCCGCGACGGGTTATTCGGTGGCGGCGATTGATCTTGATACGCGACAGAAGACGCTCACTCGCTATCTCGATAATCGTGAGGCAACCTCGCGGCGGCGCAAGATTGATCTTCCCTCACCAGTACACGTCACGCTTGGATTGATGACCCCTGCGGGCCTTGATCAGGAAATTGCACGGATTGGGCGCGGCGCTGATTTCATCGTGATTGATACGCCGGGCCGCGATGATCCGGTATCGCGCGCGGCCATCGCCAAGGCCGATACGATTGTTACCCCGATAAACGACAGCTTCGTTGATCTTGACCTTATCGGGCAAGTCGACGCCGAAACCTTCCGCGTCAAAAAACCAAGCTTTTATGCTGAACTGATCTGGGATTTGCGCAAAGTGCGCGCGCAGAGCGACGGTGCTTCGGTTGATTGGGTCGTGCTGCGCAACCGCCTCCAGCATATTGAGGCGAATAATATGCGCCGCGTTGGCAAGGCGCTTGACGAGCTTTCGAAACGGGTTGGCTTTCGCACGATATCCGGGCTTGGTGAGCGGGTGATCTACCGTGAACTCTTCCCCAAAGGATTGACCTTGCTTGATGTTGAAGCGATTGGCGGCATCGGGATCAGCCATATTGCGGCGCGGCAGGAATTACGCGAAATGATTGCCGGGTTTGCGCTGCCAGAGCGCGAAAGCGCGCAAGCGGAATTGGAATTCGGATGACCAAGCTACTCCTCCTGATCGCGGTTGTTATTGCGGTGGTTTATTTCGGCAAACGGATGCTTTCGTCGGGCGCTGGCATGTCGCGCTATGATGCGGCGCGCTTGCTTGAGGTTGATCCCGATGCTGACGCCGAAACGATCCTCGCCGCACACCGCCGTCTGATCGCCAAAGTTCACCCCGATGCAGGCGGCAGTGCTGAACTCGCCGCGCGCGTTAATCAGGCGCGTGATACGCTGCTTGGAACACTTCCCCGCTAGCCGCGTTAGGATTAC